>NZ_CP034443.1:2487683-2789797 GCF_003952365.1 Mesorhizobium sp. M9A.F.Ca.ET.002.03.1.2 | reverse complement strand
TGTTGCAGTCGGCGCGCCACAGGCGATAGCGATGCTTGCCATGCGCATGGAATGCCATTCGACCGGTTCTGATCCGCGCAGGAGAGGATGGCGTTCGAGATGAACTGGCTGGCATTATCACTGACCAGTGATGAGCCGGTTCAATTCCCGGGCAACCAAGTGCCCTCGACCGTGCTGAATAGTGCGCCTTTGCCATACCGGCGGATTAGCGCGGCCGACCTTACTTCGGCATGATGCGAGCAATTTCTGCACCAGGCGCGCAACGTATGCCACTCCCTCAGATCGCCCAGCGATACGTCTGGGCCTGCATGTTTGCTGCCTTCTGCGATGGCTTGCCGACACTTTCGGCTCGCCGGGTGTGATGATCTTCTTCTGCGTCTTTCCCTCTCGGCGATATTGCCGTTCGGCCGTCCCGACCAAGGCCAAACCTCGGGCCGTTTTCCCGTTCCCGGGTCGAGCTTGAACGTCTCGTCGATGATGTTCTGGCGTGCTGCGAGCTCAACGCCGAGGCGCTTGGCATCGATGCATGGCACGACATATTGCGGCGGTGTCGCACGTGTTCGACCGTTTGGGCTTCAGGATCGTGCGGATGGGCCACGCTTTTCTGGCGGCGCGAAACACGGGCAATGCGCGTTCAAAACCTGACAAAGGCAGAAACTTGTCAGGTTCAATCCAACCGCCATCCGGGCACTGCGGAGGGTTTTCAAAGCATATTCATGCACTTGCGCGCTGAGCCCGCTGGCATGGACCTTGCAACGCTTGCAGCAGGACGGTATGCAATGGAGCAGACGAGGATGTTCTCTCCCCTGAACCGTGTGCCGTCTCTGAGAGGGAAATAAGCTCATGCAGAAAATCTCACAACCTTTCAACGGCTTTGGAGAACAACGTGGTGTTGCAGATCGAGTCCCCGGCTCCTTCGATTCAAGCGGAAACCTGGCTGCGTGGCGAGCCCCTCACCAGCTTCGAGCCCGGCAAAGTGTACATCGTCGAATTTTGGGCAACTTGGTGCGGTTCGTGTGTGGACGGGATGCCCCATCTGATGCAGCTGCAGGAGAAATACAGGGAAAGCGGCGTTGAGATCGTAGGAGTCGCGGCTAGTGAACGCGCTCCAACGGCCGATGAGGCCCGAAGCACGTTGGACGCTTGGTTGACGGAAAAGTTCCCGAATCTGAACTATCGGATCGCATTCGACTCCACAGGCGAAATGGACAAGCTTTGGCTGGAGCCCAGCTTTTCTTTCTGGATTCCCACCAGTTTCGTGGTCGACCGAGACGGCTGCATCGCCTTTATTGGTGAACCGACGAAACTCGATGAGGTCTTGCCGAAGGTGCTTAACGGCAGCTGGCGCACCAGCGATCAGGCAAAATCCGCCGATGCGGAGCGGATCGCGGAAGGCGAACCCATAGCGCGCGAACAAGCGCTGAAGAAGCCGATCAAGGACAGATATCGGGCGGCGGTGGAGAAAAAGGATTGGAAGACGGCGCTCTCGGCGATCGAAGAAGGCATCGCCTTGATGCCGGACAACCTCGGTTTCCGCCGTTCTCATGTGAATCTGTTGCTTCACAAAATGAAGGACATGCAGGTCGGCTTGCCCGTCATGCGCCAATTCGTTCGCGACGCGATCAACAGAAACTCCGAGAATTGGATGGTTGCGGCGTTAGACGAGCTCTTCTTTCCGAACCTTGACCATTCGCACTTTCCGTCTGCTGAGCGCTTGGCGATGGGAAAACAGCTGTCCGAACACATCCTGGCACTGAATCCCCCGGAAAGCGACAAACGTAAGCTCCTGCCTTATCGTTTGGCAGCCCTGTACTATCACGAGAGCGGCAACAAAGATCGGGCGATCGAGTTGATCGAGCTGGCACTGAAGTCGCAGGGCGGTCCGGAGCTTATCCGGGACGAAGATGAACAGCGCGAAATATCGCATTTACTGCAGTTCCTGGCCTACTTCAAGGGTGAGAAGGTTTGTTACGGCGCTCTGTGTGCGGTTCCAAACAATGGCCGATTCGACAGCTGGTATACCGTTTGCGGCTGATTGTCAGGTTTATGTAAGGGACAGAATTGGCCGGGCGGACAGCTCTTGATGCGAACGGCGCAAACCCCCGCCCGGCTTGCGAAATCACCTGGGCCGGTCTTTTGGACCTAAGTCCGAAGGACTGCGGCCTTCTAAGATGCCCGCCTTTGTTTAGGCGGGCTATGAGCTGAGCTACGGGTTTTGCCCGCTTCTAACCGTTCGCCAGCCTGGCGCAGGTGCCTCTCAACACCTCCACCACACCGAGGTTTCATGCGGGTAGCGAATTCGATCTTGGCGGCATGGCCATTAAGCACATGGGATGGCCTCGCTGGCGGCATGCCTGTGATCTGGTGCTGCAGCCCACGCTTGCCTCCGCCAGCGGTTCGATGAGGCAGCCTGTCGCACAATTGATATCAGGACTTCAATGCCGGAACGCCGGCGCCACCCTCAATTCAATAAATGAGGTGTCGCGCACCACGATTGGCTGCTTGATCCAGGCAATTCCGGCCGCCGTCATCCTCAATGAGGTGACCTCGACCAGAGCCTCGGCCTTGAATGGCATGATCGAGGTGCATGGGTGCGGCCACCGTCATTTTCGTCAATCCGAACGGGATTTCTTGCAACCGCTTTGCGGCTTTATCCAACACGCCAAGGGCCGCGCTGTCGACAGGTGGCGCGAGCTTGGCGCCGAGGCGTCCACGTCAACAGATTCTTCTGACAATCGGGACTTGTACGATCACCCCAGGGGGGCGAGAGCCCATGACGATCATCGTCGCGCCGGCCGCGATCTGAAGCAGGCGTCGGCGCGCCTCCCGCCTATCTTCTGGCGAGGCTTCGGTGAAAGACGCCGATGGCGGAACGGAAACACCAGGACCGGCTGAATAGATCCCGAGCTGTGCGATCGCGTTCGGCCAAGTTGAGGAAAGCGAGCTGAATGCAGGACTTTGCACGCTAGCACCGCGTTGCCGGGCCATATAAGAGATTTGGCCCGGCGCGAGAAGCGGCACTCGTGGCCAAAGAACGGGATCGCACCGGCCGCCACGCTGTCAAAATGCCGAAGTTGTGATCCGGCACGACGCTTAGCTTCTTCCCGCTCTTTGGCGATGAAGCGTTCCAGCGTGTGAATCTTGAGCACACCTGAAATCACTTCGTCGCCGAGAACCAACGCCGGCGTGACGTTGATGTACAGCTCCTTGGCGAGCGCGCAATTGCGCTCGAGGACGTTTTCGATGGCGCGGTCTTCCATGTCCCGCTTGAGCTGCTCAACCTCGAGGCCAACGTGTCGTGCGATAGTCAAGATGTCGAATTGGCTGAGCTGGCCGCGAGCAGCCATAAGGGCGTGATGGAACGCCTCATATTTTCCCTGTTTGCTGGAGGCGAGCGCCGCCAGTGCGGCAAATTTGGAACCCGGTCTCTTGCCCGGACAATGTTTGTAGACAACCTTCAGCATGGGATCATGCTTGAGGGCTTGCTGGATTGTACGGTCTTCCGCCCGGCACCGCGGGCAGTTGTAGTCCAAAAATAAGACGAGAGGGACGTCGCCATTCGGGTTGCCAGCAGTTGGCGCAGCGGCGTCGTTAAGAGTGCGTCGCGCCGCTCTGGAATGAGCTTCCGCCAAAACGCGACGAGCCGGCTATGGTTTTCATGCTGGCGCACGTAGTCTTTGGCAACTGGACCATATTGCGTCGCCAGCCCGAAAAAAAGCAGGGCTAGGGCTGAAAGAGCGATAAGGCCGGCTTTTGGCGTAAGGCATGGTTAGGCTCCAATTAACAGTGAACGGCAGGGCGGCAACGGCTGGCCTTTTGACGTCAAAGGGGGCACCGCTTTAATGCCTCACCCGCTGTTCGCGGATGACGGGAGGTCAAGGGGCTCGTGCTATTCGAAGAGATGCGGTGGGATGGCTGGGCCCAACAGCCGACCCATCCGTGAGCGGCGCTGTGTGCGTGCGAACTGCCCCCGCGGTCGCCGTTCGCCGAGCGACTTCAGGCGGCCGAGTGCGATGGCTGAGCGTGACTGCAGCAAACACCTGCACGTAAAGCTGGGATAAGAGGGCTTAGGGCGCGCGGGACTCGCGCTGCGGTGTGCGGGATTATATTCAACAATTCTTGTCTCCTAACCGGATCGAGGCAGGTTCCTCCCTCCCGGGCATCTCCCGTCGCTGCGCTCCGGTCGAACGTTGCACCAAGGGTCCTTGCAAGCCCCGCGCCAATCGCGATGTCGGCACTTCAGGAAGTGATTGCGCGGGCGGCAGGTGGGCAGTGGTCAGCGCGCCTTTCCAGAATATCGCTCGCATAAACGTCCGGCGAGCGGCTCCGAGCGTACCTGCCATCGCCGGGCTCTGCGACAGCCTGAAATCTATCTCGAACCAAATCCGAATCGCTCGTTGAGTCTCGTCCCTCCCAGCGCGGTAAACCGCGCCTCGATCTCGGCATTCCAGCAAGCCTCCCACGAAGTTCGCCCGCTGGACAGGGTGAAGGTCTGCTGTCCGATTAGCTGGTTTAAGATCAGCTCAGGCTGCGGCGGCCGCTCGATCTCGCAAAACTCTACAATTCTGCGAATGGTCTCGAACTGAACTTCGCGTCCTTGGTCGCCTATGATCTGCTCATAGCTCAATCCAAGAACATTCTCCTGATCCGCCCACGGTGCCACTGGATGGCAGCGATCATTGAAAATGAAAGGCGCGATCTCATCGAAGTACTTCAGCATTTTGTCAGGTCCGTCCGGCTCATTGCGCCACGTAATCTCAGCCCTCTCAGGCGGGCACCAATCGCTGTCACCTACATATCGCATCTGCGACACAATTGCCGCACGCATTTCGCGCGAAAGAAAGACGATCTTGAAATCCGCTAAACAATGGCGAGTGCCGATGTCGCACGGTAGATGCCCATAGCCAAACTGACCGGGCTGAATAAAGCGCGAGGATATCTCGATCGGTATCCATAGAATATTTTCGGAATGAGTGAAGCGAGCTCGCTCGACATCCACAAAGCGGAAGTCTCCAAGATAGTCTTTATTAAAGAACACATCGGACTGTACAAGCCCGAGCAGTCCAAGCAGACGGGCATATAGGTGGGTGCCCGCCTTCGGAATGGAACATATCATAACCCGCGAGCTTGAGCGGCCGGCCGTCGGCTTGATTGACCAAGATTCATTCGAGCAGGGATAAAGTGGAAAGGGTTGACCCGCGATATCGCGCAGCTCTTCTGGAAGCGGGTGAAACATTGTGGTTTCCTCACTGTTGCAGCGGCTTTTTTAAACAGCCGGAGCCAATGCGCGACAGGACAAGTTCCTGACCAGCTTGACCCCAAGCAGTCGCGCCCTCTGTTGCCGTACCAGAGAAGTAAAGCCCGTCGCATGCGCTAGCCGCGAGACGAACCGCTAGTACGGGTGGATCGGCAAGCTCGTGGCCAACTTGCTGAGATGAGCTATTTACCAAACGCCACGTCGGCGTTCCCTAGAGATGTAGTCACCTTGTCATGCCCCCGGTTTCGATCGGACGATGAACCTAATCATAGAAGAACGCAAGTAAGATTGGTTATGTCGCCAATATGCTAATGAATATATTTTCCCAGACGGCACCGCTTGCGTTGCCGTGCAGTCGTCCCCACTGCCCTGACGACGAGGACACCACGGTTTGCGCGGCGCATGCGCAGCCAGTAAAGTAAGCTCCATTGACAGCATCGGGCCAGGAGGCGTCGTTAAACGAGGCCACTCGCAAGACCGCCTCGCGAGCGGCCGAGCGCATGCCCTCGCGTCCATTGCCCCGACTGCCGAGACATGGGCGCGAACGGAGCGGCAGCCGGAATCCGATATCGACCTTGTCTATGATCTGCGTCAGTGAACCGTCAGCGAGACTCGAATATGCAGGGCTTTGCTAGGCCTTCGCGGGTCGACTGCCAGCTTGGAACGAACACTAAGACACATGCGGAAGCCCCGACATACACAGAAATTGCTGCTAGACATCATCTATGATGCAATTAACACGGCTCCGAATGCGCTCGCACGTATAGCTCTGTATGTTGCACAAGACCCCGAGGCTGTTCTGGCGCTGTCCATTGCCGACCTTGCGCGCAACACCGCTACCGGTTCTGCTTCAATTGTAAGATTTTGCCGAACCTTGGGACTCTCGGGATTTCGCGAGTTTAAGATTGCGCTCAGCGGCGAAATTGAGCGGCGGAAGTTGAGCGGCGAACTGGCTGAACGCGCGCCATCAGAAGCTGTAGACACAGCTCCTCGGATCGCCATCCTCAGTTCTGCTTTACAAAACTCAATTTCCGTGTCCGCTCGTGGTTTTGACGACCTTCAAATTAGTGGGTTTGCCAACCGCATCCGAGCGGCCCGACGCGTCGAACTGTTCGGCACGGGGCCGTCATCCGTCTGCGCTGATATTCTGGCCATGCGACTGATCTGCCTAGGTTTCCCCGCACATTGCTCGGGGTCCGCCACCGTGTCTCACGCTCTCGCGCGAGGGCTTGGCTCGTTGAGCCTCGCCATTGGCATTTCGTCGCGTGGCCACACTGTGGAAACCAAGGATTTTCTGGCTATTGCGCGCGAAACCGGAGCATACACGATTGCCATTACGACCCGCGTTGACTGCCCGATCGCCCGGACTGCGGACGAGGTGGTATTGTTTACCTCGGCTGAGGCTTGGCCACAGGCCGGGTCGGCGATGCACGTGCCGCCTCTGGTGTTGCTGAGCGAATATCTTTGCCAGTGTCTGCAGATGGCGGAAGTCTGAATCCCCACCAAGGCCAATTCGGGCAGTTCCGAGGTTATTTCCGGATCCCACCTCGGTCTTCGTCGCGCGTGCTCGCGTGCACGAGCCATTGAAGCGATAAACTTGAACCGCACTTTCGACTGTGCGTACTGCGTGCTTGTTACATGGAAACGACGAACTCACCGAGCAACCCTCTTGCCACGGCGCGCGGGTGTTTGGTGATCATAGGGGAAGCTTCAACAATTGAGAAGCTGACGAACTACTACACCGGGATCAAACCGGAGGACAAGGCAGGTTCCTCGTCGTTGGGCAAGGCTGCAGCACCAGGTCGACTCCGTGACCTAGGCGGTCCATGCGCAAGGTTCGACGGCGCGCTCGCCGACTGAGTGGCGCTGGAGGGCCTCGAGAGGGCATGGGTCGGCCGCAGCAGCGTGGGACGCAGGAAGGCAGGCAAGATCCTAGCTTCCTTCTTCACCGACAGCAAGTCAGCGGCTCCTTTTGCCGGTCGACAGATCGGTGGACCAGGTCGAGCTTCTTCCATGTCCACTTCTACGTTTGCCACGGTGTTCGGGAATTCCTGGGAGATTGGGGGCTGACATCTATCGCGTGCTGCCACGAAGGTTGGTATTGACGTATTTCGCGAGGTCTAGCGCGGAGATGCTACCAACCAATTGGTCCAGACTCATTTCGGCCGAGATTGAGGCGGAATGCTCCAGGAGTGCAAGGAGATCATCCCTGTGCTTCGAATGGTGGTTCTCCAGGTGCATCTCGACCTTTCGCGCGATGACGTCCGCGAAACTCGCCCTTGTCCCAAAAAGCGGATCGTTGATTAACGCCGTCGGTCGTTCCTGTTCGAGAACCCAATTTATCGCCAGGGTCCCGTTCGATCTCAAGAATACGATCTCCAGCTCCGCGTCGGCAGGTCGCGATGTGGCAATGGAGAACCCCGCGTCCGCCAGAGCCCTGGTATCCTTATCCACAGCCTGATTGAATGCGGCCAAATTGACATGATGAATGTCAATGTCGTTCGGCGCACGCTGGATGAACTGCGAAAGGACGCTACTGCCCGCTACCCAGCTATCTTTGCTCCGATTGCGCGAAATGGCGACCAACGCAATGCGCATCAGCTCGGGCATCATGCGCTTGTGGCCTTCTTTGATATTGAGAACAGCCTGTAAGTTACGTTGACGTCGGGATAGGTCCCGGCTCGCAGAAGCACAGATGTGAGATCATTTGAACCCGCAATCTTTTCAAGAAGGTCGTCACGGGCATTAGTGCCGAACCCAAGAACGATACGACCTGATTCCGTAAGGAACCTTGGGCCATCTGAAAGAAATCTCTCGAGCAAGTTGTACCCTGGATCGATCGCACCACCTTCGAGGTCGTGGACAAACTCGTAATCTTCTGGAGCGTAGCTCGACGGGTAGTTCCAAAATATGATGTCGAACCTTCTGCCAGGTGGAACATTGTTAAATATATCGCTTGCGATGACCTCGACGTTACTAATTCCGTTTCTTGCAGCATTCTCCAACGTGTTCGCGACGGCCCTCGGATTGATGTCACAAGTCAGCAACGACAGCGCGCCAGTCTTTGCCAACAGAAGGCCGGGAAGACCGAAACCGCAGCCGATTTCTAAGACGGTCTTTCCGTCGAATGGGGGAAAATTCTCGCTAATCCAACGCCAACTCTGGAAGTGCTCTGGAGGAAAAACCCCTTCCTGTACGACCAGATCCAGTCCGAATGCCTGCATCTGACGCGGGAAAGTGGCTTGTTGACTTGTCCGAAGCGTTGTCCTGATACGATCAAGTTCGCTCATTGTTCTCCGGCCTTCCGGCGCGGTGCCATGCCTGGTTGTTTTCCCGGCTCGACGGCATCAACGGTTCGCTTCAGTAAGCAATTCCAAAGAGGCATTGAAAACAGACCGGCCTCAAGAATGAGGCGGTCCCAAGATGAGCGGAGGGGTGCATACCGGAAGAGGCCTTCTAGACCGGCTCGATCCCCCTGGAAATACCGCTGGACGGCTGTCGTTAGGCCCGACTTTGCTGCGGTTAGGAGTGCTCTGTCGTAACAGAATCTTGCGTGGGCAAACGCGCTACCATCACTCCGATTGTCCGGCATCGGCGCAGCTCCCCTGTCGCCGAGAACGTTTAGCAACATTTGGGAAATGAATGAGGAATGGGGCGCCGCGCAAGATGTCAGCCAGATGAATCGAGGAGGAAATCCAAGCAGGTCGCTTCGTCGCCCAACGACCGGCCCTGTATCCGCCGTCAGAATCGCGTACACTCATTGTTCTCCGGGCCTTCCGGCGCGGTGCCAGCCTGGTTGTTTTCCCGGCCACGGCACACGGTTCGCTTCAAAGCGAATTCCAAAGAGGGCCATTGAAACAGACCGGCCTCAAGAATGAGGCGGTCCCAAGATGAGCGGAGGGTGCATACCGGAAGAGGCCTTAGCCGGAATCGAGAGAAATCCAAGCAGTCGCTTCGTCGCCCAACGACCGGCACCTAAGTATTCTCAGCTCAGCATCCATTACTTGATGACTATCGCTCACATGAAGGAGGTTCGTCACGGGATTATCGCAGAAAAAGAGACTACGTACGGTGCCGGATAAAGCCTGGGCCGGCTGTGTGTTACCCTTCAGTTTTTGCGACAAGTGCAGCGCATTAGGTCCGCTCCAGATCGTGGCGCAAACCGGACGCATGTCGAATAAGTCCAGCACCAATGGCCAATGCTTCCCGCCGGTGGAACAGGTAAGGGTATAAAACGCATCAATGGATTTGCGACTATGAATCGAAAAGAACCGTTCCGAGAGTTCCAAACCGGTTCGCCGGCGAATAAATTCGTCGAGCAGCGAGGTTAGGCCAGAGCGCGCGACTTCCGGGCCATACACTATCAGCGCCGTGGATGACATCATGCCGCCCCCCCAAAGGGTCGCTTGTGATATGGGCCTTCCTGCTCGCGACGGTGATCCTAGTCGCTCTAACGCGTCTCCCTTCCAGCCAATCGGCGAGACGAGCGGGATGACGGGCATTAATCACAACGCCGGGAAGGCTTTTCTTCGCCATGAATTCGACCGCGCAGGCGTCAATCGAGGTGTGGCCGAGAAGGACAAGATCTTGAGCAGCGATCTGCTCTATAAGTGCAGCGGGATCGTCGGTTGCTCCACCGCGATGCACGCCATCGACATCTGTCAAAATCACCAGCTGTGGTGCCCCAGTTAACCAAGCGATCCACGCGGCAACGGCGTCGGATGTGACGTCCCAACTCCATTCCACTGGGTCAGCCGCAAACAGCAAACGGGAAGGCAGCAGCACTGGAATCTTCCCAAGTCTCGCGAGAGTTCGGCATTCGCCTAGGCTGGCCGATGGAACTAGTTTGGAAGAGAAGGCGGCATCCGCAAGCAAATACCCCGTTTGGTCCTGTGCTAGAGCACACGCATGATGCGCGGTACACGGATCTAATCGCTCGGCTGCATCAATCGCCTCAATTGCTTTGTCCGGGATGCCGCCGCCTGGAACAAGTAGGATTCGATGGCCCTTATCGGCGAGACGCTCAAGTTCAGCCAGTGCGAGCTTACACACGGCAAGATCACGCATGATGCTCCCGCCGAATTTGAGAACAATCGAAAAGCCATATGGTGGAAAACCTTTTATTGAGCAGTCCATCGGCTTGCCATCCCGCCCTCAGGCAACAGATACGATCTCAGGAATTTTTGAAGCTAGGTTTGGAAGCGCTGCCCAGACCTTTTGAAACGCGGCCGCGTACAATTTCATCACTTCAACGTCGTTTGGTGGAGCGATCTCCGACACGTAAAACATGGTGTTCAATATCTTCATGGCGTTTGGAAAATCGGTCCTTGACCATTGGCCGCAGATATCCGGCAGATATTCAAAGACGGGCTTCGTCAGCCAGACCGCAACGGGAACTCCCTCGGCTTGAAGAAGCTTAATGATGAAATCCCTGGCCGTAGGGCCAGGTAGAAAACCGAGCTTTTCCGGCTCAAGACGCAACGGGAGATTCAGCATCGATTGTTGATGATCTGCTGGATCGAAAAGAGGCAGAAGCCCTGAGAGGTGGCCAATCTCCTGCCAAAGGAACCTAGCATTCCTTCGCCTTTTTTTAAGCTGCCGGTCAAGCTGCTTGAGCCTGTGATTAGCAATGGCAGCAGAGAATACATTGGGTCGGTAATTGTAGCCTTTGGAGTTCGGGGAGAATATCCTAGCTCCACATCGCGACGAGCTTGTCAGCGAAACATTATCTACATGGTGGATCAGAGCAGGGTCCCTCGTCAGGACAAATCCAAGCTCACCTGCCCCGAGGTGTTTAGCTCCGTTGCCGGAGAGAGAGAGTGCATCGCTCTCCAAGTAAGCTCCATTGACAATATCTTTCGCAGCGCCAATTGATTGGCAAACATCATCGATAATCGCCACGCCTCGCGCTCGCGCCGCGAATCTCAAGCTGGGAACCAAGAGGTTATTTCCGAACAGATGAGTTATGAGCGTCGCCGCGTCACCTGGCTTGATGAGGGAGGCCGCCATCTTCTCATCAACTCCGGCAAGGTCTGGCTCAACATCGACAAAGACCGGTTCGAGTCCACTGATCGCGATTGGGCCGACGGCTCCCGGCCAGTTCAAAGCCGACGTAACGACTCGGCGACCTCGGTTCCGGTAGTAGTCGAGAGCCACGTGAATAGCGGCTGTGCCGCTTCCAACGGCGCGCACAGACCAGTTACCCGACCAATCCGCTAGCCGCTTTTCGAGCTCAATCACCATAGGGTGATTGACGCGATGATATTTGCCGCTTTCGACAACATTTGCGAGCGCCTTCAAATGTTTACGTTTCGCAGCTGGCCAAAGAACAACTCGCCCAGCCGGCACCGTGGGATCTCCTCCAAAGAGCGCAAGAGAAGTGTCCTTCTGGTGGACGCATCGTGTGCTTGCTGCCGTGGCTAAGCTTACATCCTTGGTCATATGATCAAGCCTGGTTGTGTTACATCGGCCATCGGCCACTCGCGAAGTCACGAGCCGAACCGAACCGTCTCTCGCATACTTTTGCGTCTTGCAACGAGGCTCGGCTAACCCACAAGAGCAGAGTCGCTCCTGAGAACAGGCTGGGCGCCGTAGCGCCCTCGCTACGTTGAGTTCAGGAAAGAGCTTTCAAGCTCGCAACCGGCGTATGAGGCGTCAACCTCGTCGGAAATGAACTCGCTGAACGATTCAGTCCCTCCTTCGTAAATCAACACCTAATAGCCCCTGACAAGAATGGGAAGTGGTCCTCTGAAATATATTTATGGATATATTATTTATTCTCCGCCTACCTTTAGCCCCCTATCTGAGATATTTTAGTATCGGAAGTGACAACGCGAGGTTGCTTTTTCAGCCTCTCGTGCCGGCACCATTTAAAAGATAAAAAGCGCAGCGCGGATGCGCAGGAATATCATCCCGCCAAAGCCGCGGGCCAGATAATCAGCCAACCTTGGCGAGCTGGGAGCACCCCGAGCTTCCGTAATTGGTTGAAGCACTCGCCGGACCGAGGGCCGGCGTCCAATGTTAGTAGCCCCTTTCGCGAACACTCCGGCTAGTGGGTTTGTGTCAGAATGACCTCTCCCGGGATCGTATTCTGAGCGCTCAGTGAGGATGTATCTCGTTGTAGTCATCCCACCGGGCGATCTGGCGGAGAACCATGGGTGATCATGCAAGGAGTGATGCGAACGCAATCACGCTGAAGGTTTTGACCCAGGCTTCCGACACGTCGCTGGAGTGGGGCGCTTCACGGGCGTGGAGCAAGTAACGCGGTCAGCGCAGAGGCGAAGGCGCGTGTTCCTTGCCGGTGTAGGGGTGCCATTTTCCGACAGGTCTCGATCGGATGAGGCACCCTCGTCGATCCGAAGCGTGTCTTGACCGCCTCCAGCATCATATCGCACGGGACCCGCAGCCCTCCTGCGACGGCCCAAGCCGAATGGCTCAGCTACTCGGCTGATGTCGGCGAAAATCGCTCACCAATACTTCTTTGTAAACGTGAAGTTTGCCAGCTGTCTCCTGCTCATATTTTGCAAAGCGCGCGACACTGCGCGCTGTTCTACATCAAGGTGGTTAGTCAATGCGGATGCCACTGCGCTCGTAGTCTTGCCGAGCTGAGGCATTGCGTCAGTTAGCCTTGCAAGACTGGTTCGAAAAGCCGGGGAAAGCTCAGACGCGGTTATTTCCATGCGAAGGGCATGAGAGCAGAAACAGAACTTGTCGATGATATGGCAGATTTCGCAATTACATGCCCCCAGAGCTATGTCAGTGAATATTTCTTCCGCTCGAAGAGCGAGCTCCGTTGGAGATAACTCACCAGAGGGGGCGGTTCGGTCGAGAGGGTGAGTCCGTGTACGAGTTAGGGCGAAGGTAAGTGTTTCGCGCGCCACCACATACGAGTCCAATAGAACCCACTCGACCAGAGGTCTCGTAAAGTAGCCCCTTTGAGGAAAGGACACGATCTTCCCTTCCGCTGCAAGTCGGATAAGTGCTTCGCGTATAGGAGTCCGGCCGATGTTGAGGTCGGACGCTAGCTCTTTATCGCTGAGATGCTGCCCCGGCATGTGGGATTTGCTGTAGAGCAATTGAAGTACCGCGTCGTAGGCTGCATCGGCTTTTGCGTTCTTCTTGGCTTCAATAGCCAAACTGGGCATTTCTGTCCGACGACATTGGGCCGCATTTTTGCAGAACCACATCTCTACGCTTCCCCTTTTTTCGACGTCCTTTGAACGTTCGATTAGCAGAATTTGAGTTTCTGCGGCGTGCTATTTCTCGACATCCGGACATGACGCATGCACCGCGCGACGCCTCAGCTGCATACACCATGCGTATGAGGTGTGACCATGGCCAGCCGCGGCGCTCGGATGCGGAAGCCGGTTGTGTGCGTCAAGTTCTGCAAAAAGGGGCGGCCATGGTGCTGGTCATGCGGCTTGGCGCAGAGTGAGCTTCTTGTGCTCGCGCAGGTCGTCCATGTTGATGTAGCGGTTGGCCTCCATCCAGTTTTCGTTGGTTTCGACGGCCAGCGCCCTGACGAGGCGTAGGCAGCTCTGTGAGTTTGGAAAGATGCGCACGATATAGGTGCGGCGCCGGATTTCCTCGTTGAGCCGTTCAAGCATGTTGGTGCTCTTGAGATGCTTGTGGTGCTGGCGTGGCAGACGAAAGAAGGTCAGCGTGTACTCGATGGTCTCCTCCACCCATGTCGTCAGTCGTGGGTAGCGGGCCGACCATTTGGAAAGCCATGCGGCGAGATCGGCCTTGGCCTCGGCGAGATCGCGCCGGTCGTAGAGCCAGCGCAGTTCCTGCAGGCAATCGTCGCCATGCTTTCTCGGCAGGTGATCGAGCGCGTTCCTGAGGAAGTGCACGTAGCAGCGCTGCCATGCCGCTTCCGGGATCACCTCGGCGATCGCCGCGACCAGGCCGGCATGATCGTCTGACACGACCAGCTCGACGCCCTTGAGGCCGCGCGCCTTCAAGCCAACGAGAAAGTCCCTCCAGGCCGAGCGGCTCTCACGATTGGCCATCTCCACGGCCAGGATCTGACGCCGGCCGTCCCAGTCTATGCCGACAGCGATCAGCACCGCCTGGCTCATGACGATGCCGGCCTCGCCCACCTTCTCGTAGCGAGCATCGAGGATGAGGTAGGCAAAAGGCTCTTGAAGCGGGCGCTCGGCAAACGCTTTCAGGCTCTCGTCCAGGCGTTTGTTGATGGCCGAGATGGACGAGGCCGAGAAGGCATGGCCGCACAGCTCTTCCGTTATCGCCTTGACCTTGCGGGTCGACACGCCCTGCACATACATCTCCGCAAGCGTGGCCACCAAGGCCCGCTCCGAACGCTGGTAACGCTCGAAAAGCTCGGTGGAGAAGCGGCCGGCCCGGTCCTGCGGAACTCGCAGCTCAAGCTTGCCGACACGGGTGACAAGAGTGCGGCCATAATAACCCGAGCGATAGCCGAGCCGCTCCGGTGTGCGCTCGCCTTTCGAAGCACCCAGAGCCTCGTCCATCTCGGCCTCGAGCACCTCCTGCATCACCGCCCGGATCACTTCGTGCAGACCTTGCGGGTCCGAAAGCAGAATGTCTTTGACGGCGGCGCTGGCGGTCTTACTTTCAGTCTTGGGTTATGGTGGCGTTCCTTCGCGGGAATCAGGTGACGTTGAACATCACCAGCCTGCCATGACCGCCCCCTCTCAGCGAATTTGCAGAACTCTCAGCACACTACCGGGAAGCCTCAGAGGACCGGACGCGGAAAGATCTAGGAGGCGTTAGGCGCTCGACGCACCTGAGCTGCGCGCAAACCATTTCCTGCGCTCGTCGCTTCGCCACGCTAGACTAGCGGACTGCGCAACCCTGACCAGTTCCGCCCGGCGAGCGCTTACCACGGGGGCTTTGACCCACTCTCGGTGACATTTCTTTACAGCGCCGACTAACGGCCCTTAGCAGATCCAACTTGCCGCGGCCGTACATCTGTCGTTTCACCAGTTTGCGCTTGGCCCTCGCTTTGTTCGTAGACCATACTTCGGTGGTCGCCGCACGACGGCCGTCGTCACTAACGGAGCGACCGTTCTGACGGAACTTCCCGGGGTGGCATCTCTTGTCATTGCCCTCGGAGAGGCCCGGCTCCGACTAAAACTACACTTGGCGATCTGAAGAGCGAAAGGAAGGCTTCGCTGAAGGCGGTGTTGGCACCAACAGAGATCTTACCAAGCGTTCGCACAGCTATGCTTTGGTTCGCGAGGCATTGGGATTTCTGTGCCCCTTCAGACACTCGGCGATGCACTCACTCAGAAGAGCCATTGAAGGCATAAGCGTTGCCGGTCCAGGTTCGGCCAGGGCCCGCGCCGGAGCTGAGTAGGAGCACCTCATGCGCCACCCCAGAGACTGGCGATTTGTCACGCGTCGTTATTGCAAGCGTATGCGCTCCTCGGTCGCGGCCAGTTCTGAGAAAGGCGACGGCCTCTCGCTCATATCTTTCATAGGAGATGCCGATAGCATAAGCCGAAGCGTCCAGCCCATGAGCCAGACCGCGAGCGATGTTCACAATCCGGGGTCCCCAGCCAGATCAGGCGGCTGTGACAGTAGCTCTGCGCAGATTGCGGAGACGCCCATACCAAGAGCTTCGACACGCGTAGCACTCTGTAGTCGCTCCGTCAGGCGCTCGATCTGGGCGTAGTCGAGAAGGCGAGCTGAGGCCTCAACCGAATGTAGGAAGGCCGCGCTCAGGTTCGCAATTTCCGGTCTTACATGCGAGTTCAGTGGCGAGGTGCTGTGTCAGTCGCCGGGCTTTATCGCGCTCAATCTCCCCGGTAACGCCACCCTGAACTCGCGAAACCCAGAGAGGCCAAGAGTACGGCAAAAACGCAAAACCGACGCTTCTCCGCTGTTTGTTTGACTTACGAGTTTGGAGATAGATAAGTCCCCAAGAAGCTCGGGGTTTTAGGCAACAAAATGCGCGATTCTGGATTGTGAGCTAGGCCCGCTGGCGACCAGACCGCATACCGCATCCCGCACCAAGCTTGATGACCTGTCCGCCATTGCACTGCCCGCCGGGGTATGGTGTTCCGGATGCAGGCGCGGGCGGACCGTCCACGCCGCTGCCCTCTTTCTACATTGGGCAAAGCAAACCTTTAAGTTCCGCCAAGTTCAGCAACAATGCCTCCGGCTCAAAGGTCCGGAGGTCATTCCTCAGTCGACTCGTATGGTGGCGGGCGCCCCCGAATGCGCAGTAGCGCATATTTGCATTTCGCGCGGCACTAAGACCGATGACGCTGTCCTCAATGACAAGGCACTCTCTGGCAGACACGCCCATGATTTCCGCCGCCAATAGCAGCACAGAAGGGTCAGGCTTCCGGACACCGATGTCATCGGAGGAGAAGAACCGTGAGCCTACAAGCCCCAAGAGATTGGCGGCTCTCATGCGGTGGATGAGTTCGAAACGAGATGTGTTCGATGCGACACAAAAGGGAATGGAAAGCCACTGGAGCAGTTCAACCGCGCCAGGTGTCGCCGACAGGATCCCAGAGGCGGCCAGCTGGATCTCAGCCGCGGCCGTTTCCATGAAGTTCTTCGGCAGGCTTACACCGACAAGTCTTTCCAGATGCCGTTGTTGATCGTCTCGCTCAACACCGGAGAGCGTTGCCGTTATTTCATCTGGATGCACCTGGAAACCTTCCGCGGCAAGTTTTGCCGAAATCACCTCCGATGCTACGATTTCCGTCTCCGCAAGGGTGCCGTCAAAATCGAAGATGATCAGTCGAGGCCGCGACCGATCGGACGTTTTGATCGATGGTGAAGCCATCATTTCGGATCACCGGGACGAATGACAGGCAGCTGATCAAGTCCCTCGTGACGATGGACAACGACATCCGATCCGTCCAACATGACGACATCGTATGATGGCGCAGCCGCCACAAATATGGGCTTGCCATATTGTTCCCAGTCCAGAACGATATGCTGCGCCGTGCCACGGCTGGCAGTAAACGATATGCCCGACAAACTGCCTGCTGCAGCAACATGCCGGTGACCAAAGAGCATGTGGCGGACCGATGCGTTTTTCCGAAGGATGGAAAGGAGCCGATCGGACTCCTTCATATCGCTCGTCTTAAAACAAGGCACATGCAAATCCGCCGGCGTATGGTGCATAGCAACCACGACTGGTCGGCCGGCGGCACGGAAAAGCTGGTCCTGCAGCCATTCAAACCGGCCACCGTCAAGACAACCGAAATGGCTGATGTCGTCCTTTGTGTCGAGCAAGACGACGAGCCAGTCGTGCAAGTCGACAGCCGCCTGAACGAATCCTTCCCCGCCGAATACGCCTCGAAATGCGCCGCGGTCATCGTGGTTGCCGATCGTCAAATGGACCGGGAGCCGGACCTCCGACAAGATCTCGCGCAAGAGTGCGTAAGCGGCTGGATCGCCTGTATCAGCAAGATCGCCAGTAATAAGGATGAGCTTGGCATCTGCGTGTACGCGCGAGACATGGTCCAAGGTGTCGCGCAATCTCTGCGCCGGATCGATGCCGTAAAGCGTCTTGCCAGGGGCAACAAAATGAGGATCCGTGATATGAATGATTTTCTGCATTGCTCCACACTCAGATTGGGCCCGACCCTGGGAGGAAGTGGGACAAGAGACCGCTGCTGCGTCAGGCCACTTGATTGTCGTCGTTGTGGTGACCATCTATTCCAGGCGTCTGACAGCGAACCGTGAGCAGTGAGGGGTCGACCCTCTCTGCCGCCCGGAGGTGTTCGATTCCAAGCAAACAGTTGACCGACGAACGGCCAATAAATGTCGCGAGTTGTAAATGCTCGGGCCGCATAAGGGACCTCGGTCGCTATCGCTTTCGGTTGATCATGAAGTAACTCGTCCATCATCGAAACGGTGCCACGGGCCTGTGCTTCGAGCTCCGGTGAGTTCCCCCACGCAGACACGAATGCTCCTTCTTGACCCTCAATTGTAATTTGTGAGCAGCTCGGTCGAACACCGTTGAGTGTCGCTTGCGCGCGCCCGCCCCATGCCGCATCCGCCTGTCAGACTTCGCCGTTATCGAATGCAAGGGAGCTTTGTTCGGATTTATGTCAAGTGGACGGAATCGCCGGGACAGTCGGTATAGGAAGACATTTTTGTGGGGTTGAGTGGATGGGAAGCTGCTGCAGTTCACCTTACGGCACCTGCTGCCACCGGGTCCGCCTCCTGCCATTTTGTATTGGGCTGGACTTCGCTCGTCATCAGCAGGACGCTAAGTTCTTCGGCTGATCGCGCGACCACCGCAGCGCCGGCTGACAGCAATCGTTGACCGTGGTCGTCGTGGCAGTGGCCGCCCGCGGTGAAACCGATCACCATCATCCCCGCGGCCACACCGGCTCGAACGCCTGCAATGCTGTCCTCGACAACGACGCAGCGCGCTGCCTTAGTGCCCATCTGGGCGGCAGCGAACAGGAAGAGGTCCGGTGCAGGCTTACCGGCCTTTACCATGGCGGAGCTGAACACGTGGGGATGGAAGTATGCCCAAAGTTCCGTCAGTTCAAGACCAAGCCGCAGCTTGTCGGGGGCGCTGCTCGATGCGACGCAGCGCGGCAATCGCAACTGATGCAGGAGTTGGTCAATGCCGCTGATCGCTTGCAGTTCCGTCTGGTAGCTTTCCTTTATCCGGGATTGCACGATGACGTCGAAGTCGCTGGGTAGAGGGCGGCCCCAGTCTTCTTCGATCATTTTCCGCATGGTGGCTGAGGAAAGGCCGGTAAACCGCAGAATCACATCAGAATACGACATGGGATAGCCAATGCGGGTAAGTTCTTCGGCATCGATTCGACTTGCCAGCGTCTCGCTATCGATCAGAACGCCGTCGCAATCGAAGATGACCAGTTCATAAGAGGCCTGTTGATTCATTGCATGCCCTCGGGAACCCAACCTTCTGCGGAGACCTCGACCACATGTCGGTCGCTAACTTCGAAGCGATGCACCAGGACCCCATCAACGTCGATTATCGCGATGTCAAAAGCGGGCGCATCCTCGACGAAGTCCGCGTCTCTCCGCGTGAAATGTGGAATGATCTGATGCGCCACGCCGCGGTTTGCACTGAAAGGGATGCCGCTCCAGGTGCCGCCAACATCGACATGCACATGGCCGTGGAAAATGTGCCGCACATTGCCGGCGCTGACAATCGCCTGCATGATCGGGCGCCAATTCTCGGTGCTCCAGGGTTCGAAATGCGGCAGGCCGATCGGCTGCAGCGGATGATGGACGAAGAGGTAGGCCCGCACATCCGACGCCTCGGCCACCCGGGCCAGCAGCCACTCGAGCCGACCATCGTCCAAGGAGCCATGACCGAAACCTTCCACCAATGTGTCGAGAAAAATGAGGCGCCCGGCAGATCCGTCGTGAACCGACTGGATAAAGCCGTTCTCATCGCGCGGCTCTCCAGGAAACGCCCGAACAAAATTCTCGCGGCTGTCGTGATTGCCGAGCAGAAGGCGGGCGGGCACGCGCAGTTCCTGCAGCACCTCGCGAAGTAGGACATAGGAAGCGAAATCTCCCTCGTCAGTGAGATCGCCAGTCACGACGCAAAGCTCGGCGTCGGCGTGATCGCGGTTGATGCGCTCAATGGTCTTGCGAAGCCGTTGGGCAGGATCGAAGCCGAAGAGCATGGCGCCTAACGGCACAAGATGGGGGTCGGTCAGATGAATGAGTTTCATGGATAATCCCGAAAAAGGGAGGGATGCCGCACAGGAGCGTGCAGCGTCTCGGACGAGGCGATCAGTTCGTTTTCGGCAGGAGTGCGCGAACCTCGGACACCATGTCTGCGAGAGCGGCTTCCGGTTCCTTGGATCCAAGCGCAATAGCCGTCATCTCGTCGCGGAGGACCTCCCCGATCTGCACGCCGTTATCACCAGGCCAGGAGAACCACGGGCGGGCGCGGGGCGTCTGAAGCACGCTGGTGTACCAGTTCGGGTGCTTATCGTAGAAGCCGGCGAGATGATCCTTGTCGAGGGCAAGCGTGTTGGTCGGCATATAACCAGTATTCGGCACGACAATGCTCTGGCCTTCAGGACTTGTGGTGAACTTGACGTAGTCCCAGGCGGCGGCGCGCTTGGCGGGATCGTCGGTAAGGATTATCGCAACCATGCCGCCCGTCGGCATCGTCGCATCTTCAGCGCCGAGCGGCTGCTTGGCTGTGCGGAGCTTGAACCGATCTCCAATTTCACCTTCGAAACCGCTCACACTGCCGGCAGAGGCGAAGAAGAAGCCGAGCTTGCCAGAGGTGAAGAGCTGCCGGGCGGCATGGGAGTCGATCGCCGGCTGAGCGCCGTCGGTGTGGAACCGCTTGAACAGCTTGACGGCAGCCTGGCCTGCAGGACCGTCAAAAGCGATGTCGCTCTCCTTGTCGTTCATCATCTGGCCGCCGAAGTTGCGTACCAGGTTCTGCGTGGCCCAGTCGTCCGAGCCGAGCTGGTAATACATGCCGGACGTTCCATTGCCGAGCGCACCGACCTTGCCGGCCAGTGCGACGAAGCTGTCCCAATCGGTCGGAACCTTGTCGGGGTCGCCGCCCGCCTGCTTCACGAGATCGGCATTGTAATAAACGACCGGCGTCGACATGGCGAAGGGAAGTCCGTACAGATGGCCCTCGATTCTTGCCAGAGACAGGATTTGTTCCGTGTAGCCCTTATCGGCCAGGTGATCGGCGGCAACGAGATCGTCGATGGGCTTTACGAGCCCGCGCGTGACGAGCGGACGGAGCACGTTAAAGCCGACATAGTGAACGTCCGGCAACTCGCCTGCCATGCTCTGACGAATCAACGTCTGGACAGCTTCGTCATAACTCGGCGCAGCAGCGCGGAAGCTGATCTTGATTTCCGGGTGGTCCGCCATGAAGCGGTCTGCAATCGGCTTGTGGATCACTTCGTGTTCGGGCCAGGCGTAATAGACATTGAGTTTCGTCTCGGCTTGCGCTGGCATGGCTGCCGCTGCGACACCGGCAGCAAGGATCATTGCAACTGTTTTCACATTGCTCTCCTGAGTTTTGAGATGGGGGTTTTTAGAGACGGAGCTAGTGTCGGCCGAGCACCAGACCTCGGATGAAGTGTTTCTGCATGAGAAGGAAAAAAGAGACCAAGGGAGCAGTTACGAGAACGCCCCCCGCCATCAGCGCACCGACATTTCCGGCGCCCTCGCCGGCCTGCCGGAAATAGGCAATGCCGAGCGAAGCCGTCATCATGTCGGGATTGGTTATCACCACCATTGGCCAATAAAGATCGTTCCAATGGGCCACGATAGAGAAGATCGAGAAGGAGACGACGGCCGGCCAAGCTGCTGGCAGCATGATCCGCCAGGCGATCGATAGCTCGCTGAAACCGTCGAGCCGCGCCGCGTCGAGCACCTCATCCGGAAAGGTCACGAAGAACTGCCGGAACAGGAAGATGGCAAACACCGAAATGATCCAGGGCAGAACCAGAGCGGCATAGCTGTCGAGCAGTCCGGATTTTGCGAGGGCTATGTAGATCGGGATGGTTGGTATCTGCACCGGCACCAGAAGGCCGAGCAGGACGCCGACAAGCAGAATAGGGCGGCCCGGGAAGGACAGCTTGGCCAGCGCATAGCCGCATGGGATGGCGATCGCGATCTGCAACACAAGAATTGCCAGACACACGACAAAGCCATTTGCCATGAACCGAAGCAGCGGAATTGCCGAGAGCGCAGTGCCGTAATTGTCGATTGCGCCGTGAAGGGTCGGCGTTGGAAGCAGGCTGCCGTCAAAGATCTCGCTCTGTGGCGTCAGCGAGGCAAGGATCATCCACAGAAACGGAAAGACCATGATGATCGCGCCGGTGACAAGCACAGCATGCGAGACAATGCGGGAAGAGGAAGATTGCCCCAGGATCATCACTGGCCTCCATTTGCTTTCCAGCGCGCCCGACGCTCGGAGACGCGCATCTGGACGAGCGACAGGAAAGTCACGAAGACAAAAAAGGAAACGGAGATCGCAGAAGCATATCCGACGCGGAAGAAGCGGAAACCTTCTTCATAAAAAGTGTAAAGAACGACGGAGGTAGATTTCATCGGCCCTCCCTGTGTGAGGACCGCGACCGTTTCGAAAACCGAAAAGGCGCGGATAATTGTCATCACGGTGACGAACACCGTAACTGGCGCCAGCATCGGCCAGGTGACCAGAAGGAAGCGCTTCAGTCCCCTGTCCGCCCCGTCGATAGTCGCAGCTTCGTAGAGCTCCTCTGGAATGGTCGAAAGGCCAGCCAGGAAAAGGATCATGTTGAAGCCAACCAACTGCCAGACGCCGATCGCCGCGAGCGCATATATGGCCGTCGCCGGGTCGGACAGGAACCTGACGGGCGATGCGCCCAGGAGCTGCAGCAGCGTGTTGGCAAAACCCAGACTTGGATGCAGGATTGCTTCCCACGCGGTCGCGAGAGCAACCAAGCTTGCAGCCACGGGCAGAAAGTAAGCGGTTCGATAGAGAACTGCGAACCGTGATCTAGCGATCAAAACGGCGACGAGCAGCCCCCACCCGATTGCCGTCGGCACGACCACAGCCACATAGAGCGCGGTGTTGCGCAGACTCTGAGCAAAGCCAGGGTCGGTCAACATGCGCGTATAATTAGCAACCCCGATGAATTGGATTCCGGCCAAGCCGAGCGACGCATTCGTGAAGGACAGAAAGAAGACAAGAATGGCGGGCCCGATGACAAGGGCAACAAGCAACAGCGTCGCCGGCACGGACAGAATTATGCCAGCTTGCGCCTGGGCCCGAGCCGGCCGGTACCTGCCTGCAGTGTTCGGAGCTAAGGAACTGAGCGGAATGTCGTTGGCTAAGGCCATGTCAGACTGCCCCGCTGTGATCGCCACGCTGGCGCGAGCCGTTGGAAGGAAAGAACCATGCCCTTTCAGCGTCGATGGTCAGTCCCAGATTGTCGCCGTCACGCAGTGATCGCGCGCGCTCGGCGGAAATGCGGGCGACGAACTGAGCGCCGGCCTCGGCATCGACAAAGACGTGAGCGTCGATCCCTGCGTGCTCAATGCGCGTGACGCGAACCGGCAGGGCTCCTGGATGATCCTTCTCAGCCAGGGTCGCATGCTCGGGGCGGAAGGCCAGCGTTCCGGCCAGCCCGGATCCGAGCGCGTCGCGAATGATGATCCTGCTGCCGCCGATCATGAGCCCGCCGCCTATAGGTGCGGCCACTGCCAGCTCGTTCAGGAATGGCTGCGCCAGGAAGCGCGCTACGTCTAGATCGACGGGTTCGCGATAGAGATCGGCAGGGGCTGCGACCTGACGGAGTTCGCCGCCAAAGATGACTGCGACGCGGTCTGAAAGCGCTGCCGCCTCGGCCTGGTCATGGGTAACGAAGATAGTCGTCGTTTCCATTTCCTTGTGAAGCCGTGCGATCTCGCCACGCGTATGGATGCGCAGCGCTGCGTCCAAGTTTGCCAAGGGTTCGTCCATCAGGAAGATCTTCGGCTTGCGCACCATGGCGCGTCCCAAAGCCACGCGCTGGCGCTGCCCGCCCGACAGCGCCGACGGTCGACGCTCGAGCAGCGCGTCGAGCTTGAGAAGCCCTGATGTCTGCCGGACCCGCTCCTGGATCGAGCGTTTGCGTTGGATGGCTCCGGGCAGCAGCGCGCCAATCACAGGAAGCCGTTCCAAGCTGCTTAGCTCACGCATGACCAGCGGGGCTGCAATGTTGTCGTGCACGCTCAGATGCGGATAAAGGGCGTAGCTCTGGAACACGAAGGCTAGGTCGCGGTCCTTCGGCGCCACCGCGTCCAGCCCCCTGCCTCCTGCACGCACATGGCCCTGGTCGGCACGCTCCAGCCCCGCGATGATCCGAAGAAGCGTTGATTTACCACACCCGGACGGCCCCAGCAGTGTCACAAACTCCCCCGCAGCAACCCTTAGACAGATGCCGCGCAGGACATCAATCGCGCCAAACCGCTTGCCGATGTCGTCGATGTGAAGGTCTAACGCTGCCATTCCGAGTTCCCTTTCGGTGGGCGTGACTTCTATCGGTGCTTTATTTCATTTTCGTGACAATATGGAGTTTAATTTCATTTGGCAACCGGTTTATCCATCGCCTTTCCGAGCGCCAGCATGAGGCTTTCGATCACAAAGATCTTGCCGATCGTCGATGTTAGGGTGCCGCCGATCGGGTGGTCTTGAAGGCCGGAGGCCTGCAGGGTGAAGTCAGCCGCTTTCTCGAGCGGGCTGCGGGCGCGGTTGGTGATGGCGACGGTCAGTGCCCCCGCAGAACGGGCGCCCTTGAGGAACTGGACGGTGTCAACCGTGAGGCCGGAGATCGAAAGGCCGATCGCAACGCATCCGGGACTAAGCCCGCTGGCGACTTCGTGAGCCATGTTGGAATTCCTGAACGCAAAGGCCGTTAGCCCGACACGCAAAAGCCTATAGGCAAGCAGTTCTGCCGTTATACCGGACATTCCGGCGCCGTAGAGGTCGATCCGTCTGCTTGCCGCAAGCGCGGCGGCGACCTTCGCGAGAGTTTCGGAATCGGCATTGTTGTGTGCGATGCTGAGGTTTTGCGCCATGGTGTCGTGCAAGGATTGCAGAGCGCTATCCGCAGTTCCAGCAGCAGTAGGAGGCAGTCCCGGGCGGCCAATCTCGGCCGCCAATGCCAGCTTGAAGTCGCGGAAGCCGGAAAAGCCTATCTGCCGGCAAAGCCGCAATATGCTCGCTTCACCACTGGCCGCGAATTCACCTAGCTCCGCGACCGATTGGTGCAGCACCTTTTCCGGGTTTTCCAGAATGTATTTGGCAATGCGAGCGAGCGCATTGGGCAATCGATCGATGTCGTCCTGCAGGCGAGCCAAGATGCTCTCGTGCGATGCCGCTTTCATTGCAGGTGAGTTGACGCTCATTTCCACAATCCTCACCCCTTATGAATGAAGGAAAGAGCAGCGAGATACCATAAATTATCGATCAATTTCTGGACAATCGACCGAGGGCGGCCCCAAGGTCGCGAGAACAATGCCTCGCTCGTGACCATCCTGGCGTCGGTCCGCCAAGGTCAATAGTCCTCAATTCTCTCCGGGCCGGATCCACTTCTAAGCATCATTGCGGAAAAGCTGCGGCCTAATAGGTCGTATTTCAATCCCCTGTGATGGTGGCTATCCCATAGGTCATAATGCTCATTGGGGTCCTCTTTATGATCGAACAGCTCTCCTATTCCAACATCGTGATATACATTTAGTTTGTGACGTCCATCATAGTACATCGATGCGCGAGACCCTCGGCTGCCGCGGAACCTGAGGGAGTTGTGATACTCACTGACAACGTATGGCTTATGGCAATCCAGTGAAGTGTTCCCAAGCAGCATCTGGTCGAGTGACAGCCCCTGCATGGCCTTTGGGACCTCAAGCCCCGATAACGAGAGCAATGTGGGCGCAATATCGACCAGCTCGACAAGTGCATTCGACACCGATCCTTGGGCTGGGCTGCCAGGCACGGAAATCACAAGTGGGACATGCACCACACCCTCATAGAACCGGCAGCCTTTGTAGAGCAGGCCGTGGTCGCCCATCATATCACCATGATCGCTCATGAAGACGATGATCGTGCGATCCAGCTGGCCGGTTTCCGTCAAAGTGTCTAGTATCCGGCCGACCAGATCGTCCACCTGTGCCACCTCGGCGTGATAGGCCGCTCTCATCTCCCAAATATTGAACTTCGTTGGTGGCGCTTCATGCGTAGGTCCTGCCAATTCGTCGTTGTGCGCCTCACCCGCGTCTGTTGCTGCGTGCCAAGGATCCACCGCGAATTTCGCTTGCTGATCGACTCGTTCAAATTTCTTCTGGTGCTCGAGATCAATCGGCTTGAACGCAGGATCAGGCATATCATTTGGATTGAACCGCCTGAGGTAGTCTGGCGGGGGATTGAGGGGCGGATGAGGCGCGTCGATGTTAACGCCTAAATACCAACTACGATCAGAATGCATCTTGATGAAGCGCTCAGCCCGATCGCCTGCCCAACGCGCCTGCCGATATTCTGCGGCTGGTCCCGGACCATAGTGTTGGTCAAGATAGGGTTTGAAGTAGGCTTCGGGATTGATCCCTTTTGACCACATCCACGCATGATAGTCGTGGTTGCCTGACCACTCCGGAAATGGCTCAGGGCTCCAGTAGAACTCGGCAAATCCATCATCGGGGCGCTTTTCTATCATGCCACGTGTGGCAGACAGGTGCAGCTTTCCTATGTGCCCTGTATAGTATCCGGCGTTCGCCATCAGTTTTGGGAGCAAAACGAGATGCGAAGGAAATGTGCCGGCGCCGTTCTGATGCACTTGGTGTGCGATCGGATACAAGCCTGTCAGAAAGCTCGTTCGGCTCGGCGTGCAGATAGGGCTCTGACAATACGCACGGGCGAATGCCGTGCCCCTCGCCGCCAGGCGGTCAATATTGGGAGTCTGCGTGCCTTTGAACCCTAGGCACTGCAAGGTGTCCCAACGCTGCTGATCGCTGCAAATCCAGACTATACTAAAGTTCCTCAACTCTCATCCCACGCGCTATGAAGGTTCAGTTCGCGCGCGCACCGGCGCGCAAAACCGCGCCGGTGGCGACGTGTAACGGCTATTTCAGGTATCCAGCGCGCTTCACGATTTCGACCGCATCACCTTGAGCATCGTCCAAGGCAGCCTCTGGGCTCTTGCTCCTGACAACCGCTTCTTGCAGGGCACGGCCAAGGCGATCGCCGATCTCCTTGAATTCTGGAATGCGAGGATAATACCACTCGGGCGCCCCGCGAAGCGTTTCTGCATACGTTGCCGCAAACGATCCATGGCCATAATCATAATCATGTTTCGCACGGATTTCCGGATCGTCCCACAGCGATGTCCTGGTGATGGCGACAAAGGTGCTGTCGAGCGAAATCCGCTTCATGAGATCTTTACTCGTCGCCCATTGAAGGAAGGCCGCTGCAGCTGCCTTGTTTTCTGATGCAGCTGGAATGACATACGCCTGTCCCGCAAAGGGCGGGAACCTCCCACTTACGCCGCCAGGGGGCAAAGCAAACCCAAGCTTGCCGACGACCTTCGACAGCTTGGGATCGAGAATGCGACCTGCGGTGGGAGCGCCTTCGACAGTCATAGCAATGCGGCCCTGCTGCATCGCGATGACAACATCATCGAAGGTTGCTGAGATGCTCCCAGGCACAGTGAAATTGGTCATCACATCCGTGTACCATTTCAGCGCCTCCACCGCAGCGGGCGAATTTACCGTGGGCGTCAGATCCGCTGGTTCGTCCGCAAAATATTTACCGCCAAAACCATAAAGAACCTGGCCCCAAAACCATATATTCTCGCCAGTATCCGGTTGACCCCGTAGCGCCGTGCACTGAATGTCTGCCTTTCTCAGCAGATCACAATCATTACGGAACTCTTCCCACGTTTGCGGTGGCTGTTTGATTCCGGCTTTCTCGAACAAGTCGGCACGATAATACAGGAGCTGTGTCGCCGCGAAATGCGGAAATGCCAGCTGTTTGCCGTCCTTATTGTAGAGGCGCAGCACGGGATCGATGAAATCCTGTACGTCCGCACTCTTCATGTCTATGTAATTATCGAGCGGCTCCAGGATATCGCCAGATGCGTATCGCCCGAACTCCTCGCTCCCTAAGTATACCACGTCGTAACTATCTGAACGCGTTAGGAGCTCGACCGACACTTTTTGAACGGTCGGCGCATAACCGAAGAGATCAAACTGCACTTCAGCGCCAGTCTTCTCTGTGAATTCGTGCGCGAATTTTTTGAGCTCCAAATCGTATGCCGAGTTTGTCGATAGGATCTTTATTTTCGCGCCGTCATAGCGCTGTTGAGCCGTCGCTCCCCCGCCGACGGCAACACCGAACGCAACGGCAAGAATTCCAAGATACCTCATTGATTTTCTCCTTGAGCTAGTGTTTTACCCTTTCACGGAACCGGTCGTTGTTGGGCCGGCGACGTATTTCTTTACGAACGGCACGAAAACCACGATCGGGACCAGCATAAGCACGCATGCGGCTGCCGCCTTGCCCCAATCGGTCCCCTCAAATGGCATGAAATTCAGTATTGCGACGGCTGCGGTTTTTGCGTCATCGCGTGTCAATGTCAGCGCGAAAAGAAACTCATTCCACGAACCAATAAATATCAGTATTGCTGTTGCCATGATACCAGATTTGGCGATGGGTATCGAGATGAGCGTCATCGTCTGCAGCGTTGACGCGCCGTCTATCATCGCGGCTTCTTCAATTTCACGCGGCACTTGGTCAAAAAACGCCGACAAATACCATATCGCAAGCGGAACCGCGAACATTGTGTTGACGATGATCAGCGCAATCTTCGTGTCGACGAGGTGTACTTGGCGAAAAAAGAGAAAGTAGGGGATGATGTAGATCATCGCTGGCGCCGCCCGGAGTGCCAACACCAGCGTCAATAGCCTTCGCATCGCAGTTTTCTGCAAATGAGAGATGCCAAAGGCTGCCGGGATCGAAAGCGCCATGGTCAATATGATGGTGCTGCATGAGACCACAATTGAATTGATGAGCGCGGAAGAGAAGTCCTTGTCAGCGATTATCGCGGTATAGTGCTGAGCGGATGGCTCCCCCACGATCACGGGCGGCCATTGAAACATCTCGGTCGGCTGCTTGAGAGATGTCGATAGGGTCCACAATATCGGCGAGAACAGGAATAGCGCAAAGGCAGCGGAGACAAGGTATCCGTAGATGCGACGTCCGAGGTCCCGACGCATGGGCTCACCTCCCAACGCGAGGGGCCGAGATTTGGCGAGTGGATGATATTCGGAGATGTGACGTCCAAAGTATCGATGCATGGGTTTACCTCCCAACGCGAGTGGCCGAGATTTGGCGAATAGACCAAAAACACACGCCGACGATCGTTGTTGTGAATGCCACGAGAATTGCGGCGGAATAATCTAGATCGAGATATGTAAATGCGGTCAGAAAAGCGTAGAAGTTTAGGGGTTCAGTCGCCCCAGCCGGCCCGCCACCTGTCAACACGAAGATCACGGGGAAAATCCCAAGGACCTCTAAAGCTTGAAACACGGCGACGGCTCCCATCGCAGGTAAGACAAGCGGTATGGAAATATGCCATTGCGCCTGGGCCCAACTTGCTCCGTCGAGGTTTGCCGCCTCATAAATCTCGTCTGGGATCGAGTCCAAAGACGAGAGAAGCAGCAAAGCAACGATGGGAACGCCAAACCAAATCGATACGATGATCACCGAGATCAGCGCTGACGTTTTGCTTCCAAGTAAGTCAGCTTCGAAATTGTGACCGAACAAGCTTGCGAGATAAGACAAGCCGCCGACACCAGGAATGAGGAACAGCTTCCACACAATTCCGCCTACCGCTGGCGGAACTACGGACGGAAGCAGGAAAGCTGCTCGCATCCACCGTGTGCCAACGAGCTTTTCCTTAAGCGCTATTGCCAACGCTAATCCACACAGTAATTGGAGGACGACGGGGACGACGACCAAAATGAACGTAACCAGCGCGGCGTTGATAAACCGACCGTCGGACAAGAACCGCGCGTAATTGTAAAGCCCGATAAAGCGCGTCTTTTCCGGGAAGGCTATGTTGAAGTCCCCGAACGAGAGGGCAACGACAGCTGCAATCGGGACGAGCGTCGCGAGACATAGGAACCCGATCGCGGGTGTAATGAGCGCCGAAGACACTTTAGGCCGGGAAGATGCCATCGTCCGTTAGTCCTGGAGTTATTTATTCTCGCCCTGAATGGGTCCCCAAGCTGCTGTCAGCAATGCTAAAGCGAGCTTCAGTAAGCAGAGGGCGTCACGATGCAGTGTTCCCCGTGGTGAGCTATTCGCGGCCGTCGACGTGATGAAGTGCCGAGACAATTCCGAGGTGTATAGTTTTATTGTAGGGTTACCTTTCCAAGTTTCATACTCCTTTGGAAACAGAATGCTGCGTAGCATTCAATCGGCAGGCGAAGCACGACGCATTCTTGCCCGTCAACGGCCTCGAGACAGCGGGATCACTGCCACTGGCTCGCCATTGCTGTCTTGATCAGGGCCAAGAAGGATGCCCGGAACGTGTCATCTCGTGACGCGCGTGCTCAGACCCGAGGCTCCGATTCATTCACGTCACCTTTGTGTCATTTTGGCTATAACGAAACTGGGCATCAGTAAGTCCGGCCGCGTCGGACAGTTCTGCGGCTAGCAGCTGAGCGGGCAGGATGTCCACGATTGATCGTCCCACACGGTTCTGCAAAGATGGCACCTTCACAACTGCTAGGTTTTTGGCGTCCTGAGGCGACTCGCTTGCGGTTACCAGAAGAACTGCACAGCCGATTTCAGCCAATTCCTGCGCCAATCGCACTTCGCGGCCGTCACCAAATATCAAAATCCCGGTTGCCTGATCCATCGATTCCATCGGGCCGTGCAAGTAGTGCAGCGTGTCTGCGACGCCGGTGGGCACCCTCGCAGCCTCGCGAATGAGCAAACAAGCCTCGCCCGCCGTACCCAAAGCCGATATCGCGCCAACGCAATCGATCGCCCGCTGGTCATGAAACATTTCTCCAATGCGTGCCATCTTTTTCGCAGAGGTTTCCAAGACCTCGCTTGCTATCAGAGGAATGTCGTTCCAATTGAAGCTGTCTTCACCGCAGAGCGCATCTATCAGCAGCCCGCCTGCCAGCAGCGAGCCTGTGTAGCCGGTGCTCGACGGCAGTGAATCCGGACCGGACTCGAAGCGAAGTGCTGCCGAAGCGGTGCGTGACAGCGGGTCGTTGCCTCCGCTTGTAATCGCGAGGGATGGTAACGTGCTGTGGATGGTGAGTGCAGCGATTGGCTCGATGCTTCTTCCTCCGACAGAAAAGACTATGATCGCGTCGCCAGGGTCCCCCGGCTCCATGAGATCGACTGCGCGCCAAGTATTTGCTCGTCTGCCGCGGCGTTGCAGCTCACCGGCCACTACCCCCGCTGCCTCGTAACTCGCGCCTATTCCTGTAACGACGACAGTCCCCTTTTCAAATGGCGCGAGATCAAGGTCGCGAAGCTGCGTTCCGACCACTTCCAAGGTATGGCGAAACTGATTGGGTTGACGGGCGATCGTTGACCTGTAAATCATTGGATATCTATATGTTGAGAGACAATTGAGGTCTCTGGGCCATCCCCGGCACTGCAAAGTTGCCGCGCCAAGACGCAGGCGCCTAAGACCGGCGGCTTGTCGAGGAAGGTGACCGCCACTGTCGCCCCGAAACGATCGGAAATTTGATGGGAGAACGCATTGGCCAAAAGTGGCTGGGCGAGGATGACCCCTCCGCCTGCCACCACGTCTTTGTCGGACACGCCCGCCAACTTCAGGTGGTGAACTAATTGGGTCAGGGCCGCTGCGCCCTCGTCAATAACGCGCTTAGCCAACGACGAGCCTTCATTGGCTGCGTAGAAGATAACGGGTGCGTGTCGCCCCAGAGCCGAGGCACCGCCTTCCTTCGCGATAGCGGTGCCGATGTTCGTGGGGCTATTCAGTCCAAATGCCTCACAAAGCGCTTCGACAAGCGGCTCTGACCTTGCCCCTCCGAGGTCAATGTGCCGTCGCACTGCTCGACCAGCCTCACGTACTAAACCGGGAGCGCTCCCTTCGTCTCCGATTGCCCAGCCCCAACCGCCTGCGACATGCATCCTGCCTTTCTGGTCCCGAGCAACGGCGATTGAGCCAGTTCCCGCGACGACACCAATTCCGCTGGAAAGCCCCATGGCTAGGGGAAATAGCTCTGCATCGTTGACGACCCTCAACGGGCAGGCAAAATGATTGGAAAGTGGTTTTTGCACGATGGCACACTCGGCCTCATCATCACATCCATGAGAGCCAATCGCGATGCCGTTGGGAGCGGCGCCATCCGCAAATCCGCTGATTAGCGCGATTAGTCCAGGAATATCGTGGTGATAGGCTCCACAACGCCATTCACTGGTCCTCACCACCAAGTCGCGGCCCATGCCCTGTTCCAGGCAGCTTCTCAAATGCGTTTTGGTGCCTCCGATGTCGACACCAATCGATATAGAACCCATCTCGTCATCTCTGTTCGCATTCGCGCCCAGCGGCCGCGGTTCCAGTCTCTTGCTGAAGGAATATCACTTTCTTTTCGTCTGCGGAAGATGGTTTTTTTCATCATGCGCGACTCTCTCCCCGCGCGGCGATGATGGTCAAATGCCGTGCAAAAAGGCTGGCAGGCGGCTGGGGGCTCTAACGAAAACAGTGTTCACGGCTTGGCAATCTGCTGAAAAATTCCTATTGCTTTCACTGCCCGTGTCAATCAAGCCTAGGGAGCTGGAGCTCGGCGACATCAAGGGAATCGTAAATGCAGGAAAAGATCTTGGCGCGCTTGCGTTCGTCTCAGCCCAGCCTCAGTCCGGCGCTCCTTCGCATCAGTGAGTACGTCCTTAACGATCCCGCGAAGGTCGTGAACCAAACTATCACGGAGGTTGCTGACGGATCCGGATCGAGCGAAGCGAGCGTCTTGAGGTTCTGTAGAGACATCAAATTTTCGAGCTTCCAGCGTTTCAAACTGGCATTGGGGATCGAACTCTCCACTCACCAGACAATCAGACACGCCAGCCCGTCTGGTGACGTCATCGACGACACGCTGTCGACGGCCATCACCGCGCTCAAGCAGACAAAGGACCTGTTGAACCACGCCGCTCTCGAATTGGCGGCAAAACAGATCATACGAGCAAAAAGCATAGATCTGTACGGGTTCGGCGGCTCTGCGAATGTGGCCCGATACGCGCATTACTTGTTTGTTCGATTCGGACTGGTGTCGCGCGTGCTGGACGACCCACATCTCGCCGTCATGAGTGCAGTGAATCTCGGGCCGAAGCAAGTCGCACTGGCAATTTCGGAATCTGGCTCGAGCAAGGATACAATCAACTCACTTATGGCGGCCAAGGCGGCTGGCGCATTTACCATCGCAATCACCTGTCATATACGCAGTCCGATCGCTGCCAACGCGGACGCTGTACTGGGAGCATCCTCAACAGACACGCCCATCACGCGAGGAGCATTCTCCAGGGTCGCTGGACAATATTTGATCATCGACATCCTCGCCAACATGATCGCTAAAGATGGCAGCAAGTTCCAGGCGGCTATGCAGCGAACCGCAGAAGCCACCATAGATAAAAGCTTTTAGCTGAAACGTTCGCGCAGGTAGTCGTTCAGGAAGCGACCGTCCGGGTCGAAGCGAGCCCTTTGAGAAATAAAATCCCCGTATCTTGGGTACAAGCCTTCGATCTCGGACCGGCCCAGGCTGTGAAGTTTGCCCCAGTGCGGACGACCTTTTACCCAGGAAAAGATTGTCTCGCAATCGCGGATGAAATCCCAGTAGTCCTCTCCTGCTGCGCCGGACACCGATATCATTGCGGTCTTCCGCTCAAAGTATGGACTCAACCAAATATCGTCAGCCGCCACGGTTCTATACTCAACCGGGAATATCTGCGACGGATGCTTCGTCTGGATCAGCTTGCGTATTTCACGCAATACCGCCGGACCGTCCTCGTAGGGCACCGAGTATTCGCATTCGTTATGGTTCGGCATCGGAATTGAACCCGGAAATATCCGATAGCTGGGCCCTATTCTCTCGCCGGCCTGTGCTTCGACAGCTGCTGACGGCTGAGTTGTGACGTTCAGCGTTCTGATTTCGCAGACATCAGCTTTACTGCGCGTACGACCAATGCCAGACGTGTCGGGCAGGCTGTATAACGATGCCGAGTGTTCGGTCGGGCACCAGAACACGCGGAGGCTCCGGTTTTCCTGACATAGCTGATCCAAATGATCCATGCATTCTTCAAAATCCTCACGCCATATTTTGTCATGAAGATCAAAAGCAGGAACAAGCTTCATCGTGACGGAAAGCACCACGCCAAGCATTCCGAGACAAACTTTCGCAGCGTTGAGGACATCGATGTCTTGCGAAGCATCGAAATTGGCGATGGATCCATCGCCCATCGCTATCCGCATTCCAATTATCGGGCCCGCTAAGCATTGCAAACTATCGCCGCTGCCATGCGTACCCGTCGATACGGCCCCGCTCATCGTCTGCAGATCGATATCGCCCTGGTTGGGCAATGCCCAACCAGCAGAACGCAGTTCAAGGCCAACGTCACAAATCCGCGTTCCGCCGCGGAGGGTTACGCTGCCGTTGGTTGGGTCGATATTTTCGATCCCTGTTAGACGCTCCGCGGAGATTAGAACTCCGTCCGTGGGGACAATCGGCGTATAAGAGTGCCCCGTACCCACTACGCGGACGCGCAGATTGGTTGAAGCTGCTGTCTTGATCGTTCTGCAGACGTCATCGTCCGAACTTGGCATTTCAAAATGCTTCACCCGACAAACCTGATTGCTCACCCAGTTCCGCCAAATCATGCTAGGGCCGAGTGTCTGCGCTCTGGTCTCTGAAGAAGGCAATGGAGTTCTCCTTGCGTGTGTTTTCTCGCTGCTAGGTGCTAGGGCAGCCGCCTCGGCCCGCCAGAATAGGGTCGTCACGCTGTGCCCAGCGCCGACTCATTTTGGGCAGGCATGACGGATATCATCATCGACATAGATACAAAAGAAGATTATCTCCATTATAACTCGGTGCCCCGGCAAACCGACCATTGGCGCGGGGCAGCGGTGACCGCTGGTGGTCCACACTTGCTTCTCCCGTCGATGCGAACGGAAAATTATCGTTTCAGAGCCTTCACCCCACAAGAGCCGACGACTGGCACCGGCCGGTTGCGTCGGGCCTCACCACGTATTTCGTGCGAGGCTTTCGCCGAAGGACGCGTATGCTGTCTTGTGCACGTCAATCAGCCTGTTGGACAGTTCTGGCTCTTGGCCCGGCGGCCTTGCAGTGCAGGAGCGTTTGGCGAGTCCTGGCCCCAGCTCTTGACCTTGTCCTTGCCCTTGAAGCGCATCATCAGACGCCGCCTCATAGAGCGCGCGCCGCACGTCGACGTCGCCTGCCTTCGAGATGCGGCCCTGAACGTCGATCGAGGTGCCCGACTGCCGGCGTCGCGACCTCAGCCCGAAGTAGGCCGCGACGTCGCGCGAGCGGCGGAACCGCGTGGGATCGTCCATCGCCGTTCATGAACGAAAGCGCCGTCACCGGACCGACGCCGGGGATGAACGCAGCGCTCGAACCGTCGTGACGCACTCTTCCATCGGACGGACGGAGCATCGAAATCGAGCGCGGTCCGGCTGTCTCATTGTCGGCGCGGCGGCAGGCAGGATAACGTGGTTCAGTTGTTTCTGGTTTGCATCGGTGCTCATCCGCCGGAGCGGATCTCCTTGCTCAGATGGGGTCCGTCAGCGCGCCGGCGCCATGCGTTTTATCTGCCGCCGCACCGCTCATCGATGCGCTCCCAGCAGCTTGCGGTCCTTGACATGGGCGCGCCGCGTGGCATCGGCCTCGCTCGCGGCCGCATCGCCGACGTAAACGTCCATCGCTCCACATGGCGTGTATGATCACCGCCAGCTTGCGCGCCACCGCGACGCAGGCCTTGCGGTGGCAGGAGCGTTTGGCGATGTCCCGGCCCCAGCTCTTGACCTTGTCCCTGCCCTTGAAGCGCGTCATCAGTCCTGACGCCGCCTCGTAGAGCGCGCGCCGCACGTCCGCGTCGCCGGCCTTGGAGATCCGTCCCTGAATGTCGATCGTTGAACCGGACTGCCAGCGCCGCGACGTCAGCCCGAAGTAAGCGGCGACGTCGCGCGAGCGGCGAAAGCGCGTGGGATCGTCGATCGCCGTCATGAAGGAGAGCGCCGTCACCCGACCACGTCGGGAATAGCCATGAAGCGCCGGCACGGCTCGCTGTGCGCGACGATCCTCACGACGAGATCATGCAGCCGGCAGTACTGTCGCCACAGCGCCGCGCGCGCCGTCAGCATGGCGTCCATCAGCTCGGCCGACAACGGATTGTCCGCCACCGCCTGGCGTACCGCGCGTTCGAAGGCGCCACGTCCGACCTTGCCTAAGGCAGATGCCGAACGACTTCAGCGAGTGGCGGATGGCGTTCTCCAGGTCGAGGAACTTCGGCCTTCAGTTTGCGCCGGTGCGTCAGCAAAAGGCGCGTCCGGTAGCTCAATGGCTCGACGGACACGAACTCCGACGCCATGCTCGAACATCAAGTCGGCAAGTTGGCGCCCATCGAGCAGAATGACGCGTTGAGACAGGTGCTTCACGAATTCGTGGGCATGTGGGCTGAATGTCGAGGTGGTCACGAAAACACCCTTCGTCGCTCCTAGCCCTACCAGACTGCCGACGAATCCTTGAACATCAGGTCGCCCAATAGCGTTTGCGACAGCATAACGCTTCGCTTGAACATACACCCGATCGAGACCGAGCCGATCCTCGTTGATTACGCCATCAACCCCGCCGTCGCCCGAGCGCCAAGCTGGGCGGCTGCGTTCTTATGCGATCCGCCATAACCCATGGCGACAAGTAGATCGACAATGAGCCGCTCAAAGAAGGCCGGGCTGTTTTGGCCTATCCTGTCCAAAATGTCTGCCCGCAAAGCGGTTAGTACCGCCTGATAGGCACTTTCGATCTGCTCTTCCGGCGTCGCCTCCGTCGCGACGTCGGATGGCGTCTCCCCTGCACTATCATCGGACCCGTTGCCCTTGTAAAACTTCCTAAACTCTGGGTGTTTCAATAGCAGCTTCACGTCGATGCGGTCAGGGTCGCTGGTGAGCAATGACCGACCTGCTTCGGTGGCAACGAACCGCCCTCGTGCGGGAGGCGAGCAGTCCCGCTTTGCTCATGTAGAATTTCGCCCAGTGGATACGGTTGTGTAGCACGTGCTGCTTGCCGCTCGGCAACAGCTGCTCACGCTCTTCAGCGGTGAGACCAAACCGTGCAGCAATCTCGGCCTCGGCTAGTGGGCGGAGGTTTCGTCCTTCGAAGCGACCTCAAGAACCGGGAGCATGAGCGATTGGTAGCCAGGGATCGGCATCGTGCTTTCAGCCCTCGAATACACGGAATGCAGTTGAGGCGGCGAGCGCTGACACGTGGGAATATCCCCGACTGTCGGGGGCATTGCTTAAGCAAATTGATCTTTTGCCAAACGTCTTTATAGACAAAATGGGCTCTGGCGTAGAGGATTAGAATAGCCAATGGGAGGGGAACGAAATGCACAATGGTCGTAAAGAGAGCGAGCGGCTCGCCCATGCAAGACTGGTCCACCGCAGCGTAGAACGACCAATACAGGGCCGCTAGCCTGAACAAGGATGTGACGGCCGCGCAGCATGTTACCCAAGTGGCCAAACTATCGTCATTGATGACGATCTCTCGCTTTGCCGATTCCAAACGTGCCCGAAGGCTGCCGGCTGATGAGGGGTTTCTCACCTTTCTTGATCCGATTAGCGTTTCGATTGCCGCGATCTGGCGTGCAAGCGGTCCTCGAGGAACGATTGCCAGCTCTCTAAAAATCGACAGCGCCAAATTCAATAGTAAGCGGTGTTTCCGGACCACCTTTCGGGAGTGGTCGCGATCTGTGAGGTTGCCGATCCTGTATTGGGATCGGAGATCGGCTTGTGTCTGGACTTGACCTTACGCTTGACCCGGAGCGGCAGCTTCGGCGTTTCGAGGTGATCAACGGTGCCGGCGGTCGGCGTCACTGGTCGGTGGATGACAAGGCGCGGATCATCGCGGAGACGCTGGAGCCGAACGCAGTCATTTCCGAGGTAGCCCGTCGGTATGGCCTTAGGCCGCAGCAGGTCTTCGCCTGGCGCCGCGAAGCGTGCAAACCGGCCACTTCGGTGCAGCAAGATTCTCCTGCCTTTGTGCCGGCGGTTTTGGCGGCGGCGGAACCTGTAGCCAGCCGTTCACCGAAGCAGCGGAAACGGCAAGCCACCCGAGGTGCCGGCATGATCGAGCTTGAGATCGACGGCATCTCGATGCGCGTTGGCCGGGGCGCCGATACCAAGACGGTGGCGGCAGTGATCCGCGCGCTGAAGGCGACGTCGTGATCGGGCCGACGGGTGCGGTCAAGGTCATGGTGGCGACGAAGCCGGTGGACTTCCGCAAGGGTGCGGAGGGATTGGCCGCACTTGTGCGCGAGACCATGGGCGCTGACCCGTTCAATGGGGCGGTCTATGTCTTTCGGGCCAAGCGGACTGACCGGATCAAGCTGATCTTCTGGGATGGCACCGGGGTTTGCCTCTATGCCAAGCGTTTGGAGGATGGGGAGTTCCGCTGGCCGAAAGTGCATGACGGCATGATGCGGCTGACGGCCGCGCAACTGTCGGCGCTGCTCGAAGGTCTCGACTGGCGGCGTGTCCACGAGGCGCGCCGGACTCGCGTTCCAGCCCAGGCGGGCTGACCCGCGACGAAGTGAATCAGCCTGGATTCCGCTGTCGCGGACTGTCGGCGAATATGGTCTGATCCGCTCATGGCGATGACGGCTGACCAGCTTCCCGACGATCCGGATGCGCTGAAGGCGATGGTCCTGGCGCGCGACGTCGAGAATGCCCGTCTGATTCAGATCATCAAGGAATTGCAGCGTCATCGCTTCGGCCGGCGTGCCGAGACGCTCCCCGAGGATCAATTGCTGCTGGGGCTCGAAGAGGCCGAACAGATCGAGGCCGCCGGTGACGAAGAGCAGGCACAGACCGCTCTTGGCGAACGTCAGGCGCCTGTCGCCAAGCGCAGGGCGAACCGCGGCGGGCTGCCACCCCATCTGCCGCGCGTGGAGATGGTCGTCGACATCGAGGATCATGCCTGCCCGTGCTGCCGCAATGGCTTGCATCGGATCGGCGAGGACATGAGCGAGCGGCTCGACATCGTTCCGGCGCAGCTGCGCGTGATCGTCGTGCGCCGGCCCAAATATGCCTGCCGCGCCTGTGAGGATGTAGTGGTTCAGGCTCCGGCGCCCGCCCGGCTGATCGAGGGCGGCCTGCCGACCGAGGCGACGGTCGCCCAGGTGCTGGTCTCAAAATATGCTGACCACCTGCCGCTCTATCGTCAGGCGCAGATCTATGCCCGGCAGGGCATCAATCTCGACCGGTCCACGCTCGCCGACTGGGTCGGCCGCGCCGCCTGGCATCTGCGTCCGGTGCATGAGCGGCTGCTTGGCAAGCTGAAGTCCTCGCCAAAACTCTTCGCCGACGAGACGACCGCGCCAGTGCTCGATCCCGGCCGCGGCAAGACCAAGACAGGTCAACTCTGGGCCTATGCCCGCGATGACCGACCTTGGGAGGGGAGCGACCCGCCGGGCGTCGCCTATGTCTATGCGCCGGATCGGAAGGCCGAGCGTCCGATCGCTCATCTGGTGGGCTTTACCGGAATCCTGCAGGTCGACGGCTATGGCGGCTATCGCGTGCTCGCCGACAAGAGCGGCGTGACGCTCGCCTTCTGCTGGGCACATGTGCGCCGGCGCTTCTACGAGCTCGCCGCGGCCGGTCCCGCGCCAATCGCCAGCGAGGCGCTGAGACGGATCGCGGAACTCTATCGCGTCGAAGACGACGTCCGTCGACGATCGGCCGAGCAGCGCCGTGTCGTGCGCCAGGACAGGAGCCGCCCGATCGTCGTCGAACTCGAACCATGGCTTCGCGAAAAGCTCGGGCTGATCAGCCAGAAGACAAAGCTCGCCGAGGCGATCCGCTACACGCTCTCGCGCTGGGAAGGCCTCTCGCGCTTCCTTGACGACGGCCGCATCGAGATCGACAGCAACACCGTCGAACGCTCGATCCGTCCGATCGCGAAGACTGATTCATTATGCACCTCATCTTCAAATGGCGGAAAACAGCGATTCCTGGTTGTCGTCGTGGATGCGACGCGGAGTATTGCGCGCCAAATCGGCCTTGATCCGTTCGTCTTCGAGGTCGCTGGCGCGGATCTGGTAGGGCGCGCCGCGCATGACTTGCTCGGCCGGCAAGAGGCCATCCCTGATGAACCGGCGGATTTTGACGTGCGACACGCCGAGCTTCGCGGCCGCATCCGACATGGTGAGCCACTCGCCATTCTTGTCGGAAGAGCGATAGCCGCTGATCTTGTGCACCGTGCGCAGCGATTGGACGCGACGCGCGGTCCAGGTCTTTCCCTGACCGGTCTGCATGCCCATGCGGTTGAGTGTGGCAGCGATTTCGGCATCCGACCACCGGGTTGCCATGGATCGCATGATCGCCAGAGCCTCCTCAGGCGTACGCTGGCCATGCTCTCCGGATTTGGGCTTGCGAACCCGTACCTGCGAGTGCTGGCCTCCGTGCCAGTGGATGGTCAAGATCACGTCGCGCGCATCGTCATCGACATCCGCCACGATATCCTTGATGAGCGCGCGCAGCAGTTGCTGACGACAGCGCATGTCGACACCCGGCGCATTCCAGGAGGCCTCGAGATCCTGGGCGAGGCCCGTGAAGTCCGGAACCGCGTCGACAGGCTCCACACGCTGGACTTCGCTCAGCTGGGCCTCGCAGGTCTCCACGCGCCTGAGTGTGGCTTCCCAACTCCTCTCGAGCTGGGCCGCAATAAGCCGGTTCTCCGGGTCGCAAGCGGCATAGCGGCGCTCGGCGAGCGATGCCTCATAGCGCGCCTGCTGCAGGTCCATCTCGATCATCTGCCGCCGCTTGGCTTCGCTCTCCAGCTGCATCCGTTCAGCCTCCAACGCCGCTTCGATCGCCATCGGCGCAACCGCCTCCAGCGCTTCGCGGGTCACCGCCGCGTCGGTGCGAAAGCCGTTGAACGACATGCATCGCGCCTGTGCCATCATGAGGTTGCCGCGCTCGCAGCGATATACCGGATAACCTTGGCCGCGTCCGGCATACATGACAACCAGTCTTCGCCCGCATCGACCACAGGAGATAAGACCCGGGAGCAGCGCGCGACCGCCGCGGCCCGACTTGACGCCGCCGGCTTTGCCGTAAGCGTTGGCTGCGAGCAGTTCCTGGTTCCGTTCGTACTCGCTCCATCCGATGTAGCCTTCGTGATGGTCCTTGAGCACCACCGCCCACTCGCTAGCCGGCTTGTAATGGCCATAGCTCTTGCGAACGCGGCCATCGACGATCTCAGTGCGCTTCTCGCTTTTACCATAGACATAGGCGCCGGCGTAGAATGGGTTCTTCAGGATCGAGATCACGTTGCGGTAACGGATCGGAACCCAGTCGAAGGACACCATCTTCTTGCCGTCGGAGGGTCTGGGGAAATGCACGCCATCGTCGATCATCGAGATCAGGACCTGGCGCGCGCTGCCGAGTTCGCGGAAGCGCGCGAATATCAGGTGAATGGTCTCCTGCAGGCGCATGTCGGGATCGAACCCGAGACCGTAATCGCGGTGCCAGACATAGCCGAAGGGCACGGAGATGCGCAGTTCTCCGCGCTGTGCCTTGGCGCGGGCGGCCTCGTACATGCGGGCACGCAGCACGCCGAGCTCGAATTCGCTGATGCTGCCCTTCATACCCAGCAGCAGGCGGTCGTTCGGCAATCCCGGATCGTAGACTCCGTCCAGATCGATCACGCGTGCATCGACTTCGCCGCACAACTCGAGCAGCCGATGCCAGTCCGGCCCGTTGCGCGACAGGCGGGACGCCTCCAGGCAAAGCACGGCGCCCACATGGCCGGTGCACAGATCGTCGACCAGGCGCTCGAAACCGGGACGCTCCACAGCCCCGCTTGCGGTTCGTCCCAGATCCTCGTCGATCACCTCTACTTTGCGGAATCCCCAACGCCGCGCGACGTCGACAAGCTCATACTGCCGACGCTGGCTCTCAAGGTTGAGCTGGACCTGCGCCTGAGTGGATTGACGCACATAGACGACGGCCTTGCGCTTGAGGACGGCAGTCGGAATCAGATTACCGCTCGTCATCGCAGCTCTCCTCCTCCGTTGCCACGCCGGCGGCGGCCCTCAGTACGTTGGCGAGCCGGGCGATCACTATGGTCCGTTGCGTTGAACTCAGCCCGTTCAGCTTCTGCGAGTCGAGCGGCAAGCTGAGTTGGCGAACGACCTCGAGAGATCGTGTCGGGGGTGGCAGGGTTCTCATGTTGCGACTCCGCGATGGTGAAACCATCCGGAGAGCCTCGCCGGAAACGGCGTTCGATCAAGAGCTTGTTAAGCTCAAGCAGCGCGGCAAGCGATACGCGCGGGGGGCCCAGGTCCATCGCCGCGCAAGCCACGGGATCGATCATCCAGGCCGGAGCGGTAATGACATGACCGGGCGCGACGACGAGGTGAATGATCCGGCCGTCGGCGCGCTCTTCGCTGTTCTCGCAGCGAAGCCGACGTCCGAAATACGGGTGCCAACGGTAATGGACCTCGACCTCCTGCCCAACATGGGCAGAATGACCCCGAGATGGCGCTCAACCGCAAGAACGCGCTCTTCGCAGGCTCTGACGGCGGCGCCGAACACTGGGCAGTCATCGCCTCGCTGATCGAAACCTGCAAGCTCAATGGTGTCGAACCGCTCGGCTATCTCGCCGATGTCCTCACCAGGATCGTCAACGGCCACCCCAACAGCCAGATCGACGATCTCCTGCCTTGGGTCTACATCAACAAGCTCCAGCTCAAGGCTGTGGCCTAAGAACACCGCTTACATTCAATCCGAACGCTAGTTGAAGCAGTCCGGAAAACTCATTCAGACGAAAACACTCTGTTGCGAGCGACTGAGATGCCATTGAAACTTACCCCCCGACCTTCGGCAGTGGAAAGCATCCGCCGCGCGCGACGATTGTCAATTGAAGCGGTCGCGATTGAGGCGAATATCCGACCAGATTTCTTGACTGAAATGGAAACAACCCCAACCGACGTCAGCAAGCGAGTGGCGTTTTCACTTGCCTCCGCTCTGGCTGTACCGGTCCAGTTCCTGTTCGCCAAAGACGTAGAAATCGACGCCAATATGCCTGATTTTCGCGCCGCCAATAATAGGCCAGCGGTTCTTACATCGGCAGGACTAACGCGAATCGCGCGTGCTCGTTCTATCGCCGCCTACTTGGCGGACCGAGCGTTCGAAGACTGCACCAGGTTCGCCAATACAAATAGCGTGACCATCCATCAGCAGTCGACCGCGCGAAAGCTATTGAAATCGCTCTATGTCCGCGTCCAGCGCGTCGATGGATCGGTGGATCCTACCCTAACGTTCAGGGAGACGCGTGTATCGCTAGAGCGGAAAGGCATCATCGTGCTCTGCGATAGGGTAGCGGACCCGTTCCGTGGGTTTTGTTACTCTCCTACCGGTGACTTTCCCATCATCTTCGTGAATACAACCGGGCAGCGGCCCGCTACCAAGCTGTTCACACTGATGCATGAAGTGGTGCATGTGCTCCTTGGCAAAACGGGAGTTTCAGACCCCGCCATTCTCAACAACCAGGTTGAAAGATTCTGCAACTCGGTGACTGCCTCGGTCATGATGCCTGCGGAGGAATTTTCCCAAGCCTATAAAAGCGTCGCGGGAAGGGGTGCCAGGGCCGTCGTTGATCTCCTTTCCAGACGATTTGGCGCCAGTAAGCAGGCGAGCGCCTTACGCGTCTCTGATTTGGGCTTGAGCAAAGGCTTTTACGCTGCGTGGTCTGCGACCCTGCCGTCTGAAGTCCCCATGATCGAAGAAGAAGACGAAGGTGAGGAAAACAGCGGGGGCGGTGGAATTAGCTCGCAGATTGCCAGGTTCGGATATCTTCTGCCTAACATGCTCACCGCCGCCGTCGACAGGAAGGCAATCTCTCAGTTCGATGCGTACCGGCTCACCAATCTGAAGCCAAGTACGATAAAGCAGATCGCCGCCATCGGTGTTAACCGGCTGGGGCCATAACAGCATGGCCTATAGCGGCATCAACTTTGTGCTTGATCTAGAGGCATGCCTCTATTTTAGCGAAGCTGGCGGAAACCTGAAAGCCGCTCTGTTCCAACGCGCGAAAGTCGAACGCATTGCGGTACCCAAAGAGGTTTTCGACCAGGTTCGTATCTTCGACAAGAGCTTGGCCGATGAGATATCGGAGTCGGACATCGAAATTGTCGAACTCGATTCCGATGTATACGTGGCCGCTTGCGCACTCAACGAAATCTTTATGACCTCAGGGCATCGGTTAAACGCGGCCGCAAACGAAAAGGTCCCCGTCATAGCGCTCGTCCATTGTGCGCAAAATGGCGCTAAGCCGCCATGCCATTTGGTATCCGGCGACAACGGACTCCACTCCTCGTCGATGAGAAGCCTCTGTGCCGCCCTGAAAGTCCCTTTCATGGAAGTCACCAGCTTCTAGCAGCATTTTGGCGCTGTGCGGGAACTTGGTGTGGGACCAAGTGGCAGCTTTGCTCGAAAACCCATCTAAGCGACTGTGCCCTTCCCGAGAGATGGGTGCACTTCACCATGTCTCCGGTATAAACCGTAACCTATGTCTCCAGAATGGACCCCTGATTTCTTTGGCGCACCCGACAGGGTTCGAACCTGTGACCTCTGCCTTCGGAGTTTTTTAGACTGCCCATCTGAAAAACGCGATAGGGGCATGCTATGATACTCTATCTCTTAAAGCGTGTCGCGATTTAAGGGATTCAGGATTCCCTTTGATTTGAGTTCGTGATTCATTGCGGTTGAAAGGAGACCGCGATGGGCAAGCCACTACCGTCTGCGAGGCTCTCGCCGATATCTGCCATCTGTTCGAGCCAACCGAATGCAGAAACTTCTTCAAAGCGGCCGGATATGAGGCCGATTAATCGCGACACGCTTTTAGTCCCGGCCTCGGGTGGGATCAGCGCACAGACCTTACGCTCGAGTTGGCGGACCATACCTGCCTCAGCTTCATTCCAGCGGTATCGAGTTCGTTGATCGCCGTAGTTAGCGCAGCGAGCTCCTCCGCCGAAGGGGTCAGCAGCGGCACGATTGCACGTCATAGTAAGATGGCAGGAGGTCCGAGTGGCCCAAGCAGAAGGCAATGCATCCCCTGCCTTCCTTCCGCACTCCAGCGATCCCAAGCTGCTTCTAAAAACTGGATGAAACCTGGATCGTGAACTGTCTGCAGGGCGCTGGACGTAATCGGCTTCGGCGCTAGAATCCGTTCGAACCCCACATTGCGAAGGCCAGCGATTATTCGTTTCGGCCGTTCTGGTGTGTCGAAGCAGGGCACCATCTGTCCGCGCCATAGCCCGCCCGCGCTTTCATGAGCATATAAGTCCTCGGAAAAGACAATAAGCACGTTGCCCTAATCCTGTTCGCCAATTGGGCGTACTTGCATAGAGACGGCACGGCGCTCTGGCATGGATGTAATCAGCGCACCGACGATAATGGCTAATGCTGCAAACATTCCTGGACCTGTCAGCCATTCGCCGAAGAGCGCGGCTGCTAAGAGCGCAGAAAAGAACGGCTCGCTCGATTCGATGACCTGCGTCTTGTATGCCTCGATATGTTGAAGAGCGAGAATTGTGCAGTAGAACCCAAAGAACGAGGGGATAACCCCCAGTGATAGCAAGCTTGGCAGCGCATTCACTGACGGGATTGGTGCTCCGCTCCAAGCATAGGGAACAGCGAGCATAACGAGGCCATAAGCCAGGCACCACCAGAAGGTTTCTAGGGATGAGCGCAGCTTAAAGAACTTCCAGGCGAAGATAAAGCTGGCGTAGCCTAGACCCGCGATAAGGGCGAGGCTGACACCGATAATGCTTCCGGTCATCAGGCCGTCCCCAGCAATCACGACGTAGCCTCCAAGAAAGACCATCGTCATGGCGAACGCCTTTCGCGTAGTTACCGTTTCCTTCAAGATGAGGATGTCGAGCGCGATTGCACCAAGGCCGCCAGCGAAAACAAGGATCGCGACAAGCGGGATCGGTGCATACGTGAAAGCTTGGGTTTCGAAATGGTAAAGTGTGAAGATGCCAAGCGCGGAGCAGACGGCGATCTTCCACGATCCCGTGAACACTGAGACTAGTCGGGCTAAACCTCCAGACCTTAAAAGGATGATGATCGAGAGCAGCGAAAACGCAATGGCGCAACGCCAAAATGCAACTGCAGTGTGATCGAGGCCTTCCTTGAAAGCGGACCGCGAAAGCACGCCGACGGTTCCATTGGACAGAGCTGCAAGGAGAGCGAAACCGGCCCCAAGGATTGATGAAAAATAAGCATTTCTCATGGCGGTCACTTTGTTTCTATCATATGCGAGCGGCAGGCCTCGCCGAATGCACGAAAGATTTCGACGCTGAGCAGATCCTCAACGTGAAACCATTCAGGATGCCATTGTACGGCGGCAGCAAAAGTTGCCGTGTCCTTTACCGATATAGCTTCAATAACGCCGTCCACGCATCGCGCATCAACCGCAAGGCCATCCGCCAAACGCGCGATCCCCTGCCGATGCAGGGTATTAACCAAGACTGGATTTTTTTGCGAGCGGCGGATGCATTGGGCAATGTGGCCGTGGCCTTCGGCTAGAATTGCATGAAAGGGGTGTATTGAAGGTCGCGTGGGAGAGAGAGGTCTTCCACATGAGTGATCCGACCTTCACCTTCCGAGATGTTGCTTGAGAGGCTGGCACCAAGTGCGACATTGAGTTCTTGCAGCCCACGGCAGATTCCGAACAGGGGAATGCCCGATGATAATGCAATCTTGATCGCAGCAAAGCTTGTCCTGTCCCGGTCAAGATCAAGCGTCTTTGGAAAGCCTCTGGGCCCCGTAAAATGAGGGCGAGACGTTCGACTCCGCCCCGGTCAGCAGTACGCCATTGAGGACTGACAAACAGACTCGCAAATCCCCTTCCACCAGTCCGCACGGGATCACTAGCGGTAAGACACCTGCGGTCGTACGCAGGGCTTCAAGATAACGAACGCGTACGGTCTCATAACCGACGCCGTCCTCTGTCCGCCGGTCGGAAATGACACCAACGCGGGGCCGCTGTTTATCAGCGAGGCCACAATCAGGTGCCCTCAAGAGCTTGCCCAATATCGGCGATGATATCCTCAATGTGCTCAAGTCCTACAGAAATCCGGATTGTTCCATCGCAAACTCCGGCAGCAAGGCGCGCCTCGCGCGGTACCGAAGCATGTGTCGTCGAGGCTGGATGCGTGGCGAGTGTTCTCGCGTCGCCAATATTTGAGACGTGATAGGCGAGTCGCAACCGCTCGATAAAACGGCGCCCAGCCTCAATGCCGCCAGCGATCTCGAACACAAGCATCGGGCCACCATGATCACCCATGTTCTGCTCGGCGCGATGCCGTTCAACAATCCCGCCAAAAGTCGGATATGTTACGTCGAGAACGCCAGGATGCGCCATGAGAAACTCGGCTAGCGGGCGGGCATTGGAGCAATGTCGAGGCATTCGCAAAGGTAACGTTTCCAGACCTTGGATACAGAGAAAAGATGCGAATGACGACGGGCAGGGACCGAAATCGCGCATGAGCGTATTGCGCATCTTGAGCAGAAACGGGCTGGCTCCGTAGGGGCCGGGCAGATTGCGCGCGGCATCGAGCCAAAGAATGTTACCGTGCGAGATGTCAGGACGTGACATCAACGAAAAGCGTTCGGAATAGGCAGCCCAGTCGAAGGTGCCCCCATCCACAGTAATGCCGCCAATCGTCGTGCCGTGGCCGCTGATATATTTGGAAGTGGAGCGCACGGTAATGTGCGCGCCAAGCTCGAGAGGGCGGGAGATAAGAGGGGTCAGCGTGTTGTCGATGATCAGCGGAATTCCGAGTTCCTGCGCGATCGCCCCGACCTCGACGATCGGGAAAGGGCTGAGCTTGGGGTTGGGAAGCGCTTCGCCGAACCAACAGCGCGTTCGGCGATCTGAGGCTTCGCGGAAACGTTCGGGATCGCTTGGATCGACGAAGCGGGTTTCAATCCCGAGCCGTTGAAACGTACTGGCCAGCAAATTGATTGTGCCACCATACAGGTGCGTGGAGCTTACGATATTGTTCCCGGCTACGGTGAATGTTTAGGATTGAAAGCATAATTGCGGCTTGCCCCGACGAGGTTGCCAAGGCGGCGACGCCACCATCCAGAGCCGCAACGCGTTGCTCGAAAATATCCGTTGTCGGGTTCATCAGCCGCGAATAGGTGCGCCCCTCGCATCGGAGATCGAAGACGTCCGATGCGTGATCAATTGATTCGAATGCAAAAGCATTCGAGAGATCGATCGGTACAGTTGTAGCAAGGGTCGCCGGATCATAGCGATAGCCGCCATGCAACACTGCCGTTTCCGGATGCAGGTGTGGCGTTGGCGCCATCGTGCTGAAGGGTCATTTTTCTCTGGTTTGGTCAACATTGGATCTCTCCGGGAGTTGCATACTTCTCGGCGCGGCATTCAGACTGGGCGAAACGCTTCCGGTTCTGGTCGCGGATCAGTTTCAGGATCGAAGGCTCACCATTTGGGCCAGGCTGGAATATCCCACCCGTTTCGGAGCAGTGCGCCGCATAGACGGTGTCCCCCATGCGGATGGCATGTGCTTCGGGTAAGCGCCAGAACGGGGTTGTCGGGTCGAGATGATGATCGAGATGGTAGTTGTCGTTATTAATCGCGGTCAGCCACTTCTCGATATTACAGCTGCGGCGGTTCCTAGCCATGTGCAGGTTCACGGTCTGATTTTCGATGGAGCTGCAATGCTCAGACATCTCGATAAACCAGCCGATAATGTGGAATGAGGTGAGGTAGGGAACGACCCAGAGAAGGACGACTTCCGAGAAGTAGCCATAGATCAAAGCGTACACGACGATACAAGCCCAGAACGCGTAGAACCCCCAGCGATCGAACTCGTAACGCCACTTTTCTCCCGCATCACCCCTACTGAACTCTCCTTACCGGAGAGGGAATTGAGGATCATTTGATATCTGTTGCGGGCCAGATACTTCAGATAGGCGTAGGTTTTCGATCCAAGCAGGGGCAGGATGATGAGCTTCCAGACGAAGGAACGATCCGCTCGGGGTGTGAAGACACCTTCCGCGATGAAGAACTCCAGGTCAGGATCGGCGTCGGCTCTTCCCAGAAAGGGATGATGGCTGTGGACGTGTGATTCCTTGTAGGCAAAGTGGCGCTGAAAGATGGGCCAAGCCGTTGGCAATGTGCCGAGCAGGAAGTTCAGCAGACGGTTCTTTGTCAGCACACCGTGCGCAGAATCGTGCAGAATGGTGGAGATTCCTCGCTGATGGGCTCCGATCATTATCACCGCGAGAGGATAGAACCACCAGCTGACCCCAATGACCAGCCACGCGAAGGCAGCGATCACCGCATAATCCTTCACGATATAAGGCGGGCCATGCCAATTGTCAGTTGTAAGAGCTTTGATGTCACTAGTGATGCATCGATCAAAACGATGGTGAACGTAGCGGCCGGGCGCTTCGATGCCGCTGTAGAGCGGCCGCGCGTGAGCGTTCATGAAGACACCTTTTGCCGAGAATTGCAGCGCCACTCTGCGGTATAGGCACCGACGAAGCGGTCAATGAGATCAGCTTTGACGTTTGGCATAACGATCGCGTGGGCGGAGTTGTCATGGCATGCGAGTTGGTATTCGCTGACGAGCCTCTCGGATGGCTTCGGAAATACAACCGTCAAGGACCATGGATTGAGCAACACCGGGATGCCCGCTGAACGAAAATGCTGCTGCGAGGCCTTCCGCATTGCCGATGCCAACTCTAAGCGCCTGCGCGACCGTTTTCGCGTCGATCTCACAAGGCGGCAGGGTGGGGAGGAAGTCCCCTCCCCTGCCGCGAACAAGCTTTGGATAAAACCCCAGCTTTTTCTGTCCCCAATGTGATCTGGAGGCCGGGGCGCTGCGGTGCTCAGCGGATGTGACGCGCGAGATCTGCGATCCTACCCATCAGCACTTCCATCGGTCCTCGCTGGAAGACGCGCAGCCAAAGCACCGCGAAAGTGCTGATAACCACGACGAAGCCAAAGAGCATGGACAGGCTCCCGTCTTCGAGAACCAGATCTATCCCCATAGCATGGTTAAGATAGGCTATTCCCACAATGTGCAGCACATAGGCCGTCAAAGGCATCGAGCCGACCGCGATTATTGGCCAGACCAGCTTTCGCAGATGCGGGAGCGCATTCATAGCGAGCCAGCAAGCCGCAATGACAATCAGTGCGCAACCGGTGTTGCCCAGGATCGAGAACGTCTTCTCGCTATGAGGTGCGGCAACCAATAACACCCAGGGGTCGCTAGTGGCCTCCCTCCACCAATCGGGGTCGGCGGGTACACCATGTAGCAAGCGCAGCGCGAGCCAGGATCCTCCATAGCCCAACACGGCCAGCGCGCCCCCCGCTAGGCCAAGGCGCCAATGCATTGCTTGCGTATTAAGGCTAAGGCGCGCGATGGCCATGCCTGCGATCACGAAAGAAACCCAGGTCATCGCGGGATAGGTGCCGCGGACCATGAAATCAAACACCGGGTCCAAATACTCCACGGGGCCAAACAACTGAAGGAGGAAGCACACTTGCGGGAGAACTAATGCGGTCCCAGCAGCGAGCAAGCCGAGCTGCTGTGCGCTGAGCCGATAGAGCGGCAGGACCAACAAGAAGCAGATTCCGTAGGGTTCCAGGATGACTGCGACGTTCGTACCGAGGCAGGTCAGGATTGAGCCAATCGCGAGCAAAACAAGGGCACGAATTGCGACTCTGGCAACGGCCTGTCCACCTGCTTCCCCCGACTTCGGCGTCTCGCGGCCGGTAATCAGGATGATCGAAAAACCGGCCAATACGGCAAACAGGGCGGACGACCGCCCATAGGCTAGCTCCATCAGATCCCGGACCAGTGCTACGTCGGGAAAGTTACCCCCGACATGGACGACACACATGCCTAAAACAGCCAGGCCGCGAGCAAGGTCGATGTCGACCAGCCGATCTACGGCCGCCCCATCCCTCACGTCCGCAATCGCCGACGTTGCCTCCTTTTCATACGGAGGATTCTCAGTTTGTGGTGTATATGGCATCACGACGGGTTTTCTCCTTCATATCGAGTTTGTCCCGTCACGGATTAAACTCACTTCAATCAACGGTCAACAATCACTTTGCTGCCGACTCCCTCGGAGCAGGCCCTCGTCAGCCTCATTGAATTCTCCCCTCAGTAGGGGCGGCAGTGACATATCCTCGGCGATCCGCTCCGGGCTCGGCGTGGCACGAACGATGCCATGCCGGCGGGGCCCTCGCACAGGAAGCGCGTGCCACGACCTTCGCCGTTACGCCTGTCTTCCCCGTCAGTCTGAAGCCAGAGGAGACCGGTGGAATCGGAAATCATGCCGTCCGGCGAGTTGAACCTCAAGATCAAAGCAGGGTCAGAGCCGTTCGGTATATCGCAAGCTCAGAACTTCCGGGCTGGCATCGAGGCCGGCATCTCTTGCCTCAAACGCGCTTATGGCTTGGGGCGCGGCACCTGGCGCGGCTCGACTCGGCGAGCGTCGGCCAATGCCCCATGATCCCATCGCAGCCAGATCGCTCTTCTCGCCATGACCTGCACGGCATTTTGCCATCAGGCGTTCCAAGAAACACGCGTTAGCCGGCGTAAGCCCCTTGATCTATGTTCCCCTGGCGGTGCGCGGGAGCTACGCCCTCACCACATGGCCGTGGCCGAAAATGGCCTCCCGCTGCGCGTCAGGGATGTCGGATCGAAGGACGCATCGGAGCGAATCTCGAGAACCGCCGACATGATGGAACTATGGCATCTCCTGGATCGTAAGCCCCGGCAGCTGTCCGGCGGGCAGAGGCAACGAGTCGCCATGGGGCGGGCGGCAATTCGAGAGCCCAAGCTTTTCGTGCCGATGACCGCTCTACAACCTAGACACGAAGCTCAGGGGAAACATTGGCGCAGATTCGCCAGCTGCACAGGGAACTCGGGGCGACGTCGATATATGTCACGCACGGACCAGGTCGAGGCGATGACGCTGGCGGACCGCACGGTCTGCTCAAAGACGGCGTTTGCCAGCAGGTCGGCACACCCCTCGGACCTCTATTCGAAGCCCGCGAACACTTCACGGCAGGTTTTGGGAGGGTCCAATGTTCGACGGCCTCGGGTTCACCGAACAAATTCCACCATCGCTACATGACAAGTATGCATCGGATCGGCCATCACCTTGGGAATTCGGTCCGAGCATCTGGAAGTCCAGGACACAGAGGTGGCTCGGTTTGTCGCCGACCGCCGAAGGTGAAGGCCAACAGCAAGAGGATCGGTTTCAAACCGAGTGGCCGCAAGCCGGGGCGTCGGACTGATTTCACGAACGATCCAGGGTCATTGCCCGACGTAGCAGGCGCTTTCCCGCCTTGATGCGGCGGAATAATCAGCTGCATTCATGGTTTTAAAGTTAACGCCAAGGGGTGTCCCTCACCCGCCCCGATCTGCCCTTACAACCCGGACCAGCCGGTTAGATCGGGGCTGATCCTCCTGCGCACAAGTGACATTTTAACTTTGCCCCACGGCGGACATTTCAATCTCGCCGCCACATCAAACGGTGTAGCCAAAGCGAACCGCTTTACAAAAGCCGACTTCAGCGAGCTTCGCCAGGCCATCGGCATCGTTCGTGTTTTGTTGAGTCCCGCTTAGGCGCACGAGAACTTGTCACCGGCCAGACCGGCACCGAAAGTCATGGCTGGCCTGTGCCTTCGGCCGTCAGGCAGCACGGCTCGATCATTCCGTGCTCTACCTGCGCGTTCCACGGCTCTTCGAGGACCTGGCGCTCGCCCGCCTTGATGGCCGCTACCCCCGCCTCATCGACAAGCTCACGCGCGTGCAGCTCCTCATCCTCGACGACTTCGGAACCCACTCCCTCACTGACCAGCAGCGCTTCCATCTGTTCGAAATCGTTGAGGAACGCTATCGGCGCAAACCACCCTGATCACCGCCCAGGTCCCGGTGGCCAGATGGCATGACCTGATCGCCGAACCAAACATCAGAGGCCGCCGCCATTCTCGACAGGATCGTTCACAACGCCCACCGCAGTGCTCCAGGGCGACAGCATGCGAAAGCAAAAAGCCGCGCCCCTCTTGACCGGCACTCAAAACGGCGAAATCAATCATATATGAACCAGACAAGGCACCCAAGGACTGACACCGCCAAACTGTCCCGGCATTGGTGAAACTGCTATATAACGGAACTCTTGTCCGGCTTTTGCGAAATCCGCACAGAACCTTCCGCTCCCGGCAGACGCGACAGCGATCCTCCTCCTCGGGGCTCGGTGCATTGACCATAGCGCATACGCGCGGCTCTCCACGCTTGAGGGCCAATAGCGCGCGAACCAACGCTTCACCATCCAGCCTGTCCGTCTTCGCGCGCCGCCGTCTGCGCGATGTTGCTATCGAAGCCGGATCAACGACATAGCTTTCAAAGCCGTTCGCCTTGAGAACACGATCGATCCAGAAGCCGTCAAGTCCGGCTTCCCGGATGGTCACAAAACTGATCGCCCGTACGCAATCGCGCCTTCTCTTAAAGTTGAGAAAACTATCCAGCAATGCGGCCACATCACCGCCGCTCACCGCGTGTTTCGACATCTTCTCACCGTTTCGCGGCGACAACGAAGTGATCAACCAGGTGGAACGGCTCAGTTCCAACGAAACGAAAATTGCACAAGATCAGTGCGGATAGCGGTTGGTATATGCGCTTGGGAAGTTACAGCTTCCATGACGGCGTCTCCTATGAGTGAGTGCGTTATCGCAGCCTCACTTTGCAGAGCGCCGGCCGCTATTCACTTCCCATGGGATCTTAGTGAAACAAGTGTCCGCCGACTTAGCGGAATCCCTGTCCGGCTTATGCGAAATGCGAGGCATCATTGGAGTCGGTCTTGTTGAGTGTCTCGTTCAAATACCTTTTGCGCGTGCCGGGCTTCAATGCAGATCGCCGGAGCCCCTTCGGCCGTTAGCGCATGATAGAACCACGTCGACAGCGGCCCGCTTTGAAGACGACGCGCTTGGCGTGCGGCGCGTGTTTGCGGACAATGTCAGCGCTGCCCAGGAAGTGCCTTGGCTATCGGACGCCAGCCGAGGTGTTCATGGGGCATGCGCGATTGCGGGTAATCCTCTACCCTCCACTCGTCATTGTTGCACTTGGATTAGATTCTCCACAATGGAAGGGCGGAAGGTGACGGGCAGGCACTGCAGGCAGCGAATGACGTCAGAAGGCATGTAGACGACCTCCTCCGCGGCGATGGACAGTGCCAGATCCTCAGACGCAGCGCAGTTCCAGGCGCGCCGGCGCAGCGTCCAGGCAGAAATGCGGCCCCTGAGGGCATCTTGCCCTCTCTGACGGATGGGTTTGTGGTCAACTTGCGTTCAGCGGATGTCAGGCGACTTTTTCTGGACATCACCGGCCCCAAGCTCTGTGCATCAAACATACGATGGAGGCACTCCATCGCGAGGTTATTTGTAGCTCCCGCAAATCGCGAGAGTGCGATCTCATAAAAGCGTCCGCCATGGCGTTGGCCTCCTTCAAGAGCTCAGCTGGTTCGTACAACATCGAGCGCATGCGCTGCGTGCGTGGGCTCATTTGCTAAGCCTCCTTGATGGGGGTTTCGCCTTACCTGCAGTCGTCGAGCGCGAAGCCTGCGACACATAAATCGGGGGACGGCCCCAAACCTCGGATATGATGTCCATTACCTCCGCATTGGTGGAATTCAGCGATTCTATCGCTTGCTCGTATGCCGATCGGCCTACCGCTCCCGCTGACAGCTCATACAACGATCGGTTTTTGAGCCGCGCTTCCCGGATCGCGTTCGATTCCCAGACGGTCGCAGTCAAGAGATCATCCCCCAGGGAGTCCCGCAGTAGTGCGACCGTCTCCTGCTCTGAGACGTCGCGCGGGTCGTGTCTTGTTACCAAGAATTTGATAAAATCATAATTTACGGACCTCCCAGCTTTTTCGATCAAGGAGACGGAATGCGAGAAAACGTTGAGGAACATGGCCATTGACGCAATATCAGCCAATTGCGGGCGGACCATCACCAGCACGCCGGTCGCTGCTTCAAACGCACCCACGGTCAAGAAGCTGTATTCAGGTGCACAGTGGATCACGACGACGTCGTAATCCGCCTCGACGTCCTTGATCGCAGACACCATTCTGACGCTAGCATCTGGGAGCCTCAAGCCCTCGCTTCTGTAGCGCCGCGAACTTTCCTGCTCGAACTCGCCGAGCTCGAAAGAGCCCGGCACGAGATCAAGACCATCAAAATGGGTCGATCGGATTGCAGTACGTATACTGGCCCGGTAGTCATCATAGCGCACCGCGGCATACATGCTCGCATTGTGGACGGGAATGATACTCGAGAAGTAACCGAACATTTCCGACAATGAGCCCTTCGGATCGAGATCTACAGCGAGAACGCGGAATCCTTGAAGTGCAAGGCCCTGAACCAGATAGAACGCTGTAGTGGTTCTTGCGGGGCCGGCGGCTACTGAGATGATCTGTAGTTTCTCACCCTCGCGCCTCCGCGGGCAAAATTTCAAAGCCTCTTTCGGACGGGCCGAAGCGAGATAAGCACGAAGGTCGTTGATCTGTCGAAGCGTATAGGAGCGTCGCCCTGCGGTCCCTAGCTCCGGTGTTGGCCCCAGACCATCAATTGACAACTGGCGCAGATAACTGTCCGACACACTGAGAATCTCGGCGACCTCTCCCAACGAGAAAGAGCGCAAGGTCATGTGGTCTGGAAATGGATAATTGATAGCGGCGCCGCGCGCGCGTACGCGATCCCAGAGTTCTCCGCCCTGACGCTGAATGCGCTCCGACGTTGTCTCCTTTTCATACGGAGAACTTACAGGTTGTGGCATAATGGGCATCACAACGGTTTTTTTCTTGCATGTCGATTTGTTCCGTCACGGCTTAAACTCACTTCAGTCAACGGTCAACCAGCTTGCCGCCGGCGCCATCGGAGCAGGCCTTTCGTCAGCATCATTGAATTCTTGTGATTGTTTCCTCTTAGTGGGGGCGCAGTGACATTTCCTGGCGATCCGCTCCGGGGTCCGGCGTGGGCTCGTCTTCGGCCGGGACGAACGATGCCATGCCGGCGGGGCATTCACACAGAAGCACGCGCCACGGCCCTCGCCGTTACCCCGTTATGTCCCCCGCAACATTTGGAACAACGGCCCTCAATGACGTCGCGAGCCATCTCCTCTCGACGCCGGCCGTCAAACGCGCATTCCTGTGGATGTTCATTCGGTCCTCCGAGAATCACAGAAGCTTCGACAACCTCAGCTTTCCCGGTCGGGACCGAATAAACATGTGTGGAGTTCTTGCGCCGGTTCCTCAGCCGGCGTTCCATCTGTACTTTGGCCAGCGCCAGACGGTCGAGCTCCTTGAGCCCAGCCGCGGCCTCTGCAAACGCATCGAGCACTGCCAGCAGCCGGATGGTCTTTTCCCGCGCGCGCCGCCGATCCCGCGGCACGATGCGCAGTCCGGCATTGAGGCAAAACAGATGCGAACCGACCTTGCCGCGCTGCCTGAGCAGCGCTGCAACCAGCAGCGGCCCGAGCCAATGCTGGTGCTGCAGCGGCTCTATGTGCTGCCACGCGTCCCAGGCGATCGCCGCGGCCAGGATGGCCGGCATGTTTTTTCACCTGGTCGACGACGGCGAGCCAGTCGGCAAGCCGCCGGTCCTCGTCGAGTCGAGATCGCGGATCAGCGGCCCGAAGCTGTCCGGCAAGGCCTCGCGCGCGTTTGCCCCCCTGCCCTGCCGTGTCGACAGCCAGGCCGTCCGCACTCCGCGGCACCAAATCTTCGCCCGCCAGCAGCCGGCTGGAGCGGGCCAGCACGGCATCGATCTCCGCCAGCTCTTCGCTCAGCGCATCCATTTGTTCGGTTTCATCGGCCAGCACGCTGTCGCCGGCGTCGTCGTCCAGCCCGGCGGCGGCTGCCGCGGCACCGGTGGCAGTCCGCCCCGCGTCCGCCCCATTGCGGCCGTCGCCCTGCCCTTCGCGGCCGCGCAGCGCCAAAAGGCCGGGTCGCGACAGCGCCCAGGCGGGGTTTGTGCGCAAGAATCCGGCGCCGGACGCGCGGCACGGCATGCGCGCGGGTGAGTTCGTGGGTCGGGTGCGGATGTCTATGTGGGCATCGTGCAGCACGAGATCTTCGACATGAACGACTCCCCGTCCAGCCACAGCACAGCAGCGGCGTCGGCAAAGTTCTGGGGCTCGATCCAGCCGCCACGAACCGGCGATCGGGCCACGCGCTCGTCGAGGCGGGCGAGACGGTCTCGGCTGTCGCTTTTACTTCCCGATTTCAAACAGGGAAAAGTCAGGTGTTGGTTAGGTTTAGGCGCTACGACAGCCCCGATTTTTCGCTAACGATTTCACTGACTGCTCGATTTGCCGCACCGATTGCACAACCGGAAAGCCGCACCCGGCACGTCGCATTCCGACGAAGCATGGTCGGCGCACGTCGTCTCGCTCGCGAGCTCGACAGGATTCTCGACGGTTCCGACCGCGCGGCAATCAACCGGGCCGCGGCCGAGCTGCGCCTCTCGACCCGCCAAGTCTACAATCTGCTGGCGCGCTACCGCAACGATCGGACCGTGACGTCGCTGCTGCCCCAGTCGGATGGCAGCCACAAGAAGCGCCTTGATCAAGGCATCGAGGCGATCATTGCGACGACGTTGCGAGAGCGGTGGCTCGTGCTGGAGGCTCCGCCGCTCGCTCCCGTCGTGGCCGAGATCCGCGCTCGCTGCGAAGAGGCCGGCTTGGCCGCTCCGTCCTATCTCACGGTCGCCGGCCGGATACCGGGCTGTTCAGCCCCGAGGAGATCGCGAGGAAACGGTCCGCCAATCCGAAGCATCTCCAGCGGCTCAAACCGCGGCCGGGATACATCCATGCGGCGCCTCCGCTCGATGTCTGCCAGATCGATCACACGCCCTACCGACATCAACTTCGTGGAGGTCGTCGACGGCGGCGGAACGTTCATCGGTCGGGCATATCTCACGATCGTCACCGACGTGGCCACCCGCTGCATTCTTGGCTTCTGCCTCACCCTCGAGAAGCCGTCGGCGCTGTCGGTCGCGCTCTGCCTGGCGCACGCCATGTGTCCAAGGAGGCATGGTTGGCCGCGCGCGGCATCGTGTTCGGTCGACCACGGTCGCTCGTCACCGACTCAGCCAAGCAGTTCAAAGGACATGCCTTCCAGCGCGGGTGCGGCGGGCTTTGAGCGGCGACTTGTCTGCCACCTGCACGCGCGCCGCCGCTGCCAGCAGGTCGGTCTGGATGCGCCGCTCGGCATCGACGATGACTACGGCATGGCTGCGGCCGTCGGTGAGCACGGGAAGCAGGCTCATCGCCGGCGTCTCGGGCGAGCCGGTGCCCGCCTTCGAGATCACGTCCTTCACCGTTTCGGTCGTCTGCGTCAGCTCGCGCAACCCCAGGGCACCGGCCAGTTGGCCGTTCGAATCGACCACTGGCAAGGTGCGGATGTTGTGGTCGAGAAGCTGCTTTTGGGCCTCGTCGGCGGTGGCATTTTCCGGCACCGAAATCACGTCACGGGACATGATGTCCCGGCAAAGCAGCGTTTGGTGCGAGCGCACCATGGCCTGCAGCTCGACCTGGCGCAGCAGCCTTTCGAGGTCGTCGCGGCCGATGTCGAATGTTTCGTCCAAACGGCGAGTGCCGTATCGACATCCTCGGGACGGAAGCCGACGCGCTTCGTGGCCGGTGGATCGGCGGTGCCGTGGGTGCTGGCCGCGGGTACATGGACATGCGGATAGTTGCGCCGCGACAGCCGGTGGAAGAGCAAGCCGAGCGCCACCAAAATTGTCGAGTTCAGCGCCACCGGCACCAACGGGAACAGGAAGCCGAAGCTGAGCACGGCCGGTCCGCCGAGCACGGCCGTCAGCGCCGCGGCACCGCCTGGCGGATGCAGGCTACGCGTGAATGACATGGCGGCGATCGCCAGCGCCACAGCGACGCCCGACGCGATTACCGGGTCGTGCACGAAAAGCGCCACGGTCACGCCGACCAGTGCCGAGATCGAATTGCCGCCGACGATCGGCCAGGGCTGCGCGAGCGGGCTCGACGGCACAGCAAAGAGCAGCACGGCGGATGCGCCGAAAGGGGCCACCAGCAGCGCCACATGTGGCCCGCCGCCTATGGCAAGCCCGCTGATCACACTGGTCAGCGCAATGCTGATCGTGGCGCCGATGCAGGCGAACAACCGCTCGCGCAAGGTCGCGCCGGCGAGGATTGGGACGAAGAGGCGAAACGCCATGCTAAGCCTTGGAACGAGAGGAACTCTGCGCTGTTCGCAATGCCGCCGAAGCCACGGATTTGAAAGTCAAACCAATTCGAATATCTGCGGCCGGGGAGAATATTATTGCGGCACCGGTTTGTGCGTTCGCCGCCAGCGTCTGGTGCTTTTCAAATCGCGTCAGAGCCTGGGCGCGGAGTTATTGAAGCTATCGCTGAAGCGCCGATTTTTCCTTGTGAAGATATCCGTTCTGAGCCCATGGCCGCCATTGGTGAAGCAGTACCCGATGACAAGGACATGGTCATGCCCGACGTATCGGTAGATGCGCCGATTCCGGAGGATCGAACGCACCGGCTGAAGGCAGACGGACTCGCAAGAAGAAGCGCTGGCAGAAAGACGTTTCTCTGCGGCCAGATGAACGATGGAGCGGCGCCTGCCATGGGTGCTCCGCCATAACCGAGCTGCGCGGTAGGTCAACTGCGCCAGGATTGAAGCTGCCCTGTCGAACTGTCCATGACAGGCCGGCAGCATCTTTGATCAGCCGCTCTCCCGTTTGGACGGCCACGAAGCCGGGTCTTACCGGGGAGAGGCTGCCGCTGGCGAGCAGGCCATCTGCTTAAAACGTTGTCGTAGCCGGTGAATGTTGACGTAGCCGGTGAATTGAGTAGTTGCACGCCAAGCACACTTGCAGCCGAACATCATCTCTCCGCTGCTTTGGCCCGCAAGCAGGCGGCGCTCAGCGGGCTAGAAACAGGGCCTGCTGTTTTCTCCGCGGCGTCAGCCACACGATCACAGAACCGTCGATGCAGGCCCTCGCCTTTGCCGAGTGACTGCTCAAACAACCCCAATTCGACGTGCTGCGGCAGCATGGCTGCGAAAGTGCGCGCCACTGAGCCAATCAGCGCGATAGGCTAGGGTTGACTACCCACACACCAACCGCCTCCCAATGCCTCGATCGCAACTTCGCTCTTGGCCGGCGTCTCGCTTGTCCGCGGCATGCCCAAACCGTTGCAGATTCAGCGCTCCTCAAACAGATAAACAGGTTGCGCATGACATCAGAGCCGAAGATGGCCGATAGGACGGACGCCTTCTATCGCTTCATTCGTCCTTCCAAGCGCCGCCTTTTTTCCAATGAGCCCTCTTTGTCTTCGCTAAAATAGCCGAAGTTAAATTTCGAGCGTTTCGGCTTGCCGGAAATTAGGGTCTCGGTGGATAAACCCATGGCTTTTGGGGTGCTGGCAGGAAGACCGATGCGCGGGCGTGGATGGATCAAGGCGTTGCGTCAAGACGAGGCTCGGCAGGTGCTTGCGCGCATTGCGGAACTGGGCGCGACCTCATAGCGCCCACACCTCAAGGACGCCATCGACGTTTCGAAGCCGGACATGAACTTCGCAATGCGAAGTTTCGCCTGGCGCGTCTCAAGGAATGCATCTCCGAAATACCGGAGAAACACAGGCGTTAGCGGAAGCTTCGTCGCTCTCAATGCTTGTAGCCGAACATCATCTCTCCGCGGCGATCAAATCGAGCCTCAGAAAATGCGGAATGGAAGGCGGTCCCGCCAAAGCGCGAATGGCTGGCCCCATCACCAAGTTCAGCCGGCTTTGCAGTCCTGTACAAGGATTCCGAAAGCCACCTGTCGCTCGCGTCCACTGGGGTTTCACACTGCTCGTCGATAGGTCCAGAGTTGTGCGGGGGGAACATTGCGAATGACGAAATCATAGTGAGAAACGATGTAACGGTCGGGCATTTTGAGCACCGGTGACAGAAGACCGTAGGTGATTTGGATCACAGGTCGCCCGGCGGGGATTCGTGCAAGCAAATCCTCCAGCAGTGTGAGGCGCTGTTGCATCGGAAAGCTCAACATCGGCACTGCGCTTATGACACAATCGAACTTTTCCCGGCGCTCCCCCAGGGTTTCTTCCAGGGCAAACGCATTGCCCAAGCGGAAATCCACTCCCGGAAAGCCTCGCACCAGGCCGTCATAGAAATCCTTGGAATATTCGACCGAAGTCAACCGATGCGGTTTGATGCCTCTTTCCAGGATGGCCCTGGTGATGACACCAGTCCCGGCACCAAGCTCCAAAAACCGGCAATCCAGAATGAGGGTTGACCACACTAGCCATGCGGCGCGCCGCATGGATCGACGTGGGCATGAGTGCGCCCACACCTTTCTTATCCTTCTGCCAACATTTGAAGAATTGCACTTCTTCCTCAAGTTTCTTGCCAAGTCGCTCTTTCAATCGAAAGACCATATCCGCTCCCTTCTCCCGATCCGAGTCGGAGCGCCTTTTTGTCGAAGTTTCGCTATAGAAACAAGCCTGACTCACAGGGATGAATGCCGCGCCGGAGGCGCGAAACGCCCGCGCCGGCTGGCAAGCCCTTGTCCACCAGTCCACCAGGATGACGTTTTTCTCGCTCAGATGCGCGCCAGTTCTTCCTGTATGGAAATCTTGGTCATGGCCTCGAGAGGCCCTCACGGCTCGTCGAGCAGCCGTGTCTCCGGCTGCACCATCAGCGCCAGCGCGACGCACGCAGGGTTTCTCATCTGCTGCGGGGTTCGCCAGGTGCACAGCAGACAGCGAGGCTGCTACGGCCGCAAAAAACCCGCGGCGGCGGCTCGATTCCGGGACCGATCCGCCATTTTTGGCAGGTGATCCGTGCAAGTGCGTGGCGTGGATCACCCCAGCTATCTCGTGGCCGCCCCATTGCCAACGTCCTCTTTTCAACCGGGGCGCGCGGCCATTGGGTCCAGGCCGGGACGCCTGAACAGATCGCCGACAAGACCGCGTCGCCCAGATCAAGCAGCAGATCGAGGAGACCACCTCGGACTACGACAAGGAGAAGCTGCAGGAACGTCTCGCCAAGCTGGCGGGCGGCGTTGCCGTCATCCGCGTCGGCGGTGCGACCGAAGTGGAAGTCAAGGAAAAGAAGGACCGCGTCGATGACGCCCTCAACGCGACCCGTGCGGCCGTCGAAGAAGGCATCGTTCCCGGCGGCGGCGTCGCACTGCTGCGCGCTTCGCTGAGCATCAAGGCTGTCGGCGCCAACTCCGACCAGACCGCTGGCATCGCCATCGTGCGTCGCGCGCTGCAGGCTCCGGCCCGTCAGATCGCGGCCAACGCCGGTGCGGAAGCATCGATCGTTGCCGGCAAGATCCTCGAGAACAAGGGTCCGACCTTCGGCTTCAATGCCCAGACCGGCGAATATGGCGACATGATCGCCATGGGTATCGTCGATCCGGTCAAGGTCGTGCGCACAGCTCTCCCGGACGCGGCCTCGGTCGCCGGCCTGCTGGTCACCACCGAAGCCATGATCGCGGAGGCTCCGAAGAAGGAGTCGGCTGGCGGCGGCATGCCTGCCGGCATGCCCGGCGGCGGCATGGGTGGCATGGGCGGTATGGGCGGTATGGATTTCTAAGGTCCGCGCATTTCGACAATTTGGAAAGGGCGGCAAGCAATGCCGCCCCTTCTTCGTGCCCATTCCGCCAGTTGTCAGTGACTCGCAAGCCGGGGTATATGCCCGCCAAGGTTGGTGCTTATGCTCAAGACGACGCGGACATAAGGGGCTGGACGAGAACCAGGGCGGCCATCAATGGAATGTCGTAGGACAGCGGCACGCACGAGAGATGCGCTATTCAGCTGCACGAGGATGATCGCGGAAAGGATGGCTCCGTAGATGGTGTAGCCGAACCCGTCGAGGCTCTTGCCCATTTTCGCCATGTCCGGCGAGCGGTTTCGGGTTCTCCTAGCGACTACCCCGTCCAGGTGATCCGCGAGGACGGCCCACAAAGCAGCGCCGACCGCCAGCTCGATCTGCCCCGCCAACGCAAAATAGGGAGCAATCGAGGAGCACAATAGCCCGACCGTGGTGATGGCATTGGCGGGATCAACGAGGTAGCGAAGCATTCTTTCACTCTCCCAAGCTTGGTCGTCAGCATGCGATTTCCCGTGCCGTCATGAACATTGCCTCGGCGAAACGAAGGTCCGCCTCGTTGTCAATCTCGTACCCTTTGAGCCCGTCGCACCGGGCGGCGGCGATCTGCAGCCCTTTCTGCCGTACGAGGTTCGACAGAAGCTCTTCGGGGAGGATTTGACGGCCCCGGCGTTGATGGTGTCATTGAGATGCGGAACGATCGTCCGGCGCAGACCTCCGGAAAAGCGGATCAGGTTCATCGTTTTGAAGAGAGGCGGCGAACCATCATTGAGGTTCGCTGCCGTCTGCTTCATCCTTACATCGGCGATGTAGCCGTTGTTCGTCAGGACGACGGCGGAACCTTCCATCGCCGGGCTGAACGGCGCGACGGCCGCGACATTGTCCGCGTCGCCCAGCGTCAGGCAGCGAAGCGCATCCGGCTCGAAAAACACGTCGCCTTCGAGCAGATAGATGTCCCCGGTCAAAAGCGCGTCGCGCGCTAGCCACAGCGATTATGCGCTACCCGTCCGGTCGAAGACGTCGGAATCGACATAGTCGATGCCGAGATCACCGAAGCGTCGGCCGCAGGAATATTGGATCCTCGAGGTTCTGCAAGGCGTTGTGAAGGATCGGCGTGCCGTTGACTTCGACCAGCGGCTTCGGCCGCACATCCGTGAGTGGACGCAGGCGCGAGCCAAACCCGGCGGCAAGGATCACCGCCTCTCTCGGAGCAATTGCAGTGATGGGTCTAAGCGCCTCTATTTTGGTTGTTGCGACGATGCCATCGGCTTTCGGAAGGACCGGCGACGTTTCGTCTCAATGACTATTCCGGTCCGGCTGTCGGCGGTATTCTTCGCCTTGTACACGGCGGTTCGCTTCGGTTTTGGTTTGGGTGGCGCTTGAGGCTCTGCCCTTGGCTCCGGCGTTTGCTTGGTCTCTTGCTTGTCCTTGCGGGTGCAAAGCAAAGCCCTGGCGGTCGCCGCGTCCGCATCCGAGACCACGCCGGCCGGCTTGCCATCGAGATCGACCCGTGCGGCGGCGGCATCCAGTCTCGCCAAGTATTTGGCCATCCTGGTATAGGCCAGCAGGGCTCTCCTCAATTCATCATCAGACAGTTCGCCGTCAAGCACCCGAATGTCATGATGGATGCCGATCTTGAGCGGCCTGGGCGCTTTTGGATTGAACGCCGCAGGCCACTTGGCCGATAGATAGCGGAAAAGCTGTGCCGGCGATTTGCCTCGGCTAGCGCTCAACATCATAAGCCTCGCCCGATTGTTTTCGTTTTCGAATCGGACCTTCCTAGCACTGAATATACGCAATGATTATGGAAAAATGGGCATTCGTCCCGCAGGGCAAAGCAGCAGGGCCTCCTCATTCGGGCAGACGAAGTGCCTTGTGGACCGAGCAGGATCGGCACCAATCACGCCGAGCCGTCCCCGATCGAGTTCATAGCAGTAGGGTCAGCGGTCTCTTGCCCCATATCTCCGCCAGCCCATTAGCCCTCGGCAGCGTATCTGAAACGCCGGTAGCGAAAAAGACTCGATGGCCCACCGCCAAGCGCCCCTTGACGAGTAGGACGCCGAAAGCGTCGCGGCACCCCTCACCCGTTCGGCCGTTCCGTCGTACCAGGTGAGCTTCTCGTAGCGCGAAAGCCGCTCACGCGACCGTTTCGCGATCTCGGCCGGATCGACGCCGTCCTGGGACAGGAAAGCAGGCGAATGGCTGGCTAAACGGTTCGCCGCAGCCCTGCGTCGGGCGCGGAGCAACTCCAGGCGGTGGCCATTCCGGAATAGCCTTCAGCCAAGGCAGCTCAATTCGAATGGTTGTGAGCGACGCGCTTCGGACCCCATTCGATTGCCCGACCCGGCTCATGCCTGGACGGGCAGTATTCTGAGGGTGTTTGCACACCGTGTTCATGGTTGCCACTATGGAGATCGCCTCAGAAGCGGCGCTTAATCGGAAATGCTAGCACCTCCGCGTTTTGGCGCGGCTGCTTGAACTCCTCGACGGCAACCGCCTCGATCAGCAAATCCAAGGCTTCGCGCCCCCTCCGGCTCATCGGGTCATCGCCTCGCAGGTAATGATACGCTCGATCTAAATGCACTCGCGCGGCGGAAAAATCGCTAGTCATATGACCCTCTTAGTTACCGCCCGCATTAGCCGTCTACGAGGTGAGGGTCGCGCAATCGTCAATATTCACAGGCGGATTTGATTTAAATCGCGGATGATCCGGGAAAAACCAAAACGCCGGCTCTTGTCGCCGAATAGAAGCTGAGGAATATCCCCGCAGTTAACGGCTCGTTAATCATGCGGGGCGTAGCCAAGAAAAGCATCACAGCACCTGCCCAATCACATGTGACCTTAAGACCCGGCACCCAGATTGTGCCGAGTCTTTTTGTGTCGTTAGGGTAGCCTGATCCATTGAGCGGGTCAGGAATAATGTCCCAGTACGGCGATCAGGAACCTTCTTAAGCCGGTCGCCGACTTCATAAAGGCGACGGGAGCTGCAACGACTTGACTAGGAATGCCCTCCGAGCTTGACGGTGTCGGCCCCGAACGCGCCTTGTTGGCCGTGTGCCAGTCCCTGACCGACAGCGGATTGCGACATGACAGCTTCTCCACAATCGGAGGTAACCGTGGCGAAGTGCCTGCGCGCTAAGCGCCAGGGAAGGCCGGTTAAAGAGCCGGCCCGCTTGCAGGAATCGAACTCATGGATGACTGAGGCCTCGGCATCCTCGATGCCCATTGCTTGGCAGGACGCCATTATGGCGTTTCTGCGTTCTGTCTTATCGCTGTGACATTTGCCGCACAGGATGACTTTAACGACACTCTTTCCCGCGTGAGGTGAGGCGATGCGAGCAGGGTAGAGTGACGCGCGGCAGGGAGGGCAGGAGGCGATGGCAAAGGCTGAACCTCGGTAAGACGGCGCAGACCGTCACGCTCTCTAAAAGAGACTGTTCTTCAAGAGAGTATCGTCATAATCGATTCGGCGTCGGAAGGCTCGGCCGCCTGAAGGAGGACGATGGCAATGATGCGGTCACGGGATGGATTGCATGATCCACCGGCACCTGCACGGATCACCTCGCAAAAGTGGCGGGCGGGACCTGGAATCGAGCCGACATTGCGAGATTTTCGCGGCCATGGCGGCTTCGCTGTCTGCTGTCCGCAGGGCGAAGCGCGCATCAGATGGGTCAGCGGCGGATGCACGCGAACCGCGGGGATGACGAACACGACCTTCGCTGGCTAGGACAGCGGCACCGCGAATCCGATGTTGGAGGCTCTACGCCGCTCGATCTGGCGGAGGCGGCGGTCGATGCGGCCGGCAGAACCCGCGCTACCGTGAGGCGCTGCCATCTCGATATAGGAGCTGTTGACTTGCAGAACACTGCACTATCTGCGAACGCATCGCGAGGTGCCCGACCCTGTGACCCGCTTCCGCGCGAGGCCGCGCTGGTCTTGACCAGGCGCAGTTCGACGCAGGGCGGCTAGCGCCGGCCGATGTCCTAATGTCGGGGCGCCAGCAAAGAAATGTCGCATAGCGGTGGGGACGGCTACAACGAGAGCGCCCGATCGGGCGTCAGCTGGTCGGGATTGCCAGCCCGATCGGGTGCCGTTCAGTCAGGCATCCCTCGGCTTAGACTAGAGAGCCGCCGCTCAGAACTAGATCGTTGGCCGGCGTCGGCCGCAGCGGGATCACGATACTCGCTCAGCATCGTGACGACATCAGCGCTACGATTCTTGTCACTCTCCGTCAGCCGCAGATCGACCTCGACGAATGCCCGCCCGACCTCCGGTCCGGGCGCCTCAGTGGGCGCTTGCTCAAGCCGGGTGGAACCAGGCGGCCTGCCGTGTTTGCGACCGCGTTTCACATAATCGTTGCTCTCAGCGCCATCAGGGACGACCGGGCCTGACATCGCCGGCGCAATGCCGGACTCGAATACCATTCGATCATGGAGAGCGACCGCTCGATGCGGCCGAGTTCCCGAAGAGCTTTGGCCAGTTGGCTTTCCTTCGGTGATGCCGAGAGCTTCTCCACGGTCGTCGAGGGCACAACCGCACCGGTGTTGATCGATGCCGCCCAGATGAAGGTCGATTTCCAGCTTGCGCAGGAAGGCAATCCGTTCGGTCAGCCCGACCAGGTTTGACGTACCAGGCGCATCCGGCGCCGATCGCAGCCAATGAAAGCGTGTCTGGCCAATGGTCGGGGTCGCGGCGTTGAATTTCGGCTTTGACCGATATCCAACCCACGCCGACCGTTTACAAGAGCTCGGGCGAATTCGTAGACGTGGTGACAAAGCTCTGGGACAGTTGGGAGGATGATGCGCTCATCGCGAACCCGGAGGCGCCGGTCTGCCAGACTATTGGTCGTAGGGAACCGGCCCACGCTCTCAGTTAAATCAGGAGAAACATGATCCAAAAACCGAAGCTTCGGGAGCTCAGTTCCTGCCCCGCTTAGTGCCTATTTGTGTGCGCTATTCTGCCATACGCCTAATGAGATTGTCCCTCCTGATGACCGTCCCTAACTTGGCTGTGATCCAAGCCAAAAGCTAGCAGGCAACGGGAGTGACCATGAAGAACATTATGAGTGTCGGTGGGGACGGTGGCGATGGTAGACTGGTCATCGTGTCAAACAGGGTTGCGCTGCCCGACGAGCACGGGTCACTGCCCCCGGGCGGAATGGCCATTGCGCTGAACGCAGCGCTCCAGCAACGGGGCGGCCTTTGGATGGGCTGGTCGGGGAAGGTGAAAACCGAGAAGAACCAGGTGTCACCGACGATGCAGGAGGCCAACGGCATCACCTATGCCCTTGCCGATCTCTCGCAGAAGGATCTGGACGAATATTACTACGGCTTCGCCAATAGGGTTCTTTGGCCGGTCTTCCACTGCCGTGTCGACCTCGCCGAATACAACGACGCGAGAAAGTCAGGATACTACCGCGTCAACCGACTCTTCGCAGAGTCTTTGATGCCGCTCCACCGCGAGGACGACGTCATATGGGTGCAGGATTATCACCTGATCCCTCTAGGGAAAGAACTACGCGAGCGCGGCTGCCGCAACCGGATCGGCTTTTTCCTGCACATACCCTGGCCGCCGGCGGACATCCTCGCCACCGTGCCGCTCTGCGAACAATTACTGGAAGCGCTTTCGTTCTATGACCTTGTCGGCTTTCAAACCGACGACGATCTTGACAACTTCGCCGAATGTCTACGCCGCCGAAACTTAGGGCGTCTTATGAAAGACCGTAGCTGCCTAGTCAAAGGGCGGGAGTTTCGCTGCGGGGTTTTTCCAATCGGTATCGACACGGCCAAGTTCGAGAGCCTCGCAGATCTAGCGACGCGCGACGGGGATCTGCAGGAAGTTTACAAGAGGACTGCTGGCTGTGACGTCGCCATTGGTGTCGACCGATTGGATTATTCCAAGGGCATCGATCAGCGCATCGTGGCGTTTCGGCATTTCCTTGATCGTAACAGCCATCGCGTCCGCAAGACGCTACTGCTGCAGATTACCCCGAAATCCCGCGGGGAAATACCGGCCTATCTGGCGCTGCAAAAGCACATTGCCGAACTGGTGGGAAGTGTAAATGGGGAACTCGGAACCATCGATTGGGTACCAGTACACTACACCAATCGTTCCCATGGCCCGCTGCAATTGGCCGGCCTCTACCGACTGGCACGCGTTGGTCTAGTGACGCCGCTCCGCGACGGCATGAATCTGGTGGCGAAGGAATACGTGGCTGCGCAAGACCCAAGCAATCCGGGCGTCCTCGTGCTCTCGCAATTTGCCGGCACCGCTGGCAAGTTGGAGGGAGCGGTGCTTGTCAATCCCTATGACCCAGAGGCTGTGGCGGCCTCCACGGAAAAGGCATTTCGCATGTCGCCAGAGGAACGGAAAGACCGTTGGAGCGCAATGAAGAACAGTCTCAACGGCCACGATGTCTATCGATGGTGCCACGGCTTTCTCGCCAAGCTCGAGGCGGCGGACTTGCCAGTATGAGGCTGATCGCGACCAAGTGAATCAGGGCAGCATTCCGGCCTCGCCGAGGCGTGGTTAATGTGCTGTGGTAACCCCGATGGCGATGACCGCAGGCCAACTACCCAGTTGGGTTGTAGCCGATTGTGCTGGCATGGGAGCGAAGAACTCGCTGCTGCGGCCACTCATCAAACTAGTTGAGCCGATCCGCAATAAGGGCTCTCGTCGCCGGATCCGTCGGTGTCGAGCATTCGACTGTCATCGCTTCGCTGATCGAGACCCCGTGTATTGAATATGTCGACCAACCCGGTTGGCGACATTGCTGATGTGCTAAGCAGCATCGACCTACACCGCACGCCAGATCTCAAGACGTTAGCTTGAGCACATTCCATATTAAAACAAGAGGAAAAAGACATGGGTGAGCTCTCTTGCAGTCGGCAGATTTCTTCAAACACGCGTGAGCGGCCACGACTGATTGTCGAGGGCGCTCGCGCCCCACGGCAACAGCAAATGCTGGCATCCATTGACCTGAATTTACTGTTGTCTCTTGAGGCGCTGCTGGAGCACCGCAACGTCACGCATGCGGCTCGGCACGTGCGCTTGAGCCAACCGTCGATGAGCCGAGCGTTGACAAGGCTGCGTGGCATTTTCAATGACGATCTTTTGGTTTGCGGCTCGAGCGGCTTGGTCCCGACGCCGCAGGCCGAACGGTTGGCCCGAATGCTGCCGCCGGTATTGGATGCGCTCTGCGGGATGGTGAACCGCCAGGGGGAATGGCGATCAAAGACGATAATGGCGATACCCGACCATCAAGCCCTGATCTTGCTGCCGCCTCTCCTACCCCTGCTGCGCGAGCACGCGCCCAATCTCGACATCGTCACCGGCTCGTTTCTAACCGGCGCGCTCCGGCGGCTTGAGCAAGGCGAGATCGATCTGGCCGTTGGGCAGACCGGTGGCACTCCACCGGGCTTCTTTCGGCGCAGGCTCTATACTGACCGCTTCGCCTGCCTGCTACGTTGCGACCACCCAGCCCTGGCGCAGGAATGGACGATCGAGGCCTTCGCTGCCCTGCGCCACGCTGCCATTGGCTCGGATTCTAAGGGCGGCTTCGGACGGGTGCATGACGATCTGGCAAATTTACACCTCCAAGATCGCGATCCGGTGCTGGTTTCCAACCTCCTGACGGCCGCTGTAGCCATCGCGGCGACCGATCTGGTGCTGATTGTACCACACCGCGTGGCGACACGGATCGCCGCCCTGCTCCCCCTAGCGATTGTCGATCCGCCGGTGGAACTGTCGCCTTACGAGGTTGGGCTGATTTGGCACGAGCGTTGCCATCGCGACCCAGAGCATCACTGGCTGCGCCACAAGATTGCCGCCGCAGCGGCGGCGGGAACAGAGCTGGCGCATCCATCGAAAATGAGAGGGCAAACGGCTGATGCTTCGCCAAGGGAAGAAGCGTGATGCGATCGAAGTCTGGCACTATCTTCAGGACCGAGCCAGTTCATTACCCCCTAGTCCATCGGGACGCGATGCTGGTTCCGCTGTCCCAACTCAGTGAAACCGACGCGCGCTGACTTCGAGCGAGCATCTGCTGTGAAGAAGGCATTCACACTTACAGCCAACTACACAAACCAAGACCCACCTTCTTCGACCGCCGTTCGGCCGCGTCAAGGCTTTCGCAGGCCATGTTCTCAGGGTGTTACCGAGGTGCATGCATCGATTCTGGCCGCGTATCTTGGCCCGGACCCTTTGGCAGGTAAGTGTTTGGCACAAATTGCGAGTTCTCGGATCTTCGGCAATCTGCCCAACGAAGTGCGGCAGATCGATATCCTTGAGCACCGTTTGTTGCGGCCGGGGCGCTGCGCGCAAATCGTCATCATCCATTCCCGCGAATGGGAGCAACATGGGTACGGTCATGCGAAGCTCTCTTCCGGACTGGTGCAACTAGCCCTGGTTTCCGAAGACAGGCTGGACCGAGAGGCGGTTTTCTCCGACGGGTATTCCGATTACCTGTTGTGGCCACTGATCGAGCAGGAAGTTGTGAGCAGACTAACCGCCTGCGTCGCTCAGATCGCGCGGCGTTCTGCACCGCTATTCTTCTCAGCCGACCCCTTCGTTCAGAAGGCGTGCGATCTGCTGGCACAGCGAGTCGATCAGCAGATCGCCCTCAGCGAACTGGCGCGCATAGCCGGGACCAACAAGACAACGCTCGTCAACCGCTTCGAGGCTGCCTTTGGCTGCGGGCCTATGACCTGGTTACGGCACTACCGGATGATGGAGGCTGCCGCCCGCTTGCGAAGCGGGCATGAAAGCGTGGCCGAGGTCGCTGAATCCTTAGGCTACGAAAACAGCAACAATTTCTCCACGGCGTTCAAGGCGATCCATGGGCTCTCGCCGCTGCGCTATCGCAAAATGGCGGCGCGCAGAGAAAGGTCTGCCTGACGCAAAGGTGGGGATCGGAAGAAACTGGTATACAGCCAGTGAAGACACGCAAAGATCACCTGATACTCAAGCGTTTACGCACTCCAGGCACTTTGCGGCTTTTACAGCAACGCTCAGAAAAGGCGGCGGCCCCGATTACAAAAACTTCCAGGAGATCGTGGATAAGAACGCCACCGAGCAGTTTATGAATGCCAAGAACTTCTTTAACGGCGGCTCGACCCCGCAACAAGACATCACGCCCCAGGTCTGATCCTAATGATTGGTCTCGAAAGCAGCAGCGCACCAACCGACGGTGTCAATTCGAAGAAACCTCGCCAGCGTCATAGATCAGGTCCGGCTGACAGCGGTGCCGACGAACTCCGGCCCCGCTTCTATAAGAAAGCAACTATGAACCCCATCGCAGAAACAACTGCGGGCCTCTTCCTGGTAATCGGCGCCCAGAGCAGCGGCCCCCTCGAAGCGGAGAGGATTTGCTCAGGCTTGATCCAGAAACTGTCCGAAGGCTCAATTCTGAACTTGGATCCTAGTATGTGGCAGAATGCCATGCAAATGGTGCCGAACCAGGTGGACGCCGCCACGGCTTCGAAGACCCTGAACCGCACGATGGCCGTTGCGGATTTGCCAAGTACCCTTGCGTCAATTTGCGCCGATGCTGCCGACGGCGACAAAGCAGGCGTCGATCTGGCGAAGCCCATCAGTGTCTATCTGAGCAGATACGGCGAACCGACTGCATTCAATTGCTTCATCCTGGATCAATCCGACTCCGCGAAAATCTATTTGTCTTTAACCTGCCTTGCCGTTTTCGATGGCGGGAGCCCTGGCATTTTCGCCGTCACCTCAACATTGCTGAAAGCGAGCCTGAATCTGTCAAGCAAGGATACGCAGTCCACTATCGCGCAGGTTTTCGGCCGCTTCGGCCCGCCGAGCGACTCACCTTATTACCTGCGCGTCTTGCCCTGATCCGTATGCCTGACTTTACGTTCAGCCAGAAGGAGCAGCACGCTCGTTGAGTATGTGAATACCGCACATTGTGGAGCGAAGTCGGTGGTGCGCTTTGTAGCGGGAAAGCCCATGCCCTATCATGAAGACTTCGCGAAGGCGGACGGATGGTCCGCAGCGGATGTCAGCGTCCGTCTCAACAATGCGGCAGCCCGGAAATTTCTCACTTTCTTGCGAAGATCGGGGGTGACCACGGTCATTAGGTATTACGCGAGTTCCGCGAGGCCAAAAACCATCACACCAGTGGAGGCCAAACTACTATTTGGGCACGGTTTCGGAATTCTACCGATTTTCCAGGACAGCAGCCGCCATATTTCCAATTTCTCGAGCTCGATCGGTACTGCAAATGCAAAGAGTGCTATGGGGTTCGCAAAGCGCGTCGGCCAGCCGAAAGATAGAGGCAGTACGATTTTTTTCGCCGTCGATTTGGACTATCCGGCTACGCAGATCGACGGCCCCATCCTCGCCTACTTCCACGCGATTAAACAGGAGATCAACGGCACTTTCGTAATCGGCGCGTATGGTAGCGGTGCCGTGCTCTCAAAATTATTGGCGGAGGGACTGATCACGGTTCCATGGATATCTATGTCGCCACTGTTTCTTGGAACCGAGCAGTTCTTTTATTCCAACCGATGGTCGATGCGGCAGGTACCCCCAGAGGTTGCCCATGGCTCCTCTGGGGTGGGCTATGATCGCAATATCGTTCGGGTTCCTCGGAGGGAGATCGGGGCCTTCCAAGTTGATGAGTCGGGCGAAGGCTCGCGGGCCTAGATGGCGAGGGACGCCGGCTCGTAGACGCGGCAAGCTGAAAAAGTTGTCGAATTTTATGTTCGTAGAGGTCTCCGAAGTCAACTGCCGGACCGGTGTCGTGTCTTTTCCTCGAACCGGCGAGCGTAAAGCAGATGGTCCGCGAAGTTGCTTCGGGACCAACGACATCGCCGGCTATTTGCTTGGGTGTTCATTCATTTCCCCTCGGACCTCGTCCCATGTCGGCGAGGATGCCGAGCGAGCGCTGCGGCGACTGCGTTTTCCACCGCTTGTTCCATTAGTCCCACGGAGATTGCTTCCAAACTTCATGGACGGCATCCACGAGCGCTGCGGCTAAATCTTGGATATCGGTCTCGCTCATCGGGGTCGACAGCGCGCCAGAGCAATTCGGCGTCATCAGAAAACCCCGTTCCAGCATTGCACGGTGCACCTTTGCCAGCGCAGCCTTCTGCAAGACGCTTGGGAACGAGGTCCGGTAGTTTCGGACAACTTCAGCCTTCAGGTGGAGCCGAAAGAGGGAGCTCATGCCGGTAACTTGCGCGGGGAGTTCGCGCCTTCTGAGTTGCTCGGTGTCTTCACTGCGAAGCGTGTCGCCCATCTGGTTAAGGCGGGCCACGGCATCCTTCGTGTATGATTGCAGTGCCGCCAGCCCAGCTGTCATGCTGAGCGGGTTGGCGCTGAACGTGCCGCCGTGGGAGACGGCTGGTTTACCCTTGGTGTGATCGAAGACCGCCATGTGCGACGCAGGCCCCGCTACGGCCGCAACGGGCAAACCTCCGCCGATGATCTTGCCCAAAGCGACCAGATCAGGCTCAAAGCCGAAGACGTCATGGGCTCCGCGGAAACCGACGCGGTATGAAACGACCTCGTCAACCACAAGCAGGATACCGTAGCGGTTACAGCAATCCTGGATCACATCCCGCAAATCCACCTCTATCGGAACCATGCCCACGCGGGAAGCAACTGGATCGAGAAGAATCGCGGCGAGACGCTCATGGTGTTTACGGATGAGCTCTCTGCACGACTTGGGCTCGTTGTAAGGAAGGACAAGGACATCCGCGGCGGTGGAGGCGGAAGTTCCACTGGCATAGAGCACACTGCTAGGCGACGAATCGCCCCAGTTATTTGGTGCAGAATCAAGGCTCACTTCCACATAATCATAGGCGCCGTGATATGCGCCCTCGAACTTGGCATTCATCGGGCGCCCTGCAATAGCGCGAGCGGCCTTGACAGCGAACATAACAGCCTCGGTGCCGGAGCTCGTAAAGCGGACTTGCTGAAGCTTCGGCGAATGCGTCGTGATTGCTTCCGCAAGCCTGGTCTCGCTGGTGGTCAGAAGCCCGAATGCGGTGCCGTCGTCCAGGACCTTGTGCAGCGCCTCGATCACCGGCGGAATGGCATGGCCGTGAACGAGCGAGAAGAAATTGTTTTCGCAGTCGAAGACCTTCCTGCCGTCCGCGTCGGTGATCCAGCAACCCGCACTGACACAGCATAGGGCGGGTGTGGAGCGAAGAAAGGCGCAGCACGCATGCTTCCGCCTGGCGTGATCTTTAGCGACCGTTGAAACTCGTCGCGAGATCTCGGTCCAACGACCTCTCCCCGGTTGTGGCCTAGTCTTGAAATGCGCTGCATGTCCGAATTCCTTGACTTTGTGGAGATGGCGAGGCGCTATGAAGCCGCAATTCCGTTGTTGGCGTCGGCTCTTATAATTTGAGGAAGCGTGAGATGCTCAATGGATTAACTAAGCCTTTGTCATGGCGGCTTGCCCGATCGTTGTGATTGCGTGGTGGGGGTGGACGGCGCGCTTCATATGGATGGCTATACCATCAACACGGATCGGGATGCTTCCCAAGTCAGCTCCTGCAACAAAGAAGGCCAACGAGACGGCGTTTAATGAGTCTATGTTGTTAGCATTGGCACCGGTTTGGAGTTGCTAAGAGTCTATGAATTTCTTTGAAGGATCTATTACACCGCCTGCCGCCGACGGCTCGACCGCGAACTCTTCGCAGACCAGCTGCCCTGTTGCGCCGCTTTCGGTCGCGTGGCTCAGGGGCTTCGCCGCCCCGCCGGGAATGTCATCAGCCGCTTCACGCCTTCATCCGCGAGCCGAGCGGGCAACAACGCGTTCGATGACCTGGAGGTGGGACAAGATGATCCGTGAGGGGAACACCACGCCGGCCTGGCTGGCCAATGACTTCAATGCCAACCGTCGGCATAGAGGGTCCGGTAAGCTTGGCGCCATTGTCAGCGGCGAAGCCTCGGCGAGCACCTCGATTTCGTCGAGGAAGGCCGCGATAGCCCGCTTCACCCGAGTGGGACGCAGGGCAGTGGCGTTGCGGACAAAAAAGCCCGCGGCCGCGCCCGTCATCCCGTTCTGCCAAGCGAAATGTCGTCGAGGTCCTCTTCGATAACCCCAGCCGCGTATAGCTGATCGAGCAGGTCGGCGACGGCAACGACGCTCGCTCCATCCGTGACCCCCATAATCAGCTCCGAGGCTGTAGTTCCCGCTCGCGATTAGATCGGAACCACCCCGTCGAGCACTCGATGCTCAATGTTGCGTGAGTGGAGATGGAAGTGTCGCTTTGCAGTTAATTATGAGAATCGCTTGTCAATGATTTCAGTTGTTTAGCTGTGCACTTAATTTGAGAACGTGCACCTAATTTGATAATCATACCCGGCCATTGGCATTTAATGTGAGAAGCAGCGTCGGCAACGCAACGGGATCGAATTTCCCGAAGACGGTATATAAAATTCAAAGAATTCATGACCTTCACGCTGATGCGATTGCAGTTAAATTAAGAACCGAGCTACCCCATTCTCGCAATTAACTGCCAAACCCAACCGAAACGACCGCATTCTCACCATTAACTGCCAAGCGACAATCCTCTTGTCGGCCATCTACTCCTCCCAGATTGGATGCCGGCGCTGAATGGCGGTGCACCTCCTCCCGCGCTGCTTTTTCTTTGTATGAGCGGCAATTTGGCCCTTGGCCGACGTATTGGCTTCCTAGTCTAGTGCTGTCACATTGGGGCTGGCAGAGCCATGCGCTTTCGGATGCGCAGGTCTTCGCAAGCTCAACCCCGGCGCCGCGCCCCTCACAACAGCTTGGCGTGCTCGGCATGCCGGGTTTCACCGCCTATGCGGGGCTGCTCACTATTGGCAAGCCGAGGGCGGGCGAAACCGTCGTCGTGGCGGCCGCTTCAGGCCCGGTAGCTCAGCCGTCGGCCAGATAGCCAGGATAAAGGGGCGCGTGCGGTCGGCATCGCCGGCGGGCCTGCAAAATGCGCCTTCGTGCGCGAGGATCTCGGCTTCGACGTCGCTATCGACCATCACGCAACGGGTTTCGCGCAGCAGCTGGCGGAACGCGTGCCCAGACGGGATCGACGTTTATTTCGAGAATGTCGGTGGGCACGTTTGGGATGCGGTCTTTCCGCTGCTGAACGAGTTCGCGCGCGTTCCCGTGTGCGGCCTGATCTCGCAATACAACGCCGTGGAGCATCCTGGTCCCAACCAGCTTCCGGTGATCATGCGGGCCGTCCTGTCGCGCAGCCTCACCAGCCGCGGCTTCATCCAGCGTGAGTTTGCCGATCAGCGGTCGACCTACTATCACGAGATGGCGGAATTGATAGCCACCGGCGAGGTCCGCTACCGCGAGGATATCATCGTGGGGCTCGAGAATGCGCCGAAGGCGTTCATGGGCCTCCTGGAAGGACGCAAATTTCGGCAAACTCATCGTGCGGCTCGAGTGAGCGGCAGCGGGGCGCCGGGCCAGCCGTCAGCCCGAGGCGCGATCTCAGCTGGATCATACCCGGTGGTCGAGCCGAGCGACGAGCCTGTCGCCTATCCACTGGATGCCGCAGACGAGGATGATCAGCACGATCACCACCGCGACCATAACGGCGGTCTCGAAGCGCTGGTACCCGTAGCGGATGGCGAGATCGCCCAGCCCGCCGGCGCCGATCGCGCCCGCCATGGCCGAAGCCCCACAAGCGTCACCAGCGTCACGGTGAAGCCCGCCAAGATGCCAGGTAGCGCTTCAGGCACCAACACCTCGCGCACGATCGTCCATCGGTTGCCGCCCATGGCGCGGGCCGCCTCGATCAGCCCGCGATCCACTTCGCGCAGTGAGACCTCCGCGATGCGCGCGTAGTAGGGGGTCGCCGCGATCGATAGTGGGACGATCGCCGCCCAGGTGCCAATCGAAGTGCCAACAACCAGGCGCGTCACCGGGATGAGTGCGACGAGCAGGATAATAAAGGGAACCGACCGGAAGCCGTTGATCACGGCGCCGACGACGCGATTCACCCAAAGTCAAACCCCTCAATCCCCAACCCGCTGCAAATGCCCCCATCCAGCGCTTGGAAATGGCGCCCTGCCCGGTAGGGAGGACACCGGCAGGGCGAGCCGCGCACAGGTCTCGGTCTCGTGACGACGGGACAGCGGCGGCAGTCTATCGCTTCGGCAGGGCCGATTTCGGCAACTCGCGCCCAATAGGGGGGCCAGCCGGGTGTTACAGAGTAGACGCCGATAGCCGGTTGCCGCCGCCGCGGACGCTTCGGGCTGCGCCAGCCGATACGGAAAGCATAGGCGGTCGCCTGTTGGAACTGAGTAAATGCTTCTCAATGGATGGCCAACTTCCGTCATCGCTCCCTACGCCTTCCTGCTGTTCTCAAACTGGGAACTCAAATGCCAATGGCCTCATATGCGTCAGCAACCTTCCGGATGGATGCGACATATGCCGCCGTCCTGTAGTCACACAGTTCCGGATGTTCCTCCAGGAGGCTGGCGATACGTGTCCAAGTGCTGCGCATCACATCCTCGAGGCCGGAGCGAACCAGATCAATCTCGGCTCCCCCTTCAAGAAATTCATCGCGCATGTCGTCGGGGAACGGCTTGCCCGTCATCCGCTCGAGCGCCCTGGCGATTGTCTGGTTGCGCCGCTCCCGCCGCCGTCTTTCCATCAAGCCGAACGGGATGTGGGTCAGGTTCTTCACCCATTCGAAATGGCTGACCACTACGCCTCCTGCGTTGACATAGAGGTCCGGGAGGATCGTCACACCTCGGGAGCGCAGCATCTGGTCGGCCTCGAAGGTGACCGGGCCATTGGCGGCCTCTACAAGGAGATAGGCTTTGATGCGCTCGGCATTGTCGATGTGGATCGAGTTTTCCATCGCCGCCGGGATCAGAATGTCGCAAGGCTGTTCCGGACCTGTCGTGTCGCCGGCGAACGACTTGGCCCCGGCAAAGCTGATAATGCTGCCGGTACGCAACTGATGCTGCTTCAGCGCCTCTATCGCGAGGCCTTCGGGATTGGCGACATATCCGTCGCGTTCGGTAACGACCGGATCCGCGCGCCATCCTCCTGGGAGAGAAACTTTGCGGCGTGGTAACCCACATTGCCGAACCCCTGCGCGATCACAGACGTTCCCTTGAGGTCGCGCCGTCCCGCAATTCCCGGCGTGCGGGGATCACGCAGATAGCTCTGGATGGCGAACTGCACGCCTCGGCCTGTCGCCTCCGTTCGTCCTGCGATGCCGCCTTTTGAGAGCGGCTTTCCCGTCACGCACGCGCGTGCGTTGATCACATCGGTAGGATTGGCACGACGGAACTCATCTACCATCCAGGCCATCTCCCGCTCACTCGTGCCCACGTCCGGAGCCGGCACGTTTAGCCCTGGGGCCGATCAGGCCGCGCTTGGTGAGTTCCTGGGGAAGCGCCGGGTAATGCGCTCGAGCTCCTGCGGTGTCCATTCACGCGGGTCGATCCTGAGCGCGCCTTTCGAACCTCCAAAGGGGACATCGACCAGCGCGCATTTAAGCGTCATCAGTGCCGCCAGCGCCTCCACCTCTTCGGCAGCAGCGTCAGGTGCAAAGCGGATGCCGCCTTTTACCGGCTCGCAATGCTCGCTGTGCACCGATCGCTAGCCGGCGAAGCTATACATGCGTCCTCGCAGCCTTACCCCAAAGCGCACCGTATATGTCTAATTGCACTGGATGATCCGCTCGGCCAATCCCTCGGGTAGATCGAGAAACGACATAGCGTGTCTGAAGTTGAGATCGACGTTTTGGAGAAAGCTCAAAGCTGTGTTCGGGACTGAGGTGCACATGGCTCATCAACCCATCCGTTCCGAAGCGAGCGAGCCTGGCGAAGCGGGGAAGACCACCGTCTTGTTTCCATTGAGGAAGACACGCCGGTGGATATGGGCGTGGATGGCGCGTGCGAGGACCTGGCTTTCGACGTCGCGCCCGAGCGAGACGTAGTCTGACGGGCTCTGGGCGTGCGTGACGCGCACGATGTCCTGCTCAATGATCGGCCCCTCGTCGAGATCGGCGGTGACATAGTGCGAGGTCGCGCCGATGAGTTTCACGCCGCGCTCGAAAGCCTGCTTATAGGGGTTCGCCCCCTTGAAGGAGGGCAGGAAAGAGTGGTGGATGTTGATGATGCGGCCGGACATCTTTTCGCACATCTCATCCGAGAGCACCTGCATGTAGCGGGCAAGCGCGATCAGCTCCGCGCCGGTCTCCTCGACAATTCGCATCTGCTGCGCTTCGGCTTCGCGCCTGTTCTCCTTCGTCACTTTGACGTAGTGGAACGGGATGTCGTGGTTCACGACGAGCTTCTGACAGTCCAGATGGTTCGAGATCACCGCAACGATGTCGAAGGGTAGCGCCCCGATGCGCCAGCGATATAGGATGTCGTTGAGACAATGGCCGAAGCGCGAAACCATGATGATCACCTTCATCCTGTGGCTCTCGTCGTGGAAGGCAAAATCCATTCCGAACGCTTGGGCGGTGTCGGCAAAACCGCTGCGCAGCGCATCAAGGCCAACGCCATCTTCCGAGACGAAGCTCACGCGCATGAAGAAATTGCCGGTCTGCGCATCGTCGAATTGCGAACTGTCGGTGATGTTGCAGCCGTTCTCGGCGAGGTAACCTGCGATGGCGGCCACGATCCCGCGTTTCGACTTGCAGGTGACGGTCAGGCAGTATTTTTCCATATCGATTTTCTCGGGGTGTGCAGAACAGATTCGTTCGGCGTTTCAGGTAGGCTGCCGGACATGAACAAGGCTCATACGGCCAGCCCCTCGGGCGCTTGTAGCCCGTGGGCACGGCAGCAGGCAGTGACCGTGTTAGCGAGCAGACTGGCGATGGTCATGGGACCGACACCTCCCGGCACTGGCGTTATGGTGCCCGCAATCTCGGCCGCGCTGCTGAAATCCACGTCGCCTACCAAGTGTTGCTTGCCGTCCTGTGCGATCCGATTGATGCCCACATCGATTACCGTCGCGCCTGACCCAGTCGCCGGGGATCATCTCGGGGCGGCCGACGGCAGCGACAAGGATGTCGGCGCGGCGGCAGATTGAGGCCAGATCGCGTGTACGCGAATGAGCGATGGTTACAGTGCAGTTGTCGCCGAGCAGAAGTTGCGCCATCGGTTTTCCGACGATGTTCGAGCGCCCCACGACCACCGCTTCGAGCCCGGACAGATCGCCTAGATGGCCGCGCAGCATCATCAGACATCCCAACGGGGTACACGGGACCATCGCGTTTTGTCCCGTGCCCAGAAGCCCGACATTCGTGACGTGAAACCCATCGACATCCTTTGCCGGATCGATCGCATTGATCACCAGATCCGCGTTCAGATGTTTGGGTAGAGGCAGTTGGACGAGAATACCGTGAATCTCAGGATCGGCATTCAGCCGCTCGTTTCAGTGGGCAGCTTGTACTCGAGGCTCCTCATGCCAGCTTCGATGGTCTGCCGTCCTTTGTTACGCACATAGACTTCCGACGCCGGATCAGCGCCTACCAGAACGACAGCCAGGCCCGGCGTGATGCCGTGGTCCTTCTTGAGCCACGCTACATGCCCAGCCACTCTCGAACGCAGCTGCGCCGCGGACACCTTTCCGTCGATGATCTGGGCAGTCACGCCACCTTCTCCTCGAGCCGCTTTGCAGCCGTTTCCAGCGCATGCCAGAGCGATCCGGCGGACGAGCGCGCGCCCAGCACGGCGGCATGGACGTCGCCACGGCGGATGACGAAACAGCTCATATGCTCAAGGCCGGTCCGTGTCGCACCGCCCGGACCAAAATTCGCGAGATCGATATTGACGAGCTTCGACAGCAACGCCTCGAGCCCTGTGCCTGCCCGCGAGACAATCTCGATCGCCACCCAGCCATCGGTCTGCTCGGTCACCGAGCAGCCGGGGGCGACCTGCTTGAGCTCGGCGGAAAAATCCAGCTCGGCGCGGCCTTCGGCCTCGATCATCCACTGATCCGGTCCGGTACACAGCGCGGCAACCCCCTGCCATGCAACCCAGCGGCCTGGTTCGGGAAGAGTGAGCCCAAAGGGTGTCGGCTCAAGAGTTCCCCGGCGCAGCGCCAGAGAGGCAAGCGCGAGACCGGCATTCTCCCGCAGGTCGAGCGCTCCGAAGGATGCGTATCCGGGTGTCACGGTGCCGAGCGCGGTGATAGGTCTCAGGTCAGTCACGCAGACGTTCTCCCTCGGGGTCGACGAAACAGGCAGGGACGACGCGCAGGCGCGCGCTTTCGCCTTCGAGCGGGTTCGCGGCCACGATCACCTCGCCCAGCCGTTCATCGCCGTTCTCGAGGAAACCGAGCCCTATCATCGAGCCGACATGCGGACTGTAGCAGGCCGACGTGACCCAGCCCTGATCAGTGTCAAAACTCTGCGGCGCGTCCTCGGCAAAAAGATGCGAGCCGCTGACCACCTTCCCGGCCGGATCTACGGGCCGCAGCCCCACCAGGCGTCGCCTGTCGCCCGCAAGGCCCTCGCGCCGCGACATCACGGCGCCGACGGAATCCTTCTTCTGCGACACCATACTGCCGAGTCCGACCATGGCGGCCGTCGTCTGTCCATTCAACTCGGGGCCGGCGGCGTGTCCCTTGTCGATCCGCAGCACGGACAGCGCTTCCACCCCGTAAGGCGTCACTCCGAGATCGGCACCCACCTCCACGAGCCGCTCCATCAATGCGTGGCCGTATCGTGCGGGAACCGCAACTTCATAGGCAAGCTCGCCCGAAAACGAGATGCGGAAGAGCCGCGCGCGCAGCCCGCCGCACACGGTGAGCTCCGCGCAGGCCATGAAGGGGAAGGCCTCGTTCGACAGATCGAAGCCGCCCACGATGCGGGCGAGCAGGGCGCGCGATTTCGGCCCGGCGACGGCGATCTGCGCCCAGGCCTCGGTCGTGGAAAAGATCTGCACATCGAGATCCGGCCAGAGGCATTGCCGCGCAAACTCCATGTTGCGGTAGACCAGCCCCGCATTGGCCGTCGTCGTGGTGACCACATAGTGATCCTTGGCCAGCCGGGCGCAGGTGCCGTCGTCATAGGCGAAGCCGTCTTCGCGCAGCATCAGCCCGTAGCGGACACGGCCGACCTTCAGCGTGGCCATCACGTTGCTGTATAGCCGGTTGAGGAACTCGCCGGCGTCGGCGCCTTGCACATCGACCTTGCCGAGCGTGGTCACGTCACACAGGCCCACCGCGCTGCGCACGGCCCTGGCCTCACGGTCCACGCTCTGGCGCCAATGCGTTTCGCCCGGACGCGGATAGTATTGCGCACGCATCCACTGGCCGGCCTCGACGAACACCGCGCCTTGCGCTTTGGCCCAATGATGGGTCGGCGTCAGGCGGCGCGGTCGGAAATGCGGCCCTGCATCGCCGCCCCCCAGCACCGAAAGTGCTACGGGCGTGTAGGGCGGGCGGAAGATCGTCGTGCCGGTTTCCGGGATTGTTTTCCCAGTGAGTTCCGCCATCACGGCGAGCCCGGTTACATTGGCTGTCTTGCCTTGATCCGTCGCCATGCCCAGCGTCGTATAGCGTTTCAGATGCTCGACGGCCCGCATGTTCTCGGCGTGAGCGAGCTTGATGTCCTTCATCGTCACATCGTTCTGGAAATCGACCCAGGCACGTTTCCTGCCCGGCACGTGGAAGATGGGCGCGACTCCGTAGCGCGACTCCTCCGAGCGCGGCAGACTGGGCAGTGCTGCCGCAATTCCGAGTACGTTCAGCGCGCGCAGTGCTGCCGCCGCGCCCGAGCGAAGTGTCTTGGCTGTCGAAAAATGCCCCGCCGCCGCGCCCGCCGGAAGCACTCCCGAGGGACCATCCTCTCCCGGCAGGAACGCCTGCAATACATCATTCCAAATCGGCCGGCCACAATTGTGCGAGGCCAGATGCACATTCGGGTTCCAGCCGCCCGAGACTCCCAGCGCGCCGCACTCGATCCATTCGGACCTGCCGTTTGCGTGAACCTCGATCGATTTCAGGCCAAGCCGGCCGCGTGAGGCGGTGACCATGCCACCGGTAATAACGCGGTAGTCGGCCAAGGCTGTTGCCTTGGGGCGCGCGTCGATAACGGCAGCAATATGGACGCCCTTGGAGGCAAGATCGCGCGCGGTGCGATGACCGTCGTCATTATTTGTGAAGACAGCGACCGTCTCGGACGGACACGCCGCCCAGCGATTAGCGTAAGCCCGCATTGCGCCCGCCAACATGATTCCCGGACGGTCATTGTCGGCAAAGGCGATGGGGCGCTCTGTCGCGCCGGCAGCGAGGACCGCGCGCTTCGCCGTGATGCGCCAGAGTGTCTGGCGGACGCGGGCACCCGGCTGCGCCAAGTGATCCGAAACCCGCTCCACCGCGCCATAGATGCCGTGATCATAGATCCCGAACACCGTGGTGCGGCGCATCACGCGCAGATTCGGCAGGCTGTCGAACTCAGTTTCCAGCGCGGCGATCCAGTCGGTGGCCGGCGCTCCGTCCAGCGTTTCCAGCTCGCACAGAAGCCGCCCGCCCAAACGGAAATCCTCGTCGGCGAGGATCGCACGCGCGCCTGAGCGCGCCGCCGTAAGCGCCGCCGCAAGCCCGGCCGCCCCCCCGCCGATAACCAGCAGGTCGCAATGGAGGAACCCCTTGTCATAGGTATCCGGGTCGGCCTCCATCGAGAGGCGCCCGAGGCCCGCCGCCTTGCGGATCGCCGGCTCGTAGAGCTTTTCCCACAAGCCTTTCGGCCACATGAACGTCTTGTAGTAGAAGCCGGCGGTGAAGAAGGGCGACAGCAGATCATTGATAGCCAACGCGTCGAAGCCGAGCGAGGGCCAGCGGTTCTGGCTTCGTGCCTCCAGGCCCTCGAACAACTCCACCACCGTGGCACGCGTGTTTGGCTCCTGCCGTGCCCCCGTTCGCAGTTCGACGAGAGCGTTCGGTTCCTCCGAACCGGCCGAGAGCACCCCGCGGGGACGGTGATACTTGAAGCTGCGGCCCACAAGACGCACGCCATTGGCCAGGAGCGCCGAGGCGAGCGTGTCGCCGGGATGGCCCTGATACCGCCTGCCGTCGAAAGTGAAGTTCAAGCTCTGCGAGCGGTTGATTAGCCCTCCGGCAAGCCGTGTCATTTGCTGCACCTCGCCCGCGAAAGGGCGACATCGCGAGCCAGTTCCGCACAGAGGACTTCATGGGTGACCGTGTCGCGCGTCACCACCAGCCATGACCGATCACCCTGCTCGTGGAACCACAACTCGCGGTGCGCGCCCGCCTGGTTGTCGCGCAGGAAGACGTAATCGCAAAAGGCGGCCTCGGCATCGGGCGCAGTTGGGTCTGGACGGTCGATGAGCCGCGCGTCGCCCAGATAGGTGAATTCCTGAGCATCGCGCAGGCCCAGAAGTGGATGGGGGATTAGCATTGGACCGCCTCAGTGGAGATTGGGCTGGGCACCGGCACCGCGTTCGTCGATCACATAGCCCCGAGCGAACCGGTCGAACCGGTAGGCGCGCGCGGTCTCGTGAGGTGAGCCGGTGGCAAGAAGATGGGCAAAGGCATAGCCGCTGGCTGGCGTCGCCTTGAAGCCGCCATAGCACCAGCCGCCGTTGAAATAGAGGCCATCAATATGCGTGCGGTCAATGATCGGCGAACCGTCCATCGACATGTCCACAAGGCCGCCCCACATGCGCAGGAGCCGCGCCCGCCCTATCATGGGCATCATTGCTATGCCGTTTTCGGCGACGCCCTCGACTACCGGCAAATTGCCGCGTTGGGCATAGGAATTGTAGCCGTCGATATCGCCGCCGAAGACAAGCCCGCCCTTATCGGACTGGCTGATGTAGAAATGGCCTGCCCCGAAGGTGATAACGCCCGGAATGGTGGGCTTGAGCCCCTCCGTGACGAAGGCCTGCAGGACATGGGTTTCGATCGGAAGCCGCATTCCGGCCATCGCCATGACCCGGCCCGAAGAGCCCGCCACCGCCACGCCGACCTTCTCAGCGGCAATGTAGCCGCGCGAGGTCTCCACGCCACGCACCTTCTCGCGATCGACCCGGAAGCCCTTCACCTCGCAATTCTGGATCAGGTCTACGCCGTGGCTGTCGGCGCCGCGGGCATAGCCCCAGGCCACGCCATCGTGCCGCGCAGTGCCGGCACGCGGCTGCATCAGGCCGCCTTTGACCGGGAAGCGCGCGTTGTTGTAGTTCAGGAACGGCACCATGGCGCGCAGTTCCTCACGGCTCAACAGGCGGCCGTCCGCACCCGCCAGCATCATTGCGTTGCCGCGGCGCCGAAAGGCATCTCGCTGTGCATCCGTATGAAACAGGTTAATGATGCCGCGCTGCGAGACCATTGCATTGAAGTTGAGTTCCTGCTCCAGTCCTTCCCAGAGCTTCATCGAGAACTCATAAAACGGCTCGTTGCCGGCAAGCAGGTAGTTCGACCGGATAATCGTCGTGTTTCGCCCGACATTTCCGGACCCGAGCCAACCCTTCTCCAATACGGCGATACGAGATTGCCTGAATGTCCTGGCCAGGTAATACGCCGTCGACAGACCGTGACCGCCCCCGCCGACGATCACGTAATCGTAGGCGGGCTTTGGGTCGGGATTGCGCCACAGCGACCGCCAACCTGTATGCCCCTTGATTGCTTCGGCAAAGACGCGGAAGCCCGAAAACCTCATAGCGAGAACTCCTTGGACTGCCGAGACTATGTCACGGCAAGGGCGAAGAGTTGTTTCTGAAATTGACATCCGCGTGCGCCTGTCGGACATACAACAGGATGAATGGGACGGAAGGATTCCCATGGGATGATTGACGGGTATCGTCACGGCAGACCGCAGCGATACGGTTTCCTGCTGATCGAAGGCTATGGCCTGATGTCCGCGGCCTCGGCGGTGGAACCGCTGCGCGCCGCCAATCTGCTCAGCGAGCGGCGGCTCTACGATCTCAGCTTCGTCTCGGACCAGGGCGGCTGGATGCGCAGTTCCGTCTCGGGCGCGTTCGAAACAGTGCCTGTTTCAGAGGCAGGCACTGATCTCGACATTCTCTTTGTCGTGGCTGGCGGCAATCCGCTGACCTATCGGGACGACAGGATTCTGGGCTGGCTGCGCCGTCTTGCCCGTTCGGGGGTGCCACTGGGCGGGATCTCAGGCGGGGCGGCAATCCTGGCCGCGGCGGGTGTGATGTCGTCACGCCGGTTTACAATTCACTGGCAGCACATTGATGCGATGCGGGAGATGTATCCCGACGCGCTCATCGAACGGCGCCTGTTCGTCATTGATCGTGACCGCTTCACCTGCGCGGGCGGCATGGCTCCGCTGGACATGGCCCACGCCCTGATCGCTTCAGATCACGGTGTGGAATTAGCCCGCGCGGTAAGCGATTGGTTCATCCATACCGGCATCCGGCAGGCCGAGGCCCCGCAGCAACTGGACCCGGTGCGCAGGTATGATCTGCATCATCCCGCGCTAGTCGCCATGGTGGAACTGATGACGAGCCATATCGCGGACCCGCTGAACCTGAATGACCTGGCCCATCTGAGCGGTATAGGGGAGCGGCAATTGGAGCGGCTGACAAAGGAACAACTGGGACAGAGCGTAATGCAGTTCTATCGGTCTTTGCGGTTGGAGAAAGCCGACGAGATCCTGCAGCAGTCGAACCTTCCGCTCGTCGAGGTGGCGCTTGCCACGGGGTTTTCCAACCGCAGCCATTTCTCACGCGCGTTTCAGGCGCATTTCGGCATGGGTCCCGGCACCCGACGCAAACAGCGCCGCAACGGCGAAAATCTTCGAGGCAGTGCCGCTTCGTGAGATAAGAGTGTTGCCCTTGCTTAATTTCCTATATCAATAGAAGAGCTACTCACTCTTAACCGCAACGGGGCTGCCGGAGATCTTCGTCTTGTTGAAGTTGAGGCGCTCGAGATCGTTGAATCGCCTCGCTGTCGCCCAGTAGGCGTCCGTTTCGATGCCACTGCGCTGTGTCGCCTCCCGGATGACTTGGAGCAGCGAGCGATCCGACGAAGCTCTGAGCACAACGTTGGATGATCCTTTAGTGACGCCGACGCGCACCACGGCCTTGCCGATATGCTTCCGGCCAAAGGCCATGGCTTCGTCCGGCGTGCTCGGTTGGGGAACCAGCAGGAGCCGGTCGCCAGATTGTACCGTGATGGCCAACGGTTCGGGTGAGCCGCCCTCGGCGATAAATCTATCGACGATCGCCGGCTGCAGACCGGGATCGGCGCATTGCTGGATGAGGGCGGCGTCGATCATGGCAGCTCCCTGTTCATCTGTTGAAGGCAGTGACGAGCGGCAGCCGGAAGAGCCGCGCCCAGGCAATCGTGCTCGCGTTCTGGATGGCGGCGATAGAGGTGCCGGTGGCCCACCAGCCATTGCCGACGGCGACGATGGCGTCGGGCGCGTGCAGCACCGACTGCAGGACAGGCCAGACGAGGAGTTGCTCGTAGCAGATGAGCGGCGCAATCCGCCGCCCGGCGAGCTCGACCACGGAATTGGCGAAGAGATGCGCCCGCGCGCCGCCGCCGCTCCCCACTAGAGCGTCGGACCCTCAGGTTGAATCGAGAGGGGTTTGAACGAAGCCGCTGACGCGGCATTTGGTGCACCGGTTTGCGAATGACGCTTCTGTTTTGAAGGATTGCTGCTGTTGAAGCACAACCTTGAGAACAGGAGCAATGAGATGGGCCGAGTTGAGCCCGCTTCGCCGACGCATGATTCGAGGACATGACGATCCGCAATCTGTCGCCGGCCACGCAACGATCCTACGTGCACGCGGTAGCGAAGTTCTCTCGCTACTGTGGCCGATCTCCGGACCGGCTTGACCTGGAGGACGTTCGCGCCTTCCAGGTGCATCTGGTCTCGACTGGAATCTCGTGGCCGGCGCTGAACCAGACGGTGTGCGCACTGCGGTTCTTTTTCGGCGTGACGTTGGGTCACGCCGAGATCCCTGCCGACGACATCCTTTCCTTGTGCGCTCCCGAAGCCAACAAGGCAGAGGTCACCGCTGCCATCGATGAATTGGTCAACCGGGCGATCCTTATCCGGCAGTCCAGGCTCGGTGGCTACGCTCTGTTCGCCGGCAGCGATTTCGACCTCGACGAGGCCATATCCAAGGTCGCGTTTAAGCTCGATGCGGATGTGCTCGCGGATCTACCGTCACGATTGGGTGTGGGACCGATCGCTGCCAAGAGCCATTACTTTTCGACCGGGGCGCTGCGCACATTCGATGTCATCGTCCAGTTCGCGGATGAGAGTCCTCAAAGTCCTGCAGCTTGGGCAAAGAAAACCGCCGCTTCGTTGGCCAAGGCTGATGCGCGAGCACCCCGAAGCATTCCACGAAGCTAAGGGGTACGAGAAGACGGCGCGTGCCCATGGCTCACCGTTCACCTGGAGTCTGGGCGAAGGGCTCAACGAACTCAGCGCGCCCGCGCGGGTTGAGGAGATCGAGCGTGAGTTCGAGCAGCGTCGCGCCCGCCTATCCCAATCGACTTCATGGACAAGACACTTCTGGAAGCCGCTCACGCCTCATTCAGGGGTCAGTATGAGATCAAGGACGGGAAGCCCGAGCTGTTCGTACGACTGGATGCCGTCAACCTCGGCTACACCCATCCGAGAGAGGCGGACGTCATTACACTCACTGAGCCAGACCTCGAGGGCCTCCTCACTGGAACCTCGGACGAGATTCCGTCGAGCGCACTCGTCTCGATTGGACCGTTCAACTTTGAAGGCTACTGGTACAATCGGCGGCACTTTACAGCCATAGACGGCATCGGTAATCGCAACGAGGTCCGCGACCTGCAGAAGATTTGGAGCGGGATTCTGCTCTTTCGCGATGGCTTCCGCGTTTTTCCCTATGGCGACGAGGAGGATGACTGGCTCGGCTTGGATCGCCGCGCGCTCGGCCGCACCGGCTATGTTCTGAACAAGAACCAGTTTGTCGGCCACGTTCAGATTACGCGTATGGGCAACCCACATCTGCTCGATCAAACCAATCGCGAGGGACTCCGCGTCAACCCGGAACAAACGGCGTTCGTTCAGATTCTTGGGCATGTCGTCAAAGACCTACTCTGGGACTTCTTTAAGGACGTGGATCGGCGCCACAAGCTGACCCCAATTGAACTCGGCGACGTGAAATCGCAAATCGACCAGCTAAAATCGCGCGCGTCCGGCGCGATTGCCCGAGTCCGAAGGCTCGTACCCAAGGAAGAGCAAGAGGTCGTCGACGATCTCCAGCACGCGCTCGTCGAGTTCCAAGACCTCACGGCGCGCGCCCAGAAACGCATCGAAGAAGTCGAAGCCGACGGCAAGCAAATGATTCAGATGGCTGGCGTCGGGCTGATGGTCGAGGTCGTGGCACACGAACTTGCCCGTGCGACCGAGGGCGCATTGCAAGCTTTGGAAGCACTAAAGGGCAGAGACCTGCCATCGGAGATCAAGGCACGCCTCGAGACTTTGCGCTCCGAAATGAAGAGCGTGTCGAAGCGGCTGCGCGTGCTTGATCAGCTCAGCGTTTCCGGCCGCCAGCGGTCCGAAGTCTTCGACCTTGCAGAACTCTTCGACGACATCCAGGAGGGCCATGCCGCACAGTTTGAGCGCCACGGAGTGGTGCTCAGGATCACTAAGCCCAAAAGCCCCGTGCGGGTGCGCCTTGTCAAAGGCATGCTGATTCAGATCATTGAGAACATGCTTTCCAACTCACTCTATTGGACTCAGGTGCGAAAAAACCGCGAGCCGCGGCTCGTTCCCACCATAACCGTCACCATCGAGAGCGACCCGCCCACCATCACGTTCGAGGACAATGGCAGCGGAATTGCGCACGATCACATCGAAAAAGTCTTCCGACCTTTTTGGTCGCTCAAGGAGAAGTCGAAGCGGCGCGGCCTCGGACTCTACATTGCGAAAGAGAATGCCGAGCACCTGGGCGGCACCCTGAACGCCAAGCGTCACCGCCACCCGTTGCCCTTATGTCACGCAGCAACCTACTCAATGACAAGCGGGCCCATTTCCGCGACCAGGCGAAGCTGCTTGGCGCCCTGTTTAGGTTCTACCGCAAGGACGACTTGCTTAAGGCAGATAATCTTCCACGCACGCTCGAACGCTTGGCCACGCACCTCGCTGACGCGTTAAAGATCGCAACCTTCCTCTCCAACTACGAAGCGAGCCTCGAGGGGCGACGGCGCGCTTCTTTAAGAGTGTGAGAAGGCTCGATCTCTCGGACTATGGTGAGATCAGCCAGCTGCTTCTGAACTTCGAAGGGCAGCCGCTTGGCAGCTACCTCGTCGACGTCTTCGACAGCGCCCTGCAGTTTGAGATCGAGGCCGATGGCCCCACCATTGAGGCAGCCCGTGCACTCAAGGATGTCGACCTCAGCCTCTATCCCGCACCACATATTGCCGGAACGAGCGACCTCCAGCATCTCGTTCATCAGACAGTGTGGCAGCATCGAGCGCGCCTCGGCGTAGTGACCAACAAGCTCGAGCCCTCGATTGCCTTCGCGATGTTTTCCTGCGCCGCGACTATCCCGCACCCAATCAGGACAAAGACGTTCGCGACGCATTCATCGTCATGACGCCCGCCTGCGATCTTGTGCGCGAAGAGGGCACGAAACGAATTCTTCTGCTGGCTGGCGATGTCAGCCCGTTGACACACACGTCGTGGGACTATGGCAATACCCTCACCACGCCTCTCGGCCGCTTAGAGGATGCAGCGCCATTCGGCTACAATGGGACGCCAAAGACTTGCGATCCGAGAGCCGCGCCACCATCAGAACGATGCTAGCCGCGGACGTCGCCTATTTCCTCTTTCAGCGAATGCGGGAGAACTACGCTCTCGATCTGCAACAATCGCTGCTTACGCGCCTTGGCCGAGTCGGTTTGCCAGCCAAAATGCCGGCGACGTTTCCTGTGACGGTCACCATCGTATTTCGACGACACGAAGACGGTGCAGACGCTCAACCTGCCGACGCTCGCTCAGGATGGAGCCGTCTGTTACCTCGGACGAGACGAGGACAATGCCGAGAATGCCCGCCTCGTCATGACGGAGGCTGCCATCGATGAGCTGATGGCTGCGATCGCCGCAATTCCCGAAGTCAAGGTCATGCCGAAAGGCAAGGATCCGCTCAAAGCTCTCAAATCAACTGACACCTTAGCGCGGCTTCTGCAAAGGGGCCTGCCGCTAGGCAAGCTCACCGGTGGATACAGCGAGATCCGCTCGCCCGACAAGTCTGCGGACGGCGCAAAACCACCTCTGCTGGGTTTCATCACGCGAAACCCAGAGGCAAAGCACAACAACCAGAATGGCGGAATCCTCATCAAGGTCGAGCACGATTCCGTATTCGTCGCCGCCAACGCCCCCCGCCAATCGCGGACTCTGGCGTTGTTGAAAAGGCCGTTGTGACACCCCCCAGTACTACGGCGGCGGACTAGCGATACGTGTCTGCGGAACTCATTGCTGACATCTATGCGGAGACCCTTCTGGGTTCGACCGCGGGAACCCGCCCGCATCGGGGCTGGCCGCGATTTCATGAGGTGACACCCTCGTCATCATGGTTGCCGAAATCGTCTTCAGCCATCGCGCCGATTGGCATCGTCGTGGCCGCACCGCTGTTCCCGTTCAGCAAGCCCGCGTCCTCAAGCGCCTCCAGATCAGGCAGGTCGCGGAGTGTATCGAGCCCGAAGTGCTTCAAAAAGTAAGCACCCGGTAGTGACCGCGGCGTGCCGGATTTGAAGGGACAACTAGCTGTCGCCTGTTAGCCAGTTGGATCGAGCTGGGTCTCGAATGATTTTGCGAAGGGCCTCGATGCCGAAGTCGCTAAAGGCAGGGGTTGCGATTCCATCGAGACCCACAGCTTACCATCCTCAGGCTCGAGTTGGTCCGACAGGTCCCACAGCAGGTCTTCATCCTGGCCCAGAATTTGAGCGACGCGCCGGATCATGAAGACGTGGGCGATCGCTGCCATGGTTCAGGCGGCTGCCGCTTGTGATCGGGCTTTCTCCATTCCCACGGTAGCAATTCAGGAAGCCGTCTATGTGGGATGCCGGCGATGCGCGCGAGCACGTCGGCCAGCCAGGCCAACGGATCGACATCGTTGAGCTTTGCCGTCGTAATGAGCGTGGACATGGCGGCTGCCCGGGCAGCGCCGCGCTCGGAACCGGCGAAGAGCCACGACCCGTCTTGAGCTCCCGGCTCCCCGACAACGGGCTAGGCGGTCGTCACGATAGCGCGACCAACCCCCAACCAGCCCTCGAACTGATACAGCGCAATGGCGAGGCTTCCTGATCAGCAGCTTAATGAGCCGCCCATTCTTCCAACACTTGATTCACGCAACCAACACCGACAACCGACACCTGCTGTCGGGTCTGTCGGCTCCTCGACACAATGTTAACGGCTTGGCTCCCACTGCACCCCATTTAAGTCATTGAACAACACTCAGAAATAGACATTCCAACGCTCTATCGGCGAAATTGGCACGACTTTTGAAGCTACCTTTTTATGAAGCGGCGGGAGCTGCCGACGATATTCATGCCCTTGGTGACAACGTCAATACGCATGCCGTTCCGTACGCATCCCCAGTACACCGTTATTGAATGGAGTTATCTCTATGGCTCGACATCGTCCCGGGACAACCGCAGTGGTTACACGCAATAAATATGAGATCCTCGGCGCGGATGTACCCGAAGAAACGTTATTCAAGGGCGACCTATTGGTGGCGTCCTTATCGGAATCACCGCGCAGCGTGAACTCCATTTATTACTACGATGATGCAGGTTCTCGCCTATTTGAACGTCTCTGTCACGAGGAAACATATTACCTGTTCAGAACAGAAAAGGACATACTATCCCAACATGCATCGTCCATAGCCGACATCACAGGTCCTATCTTCATCGTTGAGCTGGGATCTGGAAACGCGGAGAAAACGACTCTTTTATTTGACGCATACTTGAAGGAACACGGCCGCACTTCTTACGCTGCCATCGACATCAATCGCTCGATCTTGGAGAGGGCGGCTGAGAACATTCTCTCCGTGACAACCGATTTGGACTTCTTAGGAATTGTCGGGACCTACCAAACCGGACTCGCGCAAGTCGCCAATCTAATTGGACCAAAGCTTTTAGTTTGCCTCGGCAGCACTATGGGGAACATGCACGATGACGAATTGCATGATCTCCTCCTATCGGCGCGATCGGCTTTGTCTTCTGGCGACTATCTTTTGGTCGGGATGGATTTGGACAAAGAAACGAAAATCCTAGAGGCGGCCTACAATAATCAAACGGCTATTCTGACCAACTTATGTGTCCTACAACATTTGAACTGGCGTTTCGGTGGAGATTTTGATCTATTCCAGTTTCGACACGTGGCATTCCATAATAAATCGCTTTATCGAATGGAGAGCCATCTGGAAGCAACGCAGGAACAAATGATCAATCTAAAAAATCTGAATTTCTCCTTGCATCTCGAGAAGGGAGAGATGATTAGGACGGAGATCATGCGGAAGGTTGAATTGTATGTGTTCCACAAGCTGCTCGGCCTGTATAATTTCCGGCCGGTTCAGCATTGGACGGACTCGTGCCAGCAATATGCGGTTTCTCTGTTTCAACTCGGTGCAGAGCCGACAGAACTCGAATCATGACGTCCCCTGGAGAAAATGCGATGAAAGAGGACATTGAATCGGAAGCGCGGAGCTATTGTCGCTTCTACCCTGCAATATTCGTCGGAGCGAAGGGGAGTTATCTGATCGCCGAGACCGGTGACAAATACCTCGACTTTTTAGCCGGGTGTGGGTCATTAAACTATGGACACAACGACCAAGTGATGCAGTCTGCCCTTCAAGACTATATCTCAAACGATGGCATTGCTCTTGGGCTCGACCTCCGCACACGCGCCAAGCAGGAGTTTATCGACACATTCGAACAGTTGATCTTGCGTCCAAGATCGCTTGAATATCGAATTCAATTCACCGGCCCCACCGGCGCCAATGCCGTTGAGGCTGCCATCAAGCTCGCACGCAAGGTGACCGGTCGCAGCAACATCATCGCGTTTACCAACGCTTTTCATGGCTGTTCGCTCGGTGCGTTAGCCCTTACGGCGAATTCTTACCACCGGGGAGCATCCGCTTCCATGCTCCACGGCGTTCATCGCGCGATGTACGATGGCTATCTCGGGCTCAACTGCGATACGGCTGAATTGCTGCGAAAACAGTTGAGTGACCCGTCCGGCGGGATAGACCGACCAGCCGCAGTCATTCTCGAGATTGTGCAAGCCGAAGGCGGGATAAATGTGCCAACGCTTCACTGGGTCAAAGAAATAGAACAGATTGCCCGGCGCCATGGCGCGCTCCTAATAGTCGACGAGATTCAAACCGGTTGTGGCCGCACAGGCCCATTCTTTGCCTTCGAGGTCTTCGACATTCGTCCGGATATTGTCTTAATGGCGAAATCGATTTCGGGATTCGGTCTTCCGATGTCTCTAGTCTTGATTGCCCCAAACATCGACATTTGGGGTCCCGGTGAACACAATGGTACATTCCGTGGTAATAATCATGCTTTCGTCACGGCCACTGCTGCCCTACAAAAGTATTGGTCTGACAAACGCTTTGAAAGCGAGATCCGTCGCAAGGGCAGGATTGCCAGAGCAATGTTGTCGGAATTCGGTGCTCCTCTCGGCTACCTTGTTAAGGGATGCGGTTTGATGCTTGGGCTTGACATCGTTGATAAGAAGCTGGCTGCTCAGGTAAAAGCCGAAGCATACAAGCGGAAACTCATCGTTGAATTGTGCGGGCCATCCGACGAGATCATCAAGCTAATGCCCCCGCTGACGATCTTGGATGAAGAATTGGTCTCCGGAATTAATGTGCTTCTTTCGACCATCAGCACTACTTTCTGCCCCGAACGAGCGAATAGGGCTGTAGGCCGCAGCGGGAGCGGGGACTGTCAGTTCCCAATTGGAGGATATCGCCCAGTTCCGCGACAGAGTGGAAATGTCTACCCCAGTCGAAGTATTAAACCCGATCTGTACTAATCATGGGCAATGATTCGTTTCGATGGAGTTGAGCCAATCGACCTTACTGATCACGTTGCTGTCACCGGGCAACCGACAGCGATGTCTAAGCGCATGGTCCGTGGCGGCGATGCCGCTGGGCTGCCGACGCGGTTTTCGCAGTCAGGAATAAAGCGCGGTCGCGAATTAGACGATGCTTTCCTATCATCGTCATCCGTAAGGCCGGTTTCGACGGGTTCTGGATCCACATGATTCAGAAGGAAAATGTCGAATGGCACGTGGCGACTCTGCTTTGATCGCAACCTCGCGTCGGCGCCGGACGAAGAGGGGTCGAAATCAGGGCCGTGACCTTAATCCGCGCGTTGTTCGTACATCTGCGCCGAGGGGTAGCCGCAGGGACAGCCCCAATCGAAGATCGCCGCCGCATCGTAGGCCAGCGCAGGGCTCATCGACAAGCGGATCCGGCACGTCGACCGATGGTGAAGCCGCCTTCTAACGGCATCGCAATTTGCCAAGTTATGCGGTGTCGAAACTATCTAGGATGGGGGCGTCCCTAGAAAATACTGTCATCATAGGAATTGGCCCGTTGAAGGCCGCATCAGAGATTGTGCGAGGTTTAACATGATCACCTTTTCCGAATTTGCCGGTAGCCTGACCTACGATGCCATTCCCGAGGAGGTCCGTGCCATTCTCAGGCGTAGTTTTGCAGACACGCTCGGCGTCGCGGTGGTGGGCGCAACCACGCAGATCTCGTCGATCACTAGGGAGATTGCCGATCGCCTATGGCGCTCGTCGCCTGAAATCGGCGCGGCCAGGATGATTTTCGACGGGCGCCCCGTCAGCCCGGCGGGAGCGGCATTCGCCGGCGCTTTTACCATTGATTCGATCGATGGCCACGACAACAACAGCCCCTGCAAGGGTCACGCCGGTTCGGCGGTGTTTCCTGCGCTGCTTGCTGTAGCGGATTCGCTTAGGCCTTCGGGCGCCGCAATTTCTGGAAGGGAATTCATGGTTGCGCTGGCCGTTGCTTATGAGGTTGCCTACCGCGCGGGTCTGACGCTTCACGGCACCGTCTCCGACTACCACACTTCAGGAGCGTGGACAGCGGTCGGCGTGGCGGCGGGAGTCTCCCGACTGCTGGGGCTCAGCCAGGAGCAGACGCGCCATGCAGCGGGCATTGCAGAATATCACGGTCCTCGCAGCCAAATGATGCGTTGCATCGATTTTCCAACCATGCTGCGCGACGGCGTCGGCTGGGGTGCGCCATCGGGCGTCATGGCAGCCTATTTGGCTGACCTCGGCTTCACTGGCGCGCCGGCGATCACGGCCGAGGGGGCCAGCGCCGAGCCGTGGTGGTATGATCTCGGAGAGGCTTGGCGTGTCGCTGAAGATACCTCATACAAACCCTATCCGGTCTGTCGCTGGGCGCATCCATCGATCGATGCCGCGCGCGAGTTGATGCATGACAACTACCTTTCCAGCAAGGATATCACGCGCGTCCGGATTCAGACGTTTCACTATGCCGTTCGGCTTGCTGGTCACAACCCGAAGACGCTGGACGAAATGAGCTATTCGATCGCGTTCCCGGTTGCGACGATGATCGTGCGTGGCAAAATAGGGCCGCAGGAGCTTTTGCCGGAGGTTCTGCAAGATGAAGAAATCCGACGCATTTCCAATGCCACCGAGCTTGTTGAAACCGAGCACTACACCCGCATCAGCGTGGGCAAGCGCTGGGCCGACGTCACGCTTTACCTAAAGGACGGCCGCCAAATCATGTCGGAGCCGCGCACGCCGAAAGGCGATCGCGACAATCCTATGAGCGCGGAAGAGTTCCACAGCAAATACGTCAATTTCACGAACGGTTTGATCAGCGAGGGCAGGGCCGAGGAGATGGAAGCGATGGCGCTGTCATTCGATCGATTGGACAGTAAAGGGCTTAGCCGTCTGATCGGCTTGACCGTTGCGCCACTTGATCACTGATCTTCGCCGCGGCCAGATTTACGGGGTTGGCCGGAATTATTTTCCGCCGGCTGTTCTTTTCGATCCATACCGCGAATCTCTATGAATGGTCAGGAGAACCGCTGAGCAACGGCGCAAGAGACGGAGACCAAAGAGAGCGCCGGTCCCAAGAAAATGCGCGCCGATCTTCTTACGCGATCCCAGACCGACGGAACGCCGCCCGGCGTCCGCCGGCCCACCCGCACGAATGATGCCACTGATCACTTGGCGATCATCGAGCGCGCAATGCTTTCGGGTGTGGGTCGGCGGATGCGGTTCAAGCAGCCCAACGTAAACTGCCCATCGCTGAGTCAGAAGCCCAATATCTCTCTGCAGTGTAGGGACGGATAGTCCCAAACTGATCGACCAAGTCCCGGTAAATCGCCTGGGCATTTCGCTTCAGGCGGACCTGTTCTTTTATCCACGCCCGATCCGGTTCACAGGCCGAGCGGGCCAGGCTGCTGGTGACCATCCCTCCCGACCCCAAAAGCCGATGGTCGGGGTGGAGGAATTCGGTCCTCCGAGGTTGCCGAGCCGGTGGTTACTTCCCGGGGGAATTTGCCTCCGCACCAGCCCGCTGCGCTCGGTAACGCCGAATCGTCTTGCGATCGACACCCGTCAGCCTTTGAATCTCGCGCTGGCTGGTGTTGCGATCAAGTGATGATAGTACGGTGCTTGCAGATGTGCCTTCAAGACGTTCAACTCCTGGCCCCCCGCTGTATGAAAGGGGCGAAAAATAAACGTCCTGCCTTAACGGCTAGCGCTCTCTCCAGTAGCCTTCCGGTGATCGTCAGAGGGGAGTTTCAGACCATACCCCGGGGGATTTGACCGACCCACGGGGGTTAGCCGCTGTTATGGAGATAGTAGGACACTCTGTTTGACGGCGACACTCCAGAGAGACATGACGATGGCCCAGGAGAAGACATTTGGGCCGCTGGCTCCGGTCATCTGCTTCGACGATGCGATGAGGTCGTGCACAAGGCCAACGACCCGATCTACGGCCTTGCCGCTACGGGTCCAATCTGAAGCGTGTCTGGCTGATGGCCGAGAAACATGGCATGGTGGAGCATCAACACCGGACGCATGTCTTCGGAAGCGGCGGCGTCAAGCAGTCGATGGAGACAACGTGAAATCGCCATTCGCAGTTCGGCCGCTGATCTGTAGCGTGCCGATCCTCCCATGCGTCCCAATTCAGCTTCTTGCTGCAAAGCTCAGCCCGTTCATGCTTCTAATTTGCAATTGCACCAAGGTCGGGATAGGGCATTGTTCCTAGTCGCCAAGTGACGGATATGGAGTGATCGACCAATCGATTAAGTCGACAGCACGTTGGAGTGTCACCTTGGCCTGAGCAAGGGTGGGCGAAGCGGCGATGATATGTCCAATCTTGTCTCGGTAATCGCCCTTCCTAACGATCCGCGTCTTGGGTTCAACGTAAAACTTGACCTCGGCCACACCCGATAGGTTTGCCGCGCGACGGTCGCCGTCGATCCAATCGAGGATGCCATCGCGATCAGGAACTAGAAACCGCGCGACAGCAGTATTCGAATACCTTCTACGCAAATTCCATTCGTTCCCGATGACAAGCTTGATGTGCTCGGTAACGAGATCAACACCGTAAGCCTGCTGAACCAGTTGGGGTACGGGCGTGCCACCAAGACGCGGATTGACTTCAATGACGACTGGTCCAAACCTCGTCCACCGTAGATCAATGTTCGTTGGTTGCCAGCCAAGGCCGAGAGCTCGCAAACAGCTCAACGAAATACCGACGATACGCTTTTGCTCGTCATCGGTCAGCGGGGCTGGATAGATGTACTCCCGACTGACGAAATGCGGGGGGGGGCCGAAGTCGATGGTCCCAATTCCAACGACCTCATTCCCAATTGTTTCAATGCTATAATGGGGGCCCTGAGCGAATTCCTCGACTAGTATCTTTGGCGAAGACCGCCATATGTGCTCCCCACCCAACAGGTAATCAGTATGTTCAGCAATCTCATCGACGGTGCGGCACAATCGGACGCCGCTGCTACCGATGCCAACGGCTGGCTTAACAATCACCGGCAGACCGATCTTCGCAGCACAGCTTTCTACGTCGTTCGCATTCGCCGCCAAGCGATAGGCAGGTATTGGAACGGCCGCGTCCGCGAGTAGCTGACGTTGAACGAATTTGTCGCAGCACCGTTCAATCGCTGCGGGGTCCGGTCCCGGCAGATCGTAGTATTGGCAGAGCTTGCCAACCGCCGCATTGACCGACTCCTGGGCGCTGGCAATGCCAGCTATGTCATAGGTCGCTCCTAGCAGGGAACATTCGCGGATCAGAGCATCGATGTCGTGTTCGTCGACACGGACCGCCTCAATTCCCGCGAGATATTCGTATACCTCTGGATCGGCTGAGAGGGTAATTGGATGGAGATCGAGACGCTTGGCCGCTTGGACGTATAGCGGACTGTTACTTGCTCCTCCAAGCAGGATTATGGCTCTTACTGCCATTGATATATCTCCGTCCTGTGCAGTGAACATGAAGTAAATTAGGATCCATTTTTCGACATTCGCATCAAATCGGATACCTTAACCGAATTTTCCAGGGGATATACCACTGAAAGCGAAATCCGGCCGCAAAGATTGTTTAACTTTATTCGAAGATTTTGTTGCAGAAACGTTCCCGGATGAGTGTCATAAGCAGATCGGCCTGAACCGTACCGGGTGCGGATCCATCCGCCGCAGGCCGCTGCCGCAAATGTCTATGGCGAGATAACGCAGTGAGCGCTGGAAGTCTCGGATTCAACCGGTAACGCCTCCAAGCCGCGCGATGGCGTGGGAGGTAAGAAGCAGACGCGGTGGGGCTCGTCTATCCTCACTGCAGGGCGCGGACAACGCGTTCGAGACGGGGAAGCTCTCATTGCCCTGGTCTTCCGCATCGCCTGGGGTAAAGCTCCCGCTACGGGCATGAAGGTTGGACGGAACATGGGAACTTGGACTGTCTGCCCAGCATGGAACTGGGCTCGCCGCGACGGCCGGAGTTGGACGGGTACCAAGGGCGGAGCTTCCGTATCGTCGCCCGCCTCACGGTGCTAAATGAAGTGCGCATGTCGAGAACGTGATCCGGGCGATCCTGCGGGGGCCGTCTAGCTGGGCAGGCCGTCCGCGAACCGCCTTCGCCGGTCGTGTGCGCGAGTTGGCCGGCACAGATCCGGTTGTAATGCCGCTGATGGAGCCGCTGCTAACGATCCTCGCCACAAAGCTGGGAGAGTTCGTCCGCCTGACGAAGCAGCTTCTCGGTCTCGTTCGCAAGGAAGAGGTCTGTCGGCGGCTGATGAGTGCGTATTCCGATGAAGCCGGCCACCATTCCGATTTCAAGGCGGCCATTTTTCGGTCTGATCCTGTCTTGTTGATGTTTGGGTTGGGTTTGGTTTCAGGTCAAGCTTCGGTGTTTTCGGCTGCGATCGGCGGGCGCTGTTTTCACATGCTTTCACCGGTGAGATCGAGATAGGCGTTGTGAGCGAGGCGATCCAGAATGGCGTCGGCCAAAGTTGGGTTACCAAACATCCAATGCCGCCACCATTCTCGACGGGGGGACCAGATCGCTATCGCCATCGCCGCGCTGGGCCAGATCGAAAAGGAGACGCGGCAGCTTGAGCGGCAGTGGGCGCTACGGCGCGAGCGGGCACGCTATGAGGCGGAAAGAGCACGACGCCAATATGATGCGGTCGAGCTGGAAAATCGCCTGGTGGCCCGGTCGTTGGAGCGCGGCTGGGAAGAGAAGCTGCGCGTGGCCGAGGCGATCGAACAGGATTATGAACGAAGGCGGTCTAACGAGCCCCTGGTGTTGAGCGAATCCGACCGCCAAGCGCTTCAAAAGCTGGGAGAAGACCTGCCTGGCATCTGGCACGCCCCTTCCACAACATCGGCCGAGCGAAAGGGTATCCTGCGCCTAATCATTGGCGAGGTCGTCCTCGACCAGAAGCGCTTCCAGGGCCAGGTCTGGCGCAAGATCCTGTGGCAAACTGGAGCGACCAGCGAGCATGCTCTCCAAAGGCGGGTCCACACCTATGGCGACTATGTTGATCTGGAGCGGCTGCGGAGCAGAGTGGTCGAACTCAACGCCGCGGGCATGCGGATGCTCAGGAAGAACATATGCCAGGCTCGCGGCAGCCACTTGAGCGCCCTTCCACCCCTTCCCGTCGACAGCAAGGACATCACCAAACCACAACAACCGCTCGGCGCGGCGATTACGCTTGGCTGCAACTCACGCGCTCACAAAGTCGCCGCACCAGAGTCTACGCCGAAAGACAGTGTGAGATATCCGAGCTAGACCTCGACCACGGTCAACTGCCGGTCATGTATGGTAAGGATCTCGCATCCTGTCTCTGTAACGACCCACGTCTCACTGAAACCTACCCCCGGCGTGCCAGGCGTTCGGTCCGTTAACGGGGAGTGGAAGGTCATGCCTGGCTTCAGCTCTAGGTCAATCCCTTCGCGGATGAAGTAAAGGTCTTCGCCCCACGTCGGAGGCAACCCCAGCCCGATGGAGTATCCTAATACAATTGGTACGGGACTGATCTCATTCATCCCGACGCCGACTTCCCGCGCGACGTCGTGCGCGGTGCGGCCCGGCTTAACCGCTTCAAATAGCAGGTCAAGCGTTTCGTTGATGATCTTCGACGATCTCTCAACCGCCGAGGAAGGCTTGCCGATGGAGACTGCGTGCATGATCGCGCTAGTGTAGCGCTGGTAAGCAGCGCCAAACTCTAGGATCACAGTGTCCCCAGTCTGAACGGGCGTACGCCTGAAAGTGGTATGCCAGATGCCGCTCCTTTGACCTGCTGACACGATAGGCTGCGTGCTGAAATACTCGCTACCCTCGCTGATAAGCGTGTGATAGAGAACCGCCGCCATCTGGTTGTCAGTGACCCCCGGCCTGATCACCGGCAATACAGCATCAACACCCTTCTTCGTGATCTGAGCCGCCTGACGCATGTAATCCACCTCTGCCGGTGATTTGATGATCCGCGGTTGCGCAGCCACCCCTGACGCGTCAATGAACGTCACATCGGGCAGCGCACGTTTCAATCCTTCGTAGAGATCGATGCTGAGACCGGCCCTTTTGGGCTCGATTCCAATCCGGCACCCCTCCAAGCTCCGCTCTTTGAGGATGCTTGCGAGCCCTTCCGCTTCTCCTCCGTATGACCATTTAATAACGCGGATGTCGTTCACCCACGAGGTGAGCATGGCGGGCCCGATTTCCAATTCGTGCATATGGAGAATGGGCTCACCTTCACGAGGCAGTATCAGACAGGAATACCAGCCCGAGCCGAAGCTTTGGTAACCGCTCAAATAGCTCACGTTGGGAGCGTACGTAACAAGGAGAGCGTCAAGGCCCTTCTCATCCATCACCTTCCTGACTTCACCAATTCGGAGCTGAAATTCTGACTCCGGAAACGCAATCTCTTTGACGACTGGCCGGCTCATGTAATCTTGGAGGAATTGCTCGTAGTCCATACTGGATTTTTTCCTTCTTCCCGGACTTAGCAGCCGTCAGGGATGGTAGGCGATTAGCCTCGCAGCAACCGTCCCACCTCCAACATTTGCGGAATGGTAATTGTATCACTGAACACAGAAGAAGCCATTGGATGCGATGCAAAGCGCGCGATCACCATCTCCGCTCCGGGCGCGACGTATAGTCGCTGTCCATGGATACCCATCGCTTCGATAGCCCCGAGCTCGTTGTGACTCACCCACCACATGTTGCGGTAGGAGTAGCCGGGCAATGCCTCGTCCTTGAATTTTGCGGTCTCTCCGCCGCTACGGATATCATCCACGACACCGGAAGGAATGAGCTGCTTGCCATCCCATTCACCTTCGTGTCGGATCAATTCGCCGAAGCGCGCGAGGTCGCGCAGGTTTGCGTACAAGCCGCCGCTTGCAGAGGGGATACCAGCGGGATCGACGACCAAATAGCCGTTCTCCTCGCAGTCGAGCGGGCGCCAAAGGCGATCATGCAGCAACTGCGCAAATGACCGGCCAGTCACACGTGACATCACCCAAGCCATGACCTGGGTGTTTACACTTTTATATGCGAAGACCTCACCATGCAGGCCTTCCTTGCGCACGCTGCGCAGATAGTCGCACGACGTCTGCGGGCCATCGTAGCCGACCGGGCGGGGCCGGGTGCGGCAGGCTCGCATGTAAATTGAGGAGCTGGACTGCTCACCGACCTCGTCTTCGCAATAGTCCAGACCGGTCTGCATGTCCATCACCTGGCGGAGCGTGGCATCTGTCCAGGCAGTGCCGCGCAGTTCGGGCAGGTAGTAGGGGATTCGCTTACTGTCGTCGAGCACGCCTTCGTGCACCAAAACTGCGGCGAGTGTACCCGCGTAAGACTTGGTAACCGAGAAGCAGGCATGGGGCAGATGTGGCTCAAGCGCGCCAAAGTAACGCTCAAAGACGAGGCGTCCGCGGTGCAGAACCACGATTCCGTCAGTATAGGTGTCGAACAGCGCCTCATCAAAGCGGCGGACGCGACCGTTGATGTCGCTGAACATCAACGTTTCCACTGCCGCGGCGTCAGCGGCGGATGGCGCGCCAAAGGAGAGCGGTGCATTAGCGCCGCGGCGCACAGACACAGTCGGCACGAGCTCCCGCATGTGCGAAAGGCTCCACCGGATTTCTGGAAAATCCAGAAAGCGGCCACCCTCGAACGAAATCTGCTTATCCGCGGGCGGCGGAGAACCTTGCATCCACCCTAGCGAACGCGGATCGCTCGCACGGGCGTCGGGATAGCATTGTCCGCCGAAATCGAGCATGCCTTCCGTTACGTTGCCGAGAGATGCACTCGATCCGTATTCTGTCATAGATTTTCGCTTTACCATTACAGCCGTCCAGCCAAATCGCCCACTCGCACAAATGTAAGTGGTGAATGTGCGTCTGGCTGGATCTAGTAGCACCACAGGCAAAGTAAGGTTTGCCGAAGATTGCCTCCAAAACGAAAAGGTTTTCGGAGAGAACGTTCGCGTCGAACACTAAGACGGGCGCCAACCATTCGACTGATCGCTTGAAGCGTCACATCGCCGGGAAAACGGATGTGAGAGACGTCATAGTCAACCTCACCACTGCCGACCTCTTCATCGCCGGTTACAGCACATCGTGGTCGGACGCCGAATGTCGAAGGAACTTTATAGCTGGCTTGGGGGATCTGGACAGAAACGATAAGTGGATTTTCCGCCTGACAACGGCAACGTGGTTGCCGCGATTCAAGAGCGGCCATGAGAGACCGGTAACTTCTCTGGGGCCAAACACGGTTGTTAGACTCGAGGAGTCCATCAGCAAAGAAGACCATGGCAGCGCTGCAGAACGTGGTCGTGAATCATGGGCGGAGACGTATGCCCCTTCTTCGCCGGGTTTGCCCGGATTGCCATACGTTCCGACCGGTCAAGGACTACACGACACGTCCGGAACCGGAACAGATCTTGCTTTCCTGCCTCGCTCCGTTCAGTCCTGGACATCTGCCGGCTCCGATTTGTCGCGACAGACGCCGTGAATCGTGCTTCGGCCCGCAACAAAACCCAAATCGGAAGTCGCAAGAAAACAGATCGCCGACTTGCCGTTTCTTGCGAAGTTGATAGCTGGAAAAGCCAATCCGCAGAAATATCACGGGCTTCCTGATTGGTAGCAGTCGATAAGTTAACAAACGAAAAAAAACAATAACAACTTTTTACTTTCGATTCGCCGGTTAAATGCTAAATGTACACGTGACGGGAGATTGACAGTGGAGATCTGCGCTTATGACCGACCTAGAAAATAAATGTAGGCCCTCGGATGAATCTAATGTATACTTTAATGAAGATTACTTGTATTTTGGTGATGTCGTAAATCCGCCTGAAGCGAGTGACAGGCAAGCAGACGCAATTTGGAACCTTCTTTCTCTCGTACAAGGCAGCCCAGTTCTTGAACTCGGATGTGGTTATGGGCGGATTACCAACCGGTTGGCGGAAAAAGGAGCGCGGCTAACCGGATTGGATATCTCGCCGATCTTGCTGAAAGAGGCCGTAGCGGATGCGGCTGAACGCCGGGTGGATGTCGAGTATGTTCTAGGCGACATGCGTTCACTTCCCTGGCGGGATCGGTTTGACGCGGCCTTTCTATGGTACGCCACATTTGGCTATTTCGGTGACGCGGACAATGAGAGAGTTCTTGGTGAAGCCGCTGCTTCACTTCGAAAAGGCGGGCGTCTGCTAATCGATTCCGTCAATAGTTTCGCTGTACCAAGCCACGAGGCGCCTACCTGCTACGTTGTGCAGCGAAAGGGCGATCTAAGAATCGACATGATGAGCAATGAGGTGCTAACCGGTCGTCGGCATTGCGACAGGCTCATCGTCCGTAATGGGTGCGTTAGACGAACGCATCTTTATATCAGACTCTATGGGTTTGCCGAATACGCTCGCATGTTGCGAAGCGCGGGATTCGAAAGTGTTGACGCTTATGGGGAGGAAGGCGCAGCGTTTACATCCGATGGTCCGCGCCTCGTCATTGTCGCGCGCAAATAATACCGGTAGCGTGTCTTACTATGCGGAAAATCTGTTGCGGCGGCAAGGACATCCAGGCAGGTGCTACGCCAAGGCTAGGCGCGCCTAATCGTGATGGCGGCGATTGAATCTTTGGCCTGTCTCATTTGGAATGTACAGCGAAAAGCGGCTCCGCTGTCCGCCTAACGTCTGATCGTGGACCTCTTGGAGTGGGTCGGATTGATCGAGGCAAAAGCCAATTGTTCGCAACTGCGACAGTTATTTTCGCAGTTGTTACATGCTCCGTTTTATGCGTGACAGCGTGTTGGAGAGGCTGGCGGATGTTTTTTAAGCGGTTGATTTGACGTAGGATTCGGTTGCTGAAGCCAACCCTTCCACCAAGTCTCGCGGGTTATGACCGACGACGCCGGAGCCTGGCTGATCGCCTCGCGGTCGCGGCAGGTGAACTTCTCCCGCAGTGCTGGATCACCTTCCATTGCCGCGCACCACCTCCAGGGTCTCGGTGATCTCCTCACCCAGCTTGCGCCACCTCGGTGGTCCGGCCGCGGCCTGTTCGGCGGCGATCTCGTCTTCCGTCGCTGTGCTCTCCAGTTCTTCAAAGGTGAGCTCCATCGTCGTCCGTGAAGAACTCAGAGTGCTTTGATTCTGTTTAACAATTTCCCCTGATTTCAGGTTTCAGATTGCCGAATTTCGTGGCTTAGAGGCTTCGATTTCCGGCAAATTGGATGCGCTTGTTGACGAAGCAGCGAGGGAAGAGAAGCGATGCGATCGAAGGAACGGCGCGAGAGCGGCCAGACGGATCTGTTGCGGTCCCGGCTCGGATCACATCCTCAATATGGATCATGCGCTGGTGAAGCTGGCCAAGACGATCGACTGGCGCTTCCTGGAAGAGCGGCTCGGCGAGGTCTATGACGACGATCCTGGCCGGCCGCCTTTGCCGACACGGCTAATGGCGGGACGGCCATTCTCAAGTCGATGCTGTCCGACGAAAGCCTGTGGGAACGCTGGCTGGAGAATCCCTGCTACCAGCTGTTCTGCGGCGAGGAGTTCTTCCAGTACCGTTTGCCCTTCGACCGCACTTCACTGACGCGCTGGCGGCTGCGTATGGGGGAAGAGCGGCTGATGGCGCTGCTCCAGGAAAGTCTTGCAGCGGCGGCCAGGCTGGGCGACTACCGATCTTAATACTTCCACAGTGCCACCAGCAGCTTGCGCGCCACCGCCAATGCCGAATTCCGCTGGCGCCGCAACAACAGCCAGGCCAATTGGATCAACGTCGTGCGCAATCTCGGATTGCCCGCCTTCGGCACGAAGCGCTTCTGCGTCCGCAGCATCATTCTTCTGGACGTAAGGTTTCACATAGGCCAGCGGCATCAGCCGCACATCATGCCGACAGCTCGCGCGCCCGAAAATGCAGTGCCCTCCCATGCGGCCCAGCTCCTGCAACCGAGCTCTGACATTGCTAAGTAGCCGATCGACAATCATCCTGCGAACGCAGAGCGGACACGGCGACGTATAACCGATAGTAAGCTTACGCCACGCACAATCAGAAAAATGTGAAGAGCAGCCCAGAGTCCGTGGTTGCCGAAGACCGGCCTGAACGCGAGCGAAGCGGCGATAAAGGCGGCGAAAGATATGAGCATCATGTTGCGTATGTCGCGCGACCAGGTGGCGCCGATGAAGATGGCGTTCATCTGCATGGCCAGCGCGCCGCTCAAGCTCCCGAAGGCAGCCCAAGGAAGATAAATAACTGCCTCCGCATACACATCCGGTGACTTCGTTATCGTGCCCAGTAACTGTTCGCCGAATGTGAAGGCTAAGACGCAGGGAAGGCTAGCGAGTGCGAATCCCCAGCCGGTTGTCAGCTTGACGGTGCGCAAGAACGCCCGCTGATCACGGGCTCCAAAAGCCCGACCGGCGAGTTGCTGGGCGGCCGCTGCGAACCCCTCGAGGAAATAACACGCAACCAGGAAAAAGTGCATCAGCACCGCGTTGGCGGCCAAGGTCAACGTGCCAAATTGGGCGCCCTGCCGCGCGAACAGGACGTATGCTCCCGATAGCACAAAGGAACGGATCATCATGTCGCCGTTGAGGCGAAGCAATTGCCTCATTGCCCCCATCTTGAACGTGTGCGGCCGCGCCATTTTTGGCATCGCGCGGAAGCGCCCAAAGAGGATGGTGATGCCGGCCATCGCGGCGGCGGCCTCTCCACACACAGTTCCCCAGGCGACGCCTGCAACGCCCCACCCGAGGTAAAGACCCAGGAAGATGGATGACGCGGTACTCACCCCGCTGAGGAGAAGCTGCAGGATAAGTCCGATGGCTGCATTGCCGCAGCCCAGAAAGTATCCGAGAATCGCATAGTTGATAAGAGAGGCAGGCGCCGAGATTAGGCGGATGCGGATGTATAGGCCCATCGTGGTGGTCACGGGCTGGTCCGCGTTCATGAACCATTCGCCGATCACCGCAATGAGCGGGGCGAGCAGGCCCAATGCCAACCCTGAACCCGCGGCGATGACAATTGCCCGCCAAAGGACTGCCCTTGCTTCCAGAGCGTCGCCCCTGCCCAAAGCTTGGGCGACTAATCCGGTCGTACCGGAGAGCAGGAAACTAAAACTCGTTAAGATGATATCGAAAACCACGCCTCCGGCCGCAAGACCTCCAATCAGCCGTGCATCGCCGAATTGGCCGACGACAATCGTGTCGATGAAGCCGATCATCGGGGTAGTGAGGCAGGCGAGCGCCATGGGAATAGCGATCGTCAGGACCTGCCGGTTGGTGACCTGGAATGGCCTGGAGCCGACAGGCGGCGCTTTTCCTTGCACGGTCGTCTCCTACTGGATCTGCTGCGACCTCTTGTCTGCCAGTGGCATGGCACGCAGCCCCAGGCCAAACTTGGGAGATTGAGATGTCTAAGGGACGCGAGTTTGACGGGTCTGTGACACTTTTTGCGTCCCTGTTATTTCGCCTGTAACATCGGACTGCCGGTCTCGAAGAGATGGCCGGGCGAGGTACTTTGGTCGATCGCGCTACCGGCAGATGCCCCCATTGACGAAGTCTCTTACAAGGCTCATGGCCCGTGGATCTATCTGCATCCCACTACCACAGCGTTGGCGAAGCGGCCGAGTTCTCGCTGCTGAGTGCCGCGATTTGGCAACAGCCGAGCACTTGTTTTGCCGGATGCGGAAGAGTCGTGGCCAGCCGAACCCTGTCCTAGTATCGATGGTAGTCCCAGCAAGATCATAGGTCATCCGTGGCGGCGAACATTCGCGGATCAGCGCATCGGCATCGTCTTTATCGAAACGGCTTGCCTCAATTCCCGAGAGGTAGTCGTACAGGGCCGGATCAGTTGCGGATAAAGACCGAGACGCTTGGCCGCCAGCGCATTTTTTATCGTACTTTGCACTAGAGCCGTGCAGGATACTATAAGTTGTCATTTATATTCGCTTCCAGAGACAAGAGCGGTTCCTTCACTCCTTAGCCGTGTCAAATCGGGAGTTCTGCCAAGACTGTACCATCGCCGATGAGCTTTATTCATAAAAATCCTGCAATTTTATTTTGAGCTTTTATTGCAACTGAATTCTGCTCAGGACGATGTCGTGAGGCGGCAATGTACGAGGAGGAAGGAGCCAGCGGCCGTGGTGCCTGACCTGTCGATCAAGGACGGGCCAACCAACAAGCAGCCTCTCTGGACGCCCTGAGTAGCAGCCGGGGACGAATGGCGGTTGTAACGGTTGCGGTGTTCATGACATCGGTCTATGCCGCAAACCCTGAACGCGAGTTAAGTTGATAACGCCCAAAATCATTGAGGACGCATGTGCCTCTGTAGCCTCTTGGACGATGGGCGAGATTTACGTTAATGGGCGGCTTCTTACGTGTTTCGGAATGCTGGGGCCACTCGCAACGCGCCCGACCTAGTGGTTTATGCCTGACATAAGAGTCCGGCTGGGGATTCTCTTTTGTGAGTGCGCATGCGAGTCTGGCGCATGCGCACAGGAATATTCCTCACCGTTTCTTCGATTGACCGTCAGCGTCTGGGCGCGCTGATCAGAGATCGCAATGCGCCGCAGAAGCACGTTTGGGGCGCCGAGATCATTCTGTTGAGCAGCGACGGCGTGGGCACAGTCGAGATCATGCGGCAAAACTGGTAAGTCCAAGACCTGCGTGTGGCGCTGGCAGGAGCGCTTCGCCGCGGAAGGCTTCGAGGGACTGTTGCGCGACAAGACGCGCCCCTCGCGCATTGGCCCACTCGGACCTGAAGTCGCCGAGCGCGTGGTGGCACTGACGTTGCAGGACCCGCCTGGCGAGACGACGCACTGGACCGCCGACATGATGGTGGCCGCGGCCGGCATCAGCGCCAGCGCGGTGCGCCGCATCTGGAAGGCGCACGGGCTGCAGCCCAACCGCTGGCGCCAGTTCAAGCTCTCCAACGATCCGCAGTTCGTCGACAAACTGCGCAACCCAAGGTGCGTGCCTGGCTCGGCCGCCATCAGCGCTTCACCTTCCACTTAACACCGACCTCATGCTCATGGCTCAACGCGGTCGAGGGCTTCTTCGCAAAACTGTCGAAGCGTCGTCTCAGGCGCGGTGTCTTCCACTCCGTCGTCACCTCCAGGCGGCGATCAACCGCTTCGTTGCAGAGCACAACCAGCAACCTAAACCCTTCACTTGGACCGCCGATCCAGATAAGATCATCGCTGCGTTTTCCGGGCATGGCTCGGATGAGGTTGAGGGCGAGGTGGCGGACCATCGCCATGTTTGTGGCACCGTGGCCGCGGCGCAGGCGCGATTGGTCCTCCTTGAATTGGACATCGAGAACCCAATGCAGGCCGTTCTCGATGCCCCAATGGGCTCTGGCGGCCTCGGCGAAGGCCTTTGCGGTGAGGATGCGAGAGGAGATTTAGCATCGCCGCTCGACCTTGACCTCGGTGCCCGTCTCGATACGGGTCTCGACCATGGCGATGGTGCTGAGGCTCTTGAGCGCGGCTCATCGGGATAGCGCCGCTTGCCGCTCATCCAGTCGACGCGCTGGGAGACGAGGTGGCGGCGCGTCTCGATGCGGCCATGGCCCTTCTCGACCTCAGTGAGCGCATCGATCCCATGGCCGGAGCGGCATCGAAATAGAGCTGGATCTCGGCATGGGCGGTCTTCTGATTGTCCTTGGTGGCCAACAGATAATCGCCGCCGAGATCGACGATCGTCTCGGCGATGTTGGATTGGCAACCCATGGCGTCGATGGAAACGAGACTGCCCGAAGCGCTCCGGACGCGGCCAGTTCCTGCAGCAGCAAGGGAATGGCGGTGATCTCATTGGATTTGTCGGCCACCGCCAATTGCCCCAGCACGAGGCTGTGGGTTGTCGCATAAGCCGAGACGAGGTGCAGCGCCGCCTGTCCACGCCCGCGATCGTGGCTGCGGCGCGAGGTCTTGCCATCAATGGCGATCTGACCGACCGCTTCGGGCAGACGCTCGCCGACGAAGGCCAGAAAGCAGGAGGCGAACAGGTCCGGCCCGATCCGGTTCATCACCACCCTCAGCCAATCCGCGCAGGGAATGCCGAAATGGTAGGGCTGCAGACGCCGCAGGAAGTCGAGATGCCTGTTCCCCCACAGAACGATGTCGTCATAGTCGTCGCAGGCTTGCCCTGCGGGCGATGACGTGGGCTTGGATCTCGGCCGCGCCTTCAAAGATGTTCAGGATTCGGGCGTCGCAGAGGATCCGCGAGATCTCGTATTCCAGAGCGTAGCCATTACCGCCGTGGATTTGGAGCGCGGTGTCGGCGTTCGACCAGGCAACGCGCGCGGCGAGCAGCTTTGCCATACCGGCCTCAATGTCGCAGCGTGTGCCTAAATCCTTTGGCGGGCGGCGAAATAGGTCATCTCGCGGGCATCACCGTCTCGGTGATCATCATAGAGAGTTTGTCGTGGACCCGTGGGAAGGCGACGATCGATCGGCCGAATTGCCTGCGCTCCAGCGCATAGCGCAACCCCAACTCGAACGCGCGACGCGCAACCCCAACGGCGCGGGCAGCGGTCTCGATGCGCGCGCCCTCGAAGGTTCGCATCAATTGGCGGAAGCCTTGACCTTCCACCTCACCAAGCAGGCCGCCGGGCGGGATGACGAAGCCGTCAAAAGCGATGTCATATTCGCGCATCCCCCGATAGCCGAGGACCTCGATCTCACCTCCACTCATGCCAGAAGACGGAAAAGGCTCGTCCCAGGTGCCGAGTGGCTTTTCAACAACCAGCATGGAAAGTCCATCATGACCCGCCGAGGCGGGATTGGTGCGGGCCAGCACTGTCACCAGTCACTGCGCGAAGCGTGCGTTATCCACGTCTTGTTGCCTTGGATGATCGGCCGCCGTCGGGTGTTTTGACCGCCCTGGTCTTCAGACTCGCCAGATCAGATCCGGTGTCCGGCTCCGTGAACACCGCGGTCGGCAAGATTTTTCCCGAGGCGATGCTGGAAAGCCAGCGCTGCTTCTGCTCGGGCGTTCCTGCGGATGCAATCAGCTCGCCGGCAATTTCCGAGCGTGTGCCGAGCGAGCCGGTGGCAATCCAGGCTTGGCTCAGCTCTTCGGTCACAACACACATGGCAAGTTTACCAAGGCCCAATCCGCCGAATGCGGGATCGATATAGATGCCGAAGACGCCGAGCTGCGCCATCTGAGTGAGGATCTCGTCCGGAACTAAATCGTCCCTGAGGTGCCAGCCCTGAGCGTTGGGCAGGTTGTCGCCTACCAGTATGGGCCCGCGGTCGGGCCCACTGCCGCTGCGGGAATGGCTCGCCGACTATCATGGTGTGGACATTGCCAACGTGATGGCTGCTGACGGTTCTGTCGCTCTGTTCGACATTTTGTGTCGCGTTTGGCTGAAGCCCGGCGAAACCGTGCTCATCGAGGAGCCTTGCTACGATCGAATGGTCCACCTGCTGCGCCACTACGGCGCAAATGTCGTCGCCATTTAGCGAGGGAAGCGGACGGACAGACGCTTGAGCCGTTGAACGTCGCGGCGCGGCGCGAGCCCGTCTTCATGTATACAGTTCCGGACTTTCAAAATCCCACCGGCACCACATGGTCGGCCGCCAAGCGCCAGCATCTTGTCGATCTGGCGAGGACCCATGATTTCCGCATTGTCGAAGACAGCCCTACCGCCTTCTTCGCTACAAGGGCGCGCAGATACCGTCGATCGCCGAACTCGGACGCGACGTGACGGTTCAGCTCAATTCTTTCTCCAAGGTGATCGCGCCGGTCTTCGCGACGCCTATCTTATTGCACCTCCGGACACCATCAGTGCGGCGGCCAAGCTGGGCGAGAGCACCTATGTGACGCCTGGCAACTTCGCGCTTTCGGTGGCTGGCGAATGGCTCCGCCGTGGGCCGCTAGGCGATCAGGTTGCTTCGCTGAGGCGCCTCTATGCACCGCGTCTGGAGGCGATGGCATCGGCACTGGACGAGTTCATGGCTGGCCATCGCTATGTGCGGCCCGAAGGCGGCTTCTTTGTCGGCGTGACACTGGCGCGCCCCATCGATGCTGCTGAACTGCGCAAGCAGGCCAGCGATGTGGGGTCGACATCGCAGATGGCGATGGCTTTTTCGCCAGCAAACCATCAGCGACGTTCTTGCGCTTGCCCTTTTGCTCGATGGACGAGGATGGCAGCACGAAAGACGACGACAAGTGCACCAATCAAAAATGGAAGCAGGCGGAACGAATGGCATTCTTTCGGCCGCAACAACGCTTGCTGCCCCTTCGCGTGCTCGGCCGCCTGGGCCGATGTCATGATCGGTCTCGCCGAATCGAGGACAGGCCGCATTCGGGACTCAGCTCCAGGAAGGTGCTGAGCAGGCGGCATTGGACATTGAGGCGACCCGGGGATCGACGGCGAGACTATCAAGATCCGGACGTCGATTATGCCTGCGACTTTAAGCAATGCATTTCCGTCGCCGACAAGTTTGTTGCGGCCGCCGTCAAGTGCCGTGATCGTTCATTTCAATTCGCGTGTGACGATCCGGTAACAAGCATGGTGACACCTTCGAAAAACGCGCACGGGAGATAGATTTCCAAGTCTTTCAATTAGATTCCGCACACCAAAGGACTGATGGCCGTCGCGGACACTTTGGCAAATGCCGGAACATCGGCCGATACTGTGGGCTCGATGGCCGTCGACATCGGAACAATTCAATGAAAGCAGGAGCAGCCAAGTGGCAATGAGCGAGAACGAGATCCTGGACCGGGGTGCGGTGATTGGGGTCAGCACATGGTCGGACGCATTGGACGAACGCGGCATCAAGGGGACTGTTCAAGGCATCGCGCGACAGAGCGGCAGCGGCCGTATGATCGGTTTCGCGGTCACCGCGCGCGAATTGACAGGCAGGTTAGGCGATTTTGAGAAAGCCGAGTTCGCGGTCGGCCAGCTGATTGAAGCGACAGGGCCTGGCAAGGTGTTGATGGTGGATATGAGCGGTTCGCCCATTTCTACAATGGGCGGTCTTGCTGCCCTCGTGGCAAAAAATCGACAGGCCACGGCTGTCGTGATTGACGGCGCCTGCCGGGATTTGGATGAAATTCGGGAAACGAGACTGTGGCTTCCAAGCCGGTGGGTTGCACCTACCACGGGGAAAACCCGGGTGAAGCTTCTTCCAATTGATTGTGACATCACGATCGGGGGAATTTCTGTATCACAAGGAGATCTTGTGATCGGTGATGACACGGGGATTATCGTCGTACCGCGTGCCCATGGGGAGGAGATTTTGATGAAAGCAGAGAGAATAATAGCTATTGATGCGCAAGTGGAAGAGCGTATTCGTGCGGGCGAGAGTTTTGGCTCAGCCGCGGCTGCGGTCGGCTATATTCCGGCTCGCAAGACTTGAACAACATAGCCGGTCCGCCTTCGACCGCGCATGACATCCTTTATTGCTCAAGGTGAGCATATGTTGGCAATGCCGATAACCTCTGCACGTCGGCTGCGCTTTACGACCGGGTGCGAAACGTCATTTCGAGATCGGATGGTCGATATTTGCCGGGGATGTGGAGGCCATCCTCGACCTTAAGCAACGGCGCAACGCCGTCATCCTGGCGCATACTATCAGACACCGGAGATCTTCCACTGCTTCGCCGACATCGTGGGGAACAGTCTGGCGCTTGGCCGCAAGGCGATGCCGACTAAAGCGGACGTCATTGCGCTCGCGCATTTCACGCCCGAAACAGCTCATCCCGACTTGCACGCAGGCTGTTCGCTGGCGGACTTCATCACTGCTGAGGACGTGCGTCGGATGCGCCAGCGCATCCCAAACGGCCGATAGTCACCTATGTCACACGTCTGCGGCCGTGAAGGCCGAGCCCGATATCTATCACACCTCGGGCATTGGACAGTGGTGGGATCTCTCGGCGTGCCACGTGCCTTCTTGCGCCGTGCGTTCCACCGCGCCGGCTGGCGGTGAGCGACAATGCGATCCGCGCCCGTGCCAAAGGCTCACGAGCTATCCCACGTTTCCCAAATCCGGCGTAGATATCAGCCTTGGTCAATCGGTGGCTTGCTGGCAAGGCCGAGCCTGGCTCGATGTTGATCTGCGAAATTTTCGGCGGGACACAGTGTCTTGAACGGAAGAACTGTCAGTTTGCCGTCCTCACATCGCCTGACAGAAACAGGGGCTGTGTCAATTCGGCAAATGTGGCAGGGTAGCATTTGCCCGTGGCGACGCATTGCTGCGGCATCCTCTGCCGGCCACCGAGCCAGCGCTGCGTGAACTATCGTATGTAGAGTAAGTGATATGAACAAGCTAGACCGCATGGATTACCGGATTCTTGATGTGCTCCAAGAAAACGGCCGCCTCCCAATCAAGATCCTCGCCGACAGGGTCGGAATTTCTGTGTCGCCGTGTTGGCAGAGAGTCAAAAAGCTCGAAAAAGATGGTATTATCCGTCGTTACATTGCGGAAATAGCGATTGAAAAGTTACAAAGTGTCCAGATTGTTTTAGCTAATGTAGCCCTCTCGAAGCATCATAGAGATGCCTTGGATTTCTTCGAACGCAATATGTGCGTCATTCCAGAAGTTGTCGAGTGTTACGAAGTAATGGGTCAGTTTGACTACCACATGAAATTTGTTGTATCCTCCATTGAACGTTATACTGAGATCGTAGAGAGATTTCTAACTCCTGAATTTGGTGTTGAAAGGTATTTCACCGACATAGTGAGTCGGGTTGCCAAAGAGGATCGGGCTATCCATCTGCGCAGTTTGATATAATCAGTGTGCTGCAGTTTGACCGAGCAATTGGTCCACCTGACTGATGGGAACGACCGGCCAGGTCAATATCTACAGGAATCCAAGAATGTCTCGGGAGTGGTCGGCTCGGGAGATTCTCGCGACTCTGCCGTCGGATTTTCCGCCGTGGGCGACTGAGATGGCCGAGTGAGGCTGACACCGCGCTTTTCAGGCAGGCCGTGCACTCCGGCGAGCGTAATCCGGACCGAACTTGATGCCCACCGGCGGATTGCATCCTCGAAACCACGATCCCTGGTAGCTGACGGTTGCGGTGTTCATGACATCGGTCTATGCCGCAAATTCCTGAATGCGAGTTAAGCTGATAACGGCGTTCCCCAATTGGGCTGGAAAATTTCGGAAGCAAGGCCTCTCACAGCAAATGTTTTCGTGAAATGGGAGCAAGTCAGTAACACTTCCATAGCGCCTTGCCTTATTGTCCAAGGAGTAACCCGCTGGGCAGGAGCCGTGAAAAAATAACCTGTCCGACGCGCGTCGAAAGCTTACAACGAGTACAAGTCAGAAAATCTGGTCGTGCTCGTGGCAATCAGGGACGATGCGGGCCACAAAGGCCGAAGCCTAGAGTTCACACTTGGGTCGCCCGCCCCAAAGGTGGTGGGCTGAAATATATCGTATGTTAGGGGAGGACTAACACGTGAAAACGAACTACCGCATTCTCGATCTCATGAGGCGCAACCGCACGCCGCTCGAAAACCATCTTATCGACGGGCTGGTCGACGGCCGCATCAGTCGCCGCGAATTCATGCGCCACGGCAGTCTGCTCGGTCTGTCGCTGCCGCTGCTTGGCGGCATAGGCATGGCAGCTGGCCTCGGCGCCATGCCGTCGCGCGCCCGCGCCCAAGGCGCCCCCGGCGCCACCATTCGCGTTGCCTGCGTCGTGCCGACAGGAGCCATAGACCCCGTCACCATCGCCGATAATGGTGGCTATTTAATGCTGCAGCAGGTTGGAGAATATCTCTGTCTCGACGGCCCCGACTTGGTACTGCGGCCTTCGCTAGCCGAGAGTTGGAAACCGAACCACAAAGCTACGGTATGGACCTTCAAGCTTCGAAAGGGCGTCGAATTTCACAGCGGCGGCGAGATGAAGGCCGATGACGTGGTTGCCAGCTTCGATCGGCTCGCCGACCCGGCCGGCTCGTCCAATGCACTGTCCGTCTTCAAGGGTATCCTGCAGAAGGGCGCGACCAGGAAAGTCGACGACTACACCGTTGAGTTCCACCTCGATGCGCCGAACGGCAACTTCCCCTACATGGTGGCGTCGGACAATTACAACGCCATCATTCTGCCTGCCAGCTACAAGGGCGACTACGAAAAGAGCTTCGACGGCACCGGGCCGTTCAAGCTGGACAACTACACGCCCAAGGTCGGCGCTTCCTTCGTTCGCAACGAGGACTACTGGGGGGCGAAGGCGTTGCCTGATCGCACGGAGTTCACTTTCTTCGACGACATCCAGCCGCAGATCCTGGCGCTGCAGGGCGGCCAGGTCGACATCATCAACCAGGTGACGGCGCTCGGTGGCGTCGGCCTGCTCAAAGATCCGAACGTAGATATCATTGGCCTGAAGTCGTCTTTGAATCGGCAAGTGCACATGCGCTGCGACTCCGACCCTTTCAAAGACCCGCGCGTGCGCCGCGCGATTGCACTCTCAATCGATCGCGACAAGGTGGTTGCCGGCCTGCTGAAGGGGCGCGCCACGCTGGGCAACGACAGTCCGTTCGCTCCCGTCTATCCGTCAACCAATACGAGCGTGCCGCAGCGCAAGCAGGACATCGCGCAGGCCAAGCAGCTCATGGTAGCTGCAGGTGCCGGCAAGGGCTTCAAGGTGACGCTGACCACCGAGCGCTATGGCGAAATCCCGGCATACGCCCAGCTCATCCAGAACTGGGTTAAGGAAATCGGCATCGAGCTGGACCTCAACATCCTCGACTCAGGTCCCTATTACGGAGACGCAGTGTTCGGCAAATCGAACTGGCTGGATTCGGTGATGGGCGTCACCGGCTATGGTCACCGCGGTGTGCCGAACGTGTTCCTTGCAGCACCCCTGAAGAGCGACGGCACCTGGAACGCGGCGCACTTCAAGAACAAGGACTACGACACGCTGGCGGACAGCTACATCGCGGCGCTTGACCTTGAGGCGCAGAAGGCTGCGGCCGGCAAGATCCAGAAGCTGCTGCTCGAGGAAACACCTATCATCTTCGGCTATTTCTCCGATTACCTCACGGCGACGGCGAAAGGCGTGACCGGCGTGCAGCCGACCGCCATGGGGCAGCTGTTCCTCGAAAAAGCATCGAAGGCCTAAGCGAGCGAAAGCCAATCGTCTAATAGCCAGCCCCCCACGTGGGGTTGGCTCCATAAGGAGTCATAGCCATTCTCTCCTTCTTTGCCCGGCGTGTCTCGCTATCGCTCGTCACGCTGTTCCTGCTTAGCATCATGGTGTTCCTAGGCGGCCAGGTGCTGCCCGGCAATGTCGGGCGCGCCATATTGGGGCCGTTCGCCGACCAGCGCGCGGTCGATGCACTTAACCATTCGCTTGGCGTCGACCGGCCGCTGCTCGTCCAGTACGGAAGCTGGATCTGGAATTTCCTGCACGGCGACATGGGCACGTCCTACGTCTTCCGTGCGCCGGTGGCACCCTTCGTTGTCGACGCCCTCGGCAATTCGATGAAACTGGCGCTGATCGCCTTCGTGCTGGTGGTGCCGATCGGCATCCTCGGCGGCGTTGTCGCCGCGCTCAACCTCAACCGGCCGCTCGACCGCATCATCAGCCTGGGCGGGCTGTCGGTGACGGTACTGCCGGAATTCGTCACCGGCATCATCCTGATCCTGATCTTCGGCGTCTGGCTGAGGTGGCTGCCGATCGCGGCGGCATGGCCAAAAGGCGCGGGATTCCTCACCCAGATCTACTATCTGATCCTGCCGTCGCTGCCGCTATTCCTGGTGCTGTTCGGCTACATCGCCCGCATGGCGCGGTCCGGCATGATCGAGGCGCTCGATTCCGACTATACAAGGACGGCCGTGCTCAAGGGCCTGACGTGGCGCACGGTGATCTGGCGACATGTGCTGCGCAATGCGCTGCTGCCGACCATCACCGTCATCGCCACACAGACCGGCTACCTCATCGGCGGCCTGGTCGTGATCGAAACGCTGTTCCGCTACCAGGGCATCGGCTCGCTTATCTTCACCGCCGCGCGCGGCAAGGATTTCCCGATGCTGGAGGCCGGCATCCTCACCATCGGCATCGTCTATGCCGTGGCGACGCTTGCCGCTGACTTCCTCTATTCCGTACTCAATCCGCGTATCCGGCTGGGAGCAGAGCAATGAGCGCCGTCCAGACCACCTCTCCCGCACAAGACGACATGCGCCGGCGCAGTCCCCTGGCGGATGTCTTTTACTCCCTACTACGCTCGCGAACCTTCCTCGTCGGTCTTGCCATCGTGCTGTTCTGGGTCGCCTGTGCGCTGTTCGGCGAGCGCTTCGTGCCTTACGACCCACTCGCCGACGACATCATCGATGCGCTGGCACCCCCCTCGCGCGAACACTGGTTCGGCACCGACCAAATCGGCCGCGATGTCTTCTCGCGCGTCATCGTCGGCTCGCGCGATATCCTGACCGTCGCCCCGCTGGCGACACTGTTTGCGACCGTGGCCGGCACGGCACTGGGTCTGCTCACCGGCTACTTCCGCGGCATCGTCGACGATGTCGTCAGCCGCATCCTCGAAGCCTTCATGGCCATCCCGGGTGTCATCGTGGCGCTGCTCGCCATCGTCGCGCTTGGTACCTCCAAGACCACCGTCATCGTCGTCATTGGGCTGAGCTTCGCGCCCATCATTGCCCGCACCGTGCGCTCGGCGGTGCTGACCGAGCGCGAACTCGACTATGTCGCCGCCGCCGAGCTTCGGCACGAGCGCGCGCTGTATACGATGTTCGTCGAGATCCTGCCCAACGTCATTCCACCAATCCTGGTCGAGACCACCGTGCGGCTGGGTTATGCCATCTTCGCGGTCGCCACGCTCTCCTTCCTGGGTTTTGGCATCCAGCCGCCCTCACCCGACTGGGGGCTCTCGATCTCCAGCAATTACGGCATGATCAGTGGCGGCTTCTGGTGGACGGTGCTGTTCGACGCGCTCGCCATCGCCTCGCTGGTGATCGGCGTCAATCTGGTGACCGATGGCGTCCAGGGGGCGTTTAATGACTGAGAGGAACGCGCTCGAACTGAAGGACCTTTCGGTCGCCTATCGCGTCGCCGGACGCAACCGCGCGGTGCTGCGCAACGTCAACCTGACCATCAAGACCGGCGAAGCCTATGGGCTGGTCGGTGAATCCGGCTGCGGCAAGTCGACCGTGGCGCTGTCGGTGGTGCGCTATCTGCCGCGCAACGGCTCGATCACCGGCGGCTCGATCGCGCTCGACGGCAAGGACGTGATGAAGCTTGACAGCGAGGCGCTGCGGCGTGCCCGCGCAGACAGCGTGTCGATGGTCTATCAGGACCCCGGCAAGGCGCTGAACCCGTCGCTCCGCATCGACCGGCAGTTGACCGAGATCTTCGAACTCGCCGGCATCACCGGACAGGCGGCAAGCGACAAGGCAATCGCCATGCTGAACCGGGTGCGCATCTCCGATCCGGCCAGCGTCATGCAGCGCTATCCGCACCAGCTTTCCGGCGGCATGCAGCAGCGCGTGGCGATCGCCATGGCGCTGGCCAACGACCCCTCGATGCTGATCCTCGACGAGCCGACCACCGGCCTCGATGCGACGGTGGAAGCCGAGGTCCTCGACCTGATCGAGCAATTGCGGCGTGAGCTGTCAGCCTCGATCCTATTCATCAGCCACAACCTCGCCGTCGTCTCCAACATGTGCGACCGGGTCGGCGTGCTCTATGCCGGAATGCTGGTCGAGGAAGGCTCGACCAAGGACGTCTTCAACGATCCGCGCCATCCCTACACGGTGGCGCTGCTACGCTGTCTGCCCCGTGGCGGCCAGCGCAAGGACCAGGGCCGCCTCGACACCATTCCGGGTTTCCTCCCCGGCATTGGCGTGGCCATCAAGGGCTGTGCCTTCGCCGATCGCTGTGCGCTTGCTGACGACCGCTGCCGCACCGAACTGCCGCCGCTCTATGATCTGGGCGGCCGGCTGTCGCGTTGCTTCCATCATCACAAGGCGCAAGCCCTGCCGCGTGCCACACCCAGCGATGTGGCGCCTGCACCAAAGCCGGCGGGGGCACCGGTGCTGCGAGTCGCGGGACTGAACAAAACCTATGGCAACCCTGGCCATCCCTTGCGCGCCGTCAAGGATGTTTCGCTTGACCTGCGACCCGGCGAGACGCTTGGGCTGGTCGGCGAGTCCGGCAGCGGCAAGACAACCTTCGCTAGGCTGCTGCTTGGCCTGGTGCCGCCCGATGACGGCGGCACCATCGAACTCGAGGGCAGGGCGCTGGCGCCTCGCCTGGAGAACCGCAGCGACGACCAGATCAAGGCGATGCAGATCGTCTTCCAGAATCCGGACTCGGCGCTCAACCGCTCGCATTCGATCCGGCATCTCATCGGCCGGGCGCTGAAGCGGCTGGCCGGTCTCTCCGGCAAGGCGCTGGAGGCCCGCCTCAACGACCTGGTCCGCTCGGTGCGACTCACCGAGCGGCATCTCGCCGTTAAGCCGCGCCAGCTTTCAGGTGGCCTGAAGCAGCGCGTTGCCATTGCCCGCGCCTTCGCCGGCGATCCGCGTATCGTGGTGTGCGATGAGCCGACCTCTGCGCTGGATGTTTCCGTGCAGGCGGCGATCCTCAACCTGCTCGCCGACCTGCAGTCGAAAGAAGATGTCAGCTACATCTTCATCTCGCATGACCTTGGCGTGGTGCGTTACCTCTCTGACAAGATCGCCGTGCTCTATCTCGGCCGCATCATGGAGTTCGGGCCATCGGAACCGGTGTTTTCCGGCCCCCACCATCCCTACACCGAGGCGCTGCTGTCAGCCGTGCCCGAGCTCGACCGGTCAAAGAGCTCGCGCATCCGCCTCGACGGAGAGACCCCGAGCGCCGCTAATCCGCCGACGGGCTGCGTCTTCCACACGCGCTGCCCGCGCAAGATCGGCGCCATCTGCGAGACGCTGGAGCCGGAGCTTTCCGAGTCTGAACCCGGACACACCATCCGCTGTCATATCCCTTATATCGAGCTAATGGAGCTGCAAAGCCTAAAAAGTGAGGCCCGGGAGTCATCATTGCAAAGAAGACGAGTGGAAAGGTCGACAGCCTAGAACCGAAAGAAAACGATGCCAAAAATCTATCTGGGCTCGATATGTAGCGGCCAATCGCTCGGCGGGCGGGAGCCCCCTCTCTCTTCCTCGATCCGGTAGATCGCCTGGATACCGGCCATGGCCGTCGTGCTCAGCTCGGTGGCTGGCTGTCGTGAACATCGAATATCTTGCGACGCAGATGGGCCAGGCAAGCAGCTTCGATGACGCCGGCCGGAGAACGGTCCCACAACTTGATGATCGCCCCAACATCATTGGCAATCTCGCCAATGTATTCGACGACCCCAGAACGTCCGCTCACCGCTAGGGCAATTGAGATCCGATTTTTGAATATCCAAGCCAACAAACCGGGTATGTTCCAATAAGGCCCGTTTCCTATGCATGGGCCACCCTCAGGTCCAGCAACCATGGACCAGGCCATTGCCTAACATTCAGATTTTCTGCCCCTCGCGGACGAGTTCATCCGCGACGAAACGGACGGCGCTTTCGGCTATCGCAACAATCTCTTCGACCTCAGCCTTGGTTGCAACGAGCGGCGGGGCAAAGCCCAAGATGTCCCCGTGCGGCATATCGCGGGCGATAAGGCCACGGTCACGGGATGCTTTCGAAATTCGTGCACCAACCTTAAGCGCCGGATCAAAACGTTTCCTGTTGTGGCGGTCGGCCACGAACTCAATTGCGCCCATAAGACCGACCCCGCGCACCTCACCTACGAAAGGCAATTGCGAGAACTTGTCCCTTAGCTGCGCTTGAAAAAACGCCCCGACGTCACGAGCGTTACCAGGGAGATCTTCTTTCTCGACTATGTCGAGAACCGCGTTGGCCGCGGCGGCTCCGATCGGATGACCTGAGTAGGTGTAGCCATGAGAGAACGCACCAACCCTGTCAGCGCCGTCGTTCATCGCCTAAACCTTCTCGCCAACGATCGCGCCGGAGAGCGGGAAGTAGGCGGAGGTAAGGCCTTTGGCAACTGTAATCAGGTCGGGCTCAATTCCGTAATGCTGCGAGCCGAACATGGAGCCCGTGCGGCCAAAGCCGGTGATCACTTCGTCGACGATGAGGAGTACGTCGTGCTTTTTCAGAACGGCTTGGATCGCCTCCCAATACCCTTCCGGCGGAGGCGTGATGCCACCTGTTCCGAGCACCGGCTCGCCGATGAAGGCGCCGACATTGTCCGGGCCGAGACGTACGATCAGCTGGTCAAGCTCTGCGGCTCGCCGCGCGGAAAATTCGCGTTCGGTTTCGCCCGGGGTTGCGCCCCAATAATAATGCGGAGCTCCTGTATGAACGATCTGCGGCAGCGGCAGGTCCATGTGGTCGTGATAGAAGCTCATGCCGGTCATCGAGCCAGAGACGACAGAGCAGCCGTGATACCCGCGGTCACGCGAAATGATCTTCTTCTTGTTCGGCTTGCCACGCAGATTGTTGTAGTACCAAACGAGCTTGGCCTGGGTCTCGTTGGCATCCGAGCCGGACATGCCGTAGAAGACCTTGCTCATTTTGCCAGGCGCCATACGCACGAGACGATCTGAGAGGATTGCGAGTTCGTCCGTCGTATGGGCCGCGTAGGAATGGTAGTAGGCGAGACGATAGGCTTGGCGCGAAATCGCTTCGGCGACTTCGGCACGGCCATAACCGACATTCACGCAATAGAGACCAGCGAACCCGTCAATCAACTGGTTGCCATGCGCGTCCTGAATGCGGATGCCCTTCCCGGTCTCGACAATGGTAGGCTCGCCGAGTTTGCCCGTGGCGAAATCCTTGAGCTGCGTGAACGGATGCAGGACGCTGCTTCTGTCCTTTTCGGTAATTTCCTCAATATTGATCCTCATGATTGCTTCCTTTCAGGTCGGGGACACGCCAACGCGGCTCGCTGAAATCCATGAATCCGTTGGTTCTGATCAGCCACGTGTGGCAAATGGTGTGCCGGCGTTCAAAGTGGAGAGTGCCTTGCATCTAGCCCGGCTTGGGTCAGACAGACATCGCAATGCAGTTGCTCTGCCTGCAAGTTGCTTGACTTCGCTGCAGCGACCACGCTCATGGCTGCAACGGTCGTAAGTGAAAAAGGATTTCTCGTGCGGAGCACAGGCCGATCACACGCTCAGGCACAAGTATTTCATCTCTGTATAATCATCAATTCCGTATTTTGAACCTTCGCGGCCAAGGCCAGATTGCTTGATACCGCCAAAAGGCGCAACTTCCGTGGAGATCAGCCCAGTGTTAACCCCGACCATTCCGTATTCGAGAGCCTCCGCCACCCGGAATATTTTCGAGACATCCCTGGAATAGAAGTAGGAAGCCAGGCCAAACTCTGTGTTGTTCGCCATTTCGATGACGTGTTCCTCGATCGAAAACTTGAACAAAGGCGCGATAGGGCCAAACGTCTCTTCCCTGGAGAGGCGCATATCCCCCGTTGCGCCGGTCAATATAGTGGGCTCAAAAAAGAGGCCGCCTTGGCTCGCAGGCTTGCCACCGACCTCCACTCTAGCCCCCTTGGCGACCGCGTCGGTGACGTGCTCCTGTACCTTCTTCAGCGCATTCCGATCGATGAGAGGGCCTGTCGTGACCCCTTCGGCAAAGCCGTCGCCGACTTTCATCTGGCGAACGCGCTTGGCAAGCTTGGCGGCAAAGGCATCATAGATGCCCTCTTGAATATAGAGCCGATTGGCGCAGACGCAGGTTTGCCCAGCATTGCGGTATTTGGAAATCATTGCGCCGTCGACGGCAGCGTCGAGATCCGCGTCATCGAAGACAATGAAGGGCGCGTTACCCCCGAGTTCGAGGCCGAGCTTTAAGATCTGCTCTGCGCCTTGCCGCATCAGCTTTTTTCCGACATTGGTCGAGCCCGTGAAAGTGAGCTTTCGGATCTTCTCATTTCCGCAGAATTCCTGACCCACCATCTCCGCATCGGTCGTGGTGAGTACAGAAAAAAGACCGGGTGGTAGACCGGCGCGTTCGGCAAGGAGAGCCAGAGCGAGCGCGGATAGGGGTGTCTGAGCCGCAGGTTTCGACACCATGCTGCAGCCGGCAGCGATTGCCGGGGCCATCTTGCGGGCAAGCATCGCATTCGGGAAGTTCCACGGCGTGATGGCCCCCACAACTCCGATGGGCTGCTTGATCACGATGATGCGCTTGTCCGGCTGATGACCTGGAATGGTGTCGCCATAAACTCGCTTTGCTTCCTCACCGAACCACTCGACGTAGGACGCACCATAGAGGATCTCTCCCCTCGCCTCCGGCCACGGTTTTCCCATCTCCAAAGTCAGGATGGTGGCAAGATCATCGACATTCGAGACTAAGAGGTCGTAAAGCTTCCGCAGCACTGCGGCGCGCTCCTTGCCCGTCCTCTTCGCCCAGTTCTTTTGGGCAACATGGGCAGCCTCAATCGCCGACCTGACGTCCTCTTTACCGAGATCTGGAAGGGTTGCCAGGACTTCGCCGGTTGAGGGATTGGTGACCTCGAATGTGAGGCCCCTTGAACCTGCCGCTACCCAGCCAGTCCCTACAGGAGCTTTGTCCGTCACTAACGACTTGTCTTTCAATTTTGCTAGAACTGTTTCAGAAAGTGACATTGGTTTCTCCATATCGGTGCGAGCGCAAGAGTCGCCGTATATATCTACCTAAGATAGAACTTAGCGCTCTATTGGGCATCGGATTGTTCAAGGATGGGCAGATTGCAGACGAAGAGTGATCTCAAGCAGGCCCAGGCTGACCGATCGTCACAGAATCTTCCACCTGCGGTGAGGATGCGGCCACGATCGACCGGAGGCCCAGCCTCTCAAGTACCGGAATTTCGGTTTCGCCATATTGGACTGAACCTTCACGAACAACAATTAGTCCGCTTTCAGTCTAAGAATTCGTCGGAATAGACCACGGCTGGAGAAGGAGCACTGAAGCCTTCGCGCCGCACCGCTTCCACGGCTCTTTCGAGGTCTTTTACTAGCAAATCTATATATTCATCCCGAAGTGGTCCGAGCACGAACTGTATTGCTTCGGGCTCTTTCAGAAGGTTCACCTTCCACCCGTACTCCTTCAGCTTGCTTGCAATCGAATAGATGTCAGAGTAATCGCTGCCAACTCCGACCACGTTAAGCTCAGCTCCGCCGACGATTTTTAAGCCAGGGCACCGTTCAACAAACCCCGATATGGCGTCTCTCAGCTTGAGGATTTGAGTTGCCCGCGAAAGGTATCCCTCCCGCCCCAGGTAACGCATAACTGCCCAGGCCGACGCGATTGCGCCACCATTACGCGTCCCAGTAAGAACCGGTGATCGATAAAGCCCTGCTGCCCATGTGTCGAAAACGAAGGGTTGATGGCGGGCGATATCTCTGTTTCTATAGAAAACACCCGAAACGCCCTTGCCGCTGTAGCCATACTTATGAAAATCGGCCGAGATTGAACTTACGCCCGGGACTCGAAAATCGAAGTCTGGAACGTCCCGTCCGAGTTCGCGCACAAACGGCGCTAAGAATCCGCCGACGCAAGCGTCCACATGCAACCAAATCCCATGTTTGTCCGCAATTTCCGCCAGTTCACGAACGGGGTCGCAAACGCCGTGCGACCAAGACGGCATCGACGCAAGCATCATGACCGTGTTTTCGTTGACCGCCTCGGACATTGCCGAGACATTTGCGCGAAAATTTGCATCGACCGGTACGCGACGCAGGGTATATCCGAAATACCGTTCATATTTCTCGAATGTGGGATAGCCTGTCTGCGGCACAACTATTTCTGGCCGAGTAATATCCGGCCGTCGTTCTTTGGCGTTCGCAAGGGCAGCAGCAGTAGCGAGAAAGAGACTCTCAGACCCGCCGCTAGTCACGGCTCCATTTGCATCATTTTGAGCGTGAAACAAACTAAGCGCCATCTGTATTAGATCACGCTCGAACTGAACAACAGCTGGGTAGTTGTTGCCCTTGGTAAAGAAGGCAAAGTGAGCCGCCTTAGCAACTTCGAATGTGCCGTCATCAACAAGGAGCCCACGGTCGTTGAGCCAACGGTCTGCGAATGTTGATCTGGGGTCCGCATCTTGTGAACGCAGCTGCTCTAATTCTTGTTCAATCGTCTGGCGTATCATGCCCCTCTGCGGGAACGATTTGCTAGTAGTAGTGTCAAATTGTGCGGCTGGCATAGTTAAATTTCCCAAGAGTAATCGTTGTATGCAGGAATTCTACCAAACCGCTTCTAATAAGTGTTTCTGTTTTCTCCCACCGTTTGAAAAAGTCCTTTTTCGGAGTTGCTCCAGATTGAAAGCTTCGACTGCCGACGGCGACTTAAAAAGTCGATTTCGACGTCCCAGGATGGGCTCTACCGCTTTGGAGCTTCTGAACCGCTGCGGAATGTCGATTGTCGCGGCATAGGCGAGCGCCACAACGGGGCCGACTCCGGGAACCGTCATCAGGTGCGCCGGCAGGTCGTCTCATTCCTAGCGATCGTGAGCACTTTTTTGTGCAGGCGAGCAAATTCGGCACGCAGCTTCCGCCGGGCGGCCAGCAGCGGCTCCATGATCTCTTCGAGATCGGGCACGCCTTCGAGCTCGCAAATCCGCTCCTCGAACTTCACAAGTCCCGGCTGACTGCGTGAACGCGATCGCGGTCGGAGCAGGCGATGCGCCTGATGCAGTCTGGAAACGATGCGGCTACACCGCCATCGGCCCCGGCCGGAGCCCGGGATTGGTCAAGGCCGATTTCGTTGAGTTTTGCAGATGTCTCCAACGGCCTTTCATCGTCGTCGGTGACAATAGCGCCGTTGAGCTTGAGGCCTTGAGGCGACCGAAGGCACGTCCTTTGCGGCACCCTCATCGCTCCGGCTTGCCGCCGGGAATTCGGTCACACCTTGGGCCGGCTATCAGCATGCTCGCGGTGCGCGCGCTGCTGGTGTCGCTTTGCACTTAACCAGGGTCTTCCTCAATTTGTGTGGTTCATCCGCTGTTAGCGACGCTATCGCTATGGGCGGGCATGCGAACGAAATCGAAATGGTCGCCTGGCCCAGGGGTCAGAATTCTGGGTGTCGCGCTCACTGATGATCACAGTTGGGTTGTTTCCGCTGCCGGACCAGCGATCGACATTTGCCCCGATTGTGGCCGGCGAAGTCGAAGTCGGTATGGCTGGTCCAATCGCAGCCTTCAGGATCTGCCGGTACAAGGCAAGCCCGTGACGGTGAAGCTCCTGCTGAGCCGCTGGCGATGTGCACATCAGAAATGTGAGCGACAAACGTTCACTGATCGACTCCCGACGGTTGCTTCCCCAACCGGCAATCCAGAAAGCGGGTTGACCACACTAGCCATGCGGCGCGCCGCATGGATCGACGTGGGCATGAGTGCGCCCACACCTTTCTTATCCTTCTGCCAACATTTGAAGAATTGCACTTCTTCCTGAAGTTTCTTGCCAAGTCGCTCTTTCAATCGAAAGACCATATCCGCTCCCTTCTCCCGATCCGCGACTTTTTGTCGAATTTCGCTATAGAAACAAGCCTGACTCACAGGGATGAATGCCGCGCCGGAGGCGCGAAACGCCCGCGCCGGCTGGCACGCCCTTGTCCACCAGGATGACGTTTTTCTCGCTCAGATGCGCGCCAGTTCTTCCTGTATGGAAATCTTGGTCATGGCCTCGAGAGGCCCTCACGGCTCGTCGAGCAGCCGTGTCTCCGGCTGCACCATCAGCGCCAGCGCGACGCACGCAGGGTTTCTCATCTGCTGCGGGGTTCGCCAGGTGCACAGCAGACAGCGAGGCTGCTACGGCCGCAAAAAACCCGCGGCGGCGGCTCGATTCCGGGACCGATCCGCCATTTTTGGCAGGTGATCCGTGCAAGTGCGTGGCGTGGATCACCCCAGCTATCTCGTGGCCGCCCCATTGCCAACGTCCTCTTTTCAACCGGCCGAGCCTCCCAGTCGCCGGATCAATGATGACGATCCCCTCTGAATGGTTTTTTGAAGAGCCTGACGGTCTGCGCCGTCTTACCGTGGTTCCGGCTCTGCAATGGCCTTCCCTGCCGCGCAGGCGGCAAGGTGCTATCACTCTACCTTGCAATGACCTTGGAAAATACGACAGCTGGACCACAATAATGAGGTTTAGGCAGAAGACTTTTCAGGGGACCCTTCAAAAAGGAAACAGTAGCTCTTCCGGTCCTTACGAAGCCGGCCTCTCGCTCTGTTAGAGAAAGCAGATTGCGAGCCCGGCCGTTCCTATCGGCCGGTAATCATCGCAGGCCACAGGTGCCTTTCCTTCCACGACCGGAGCCGAAGCGATTTTTCTGCTAGGCAGCTTCACGCTGGGTCCTGTTCCAAGCCAAAGCTCGCTGCAAAGGCGCATAGGGCCACTGGAACCGCTTTTGGCGACGATGCGAGTTGGCATCGGTTAGAAGCGCGACCTGCTCTGCGCGCCCCAACCCGCCTCTTGTTGAGCGGCACGTGCTCCAAATAAGCATTGGAGACGAACAGCGTTTCCTTCGGGTGGCAAAGAACAGCAGCCGATACTTTTTAGTCTACAAAATTGGTAGACATACTGCACAGCGAAAGTAGGAGCCATTCCAAACTGGAGCAGGACGATGACATTTGCTGTGGAGAAATTGTCGAGAAGGAGGTTTGGTGGGTTCGTGACCGCTTTTGCGGTCACATTGGCCGCTTATTCCTCCCCCCTCATTGCCCAGGCGGGTAGTCCGGACGCGGGCAAGCTGCCGACCAAAATCCCGGCGGGCACTGTGCTTCGTATCGACGATCCCGAGACGCAAAGGGCGCTGGAATTATCGGGGCTGATCGATCAACTGCCGTTCGAGGTCGAATGGGCCAATATCAGCGGCGGCCCACAGACAATCGAAGCCTTTCGCGCCAACGCATTGGACGTCGGATCCGTTGCCGACATTCCACCCATCCACGCGACCTGGACGGGGCTCAAGGTCAAGATCATTGCCGCGAAGTTCCGCAATGATCCGGTTGCGCACCCGATCTATCAACTCGGCATTGCACCGGGAGTCGAGGTCAAGACGCTCGCGGATTTGCGCGGCAAACGGATTTCAGCCCCGGTCAGGCACAAGGCGCGCTGGTGTTGAGGGTCCTGCAGGCCGCCGGCCTGGAAAAGGAGGATGTAGATCTCATCGAACTGCCCAGCAAAGGCGACGCCTATCCAGTGGCACTTGCCGGCAAGCAAGTCGACGTCGCGCCGATCTCGGGCGTCCTCATCAAGCGCTATCTGCGCCAGTATGGCGCCGACGGCGCTGCCACCATCCCGCACGGCTTGCGCGATGATCCAGCCCATCTCTATGCCCCACAAGCCGTGCTTGACGACCCGGCCAAAGCCGCCGCTCTCGGCGAATATGTGCGCTACTGGGCGCTAGGCGCCCGTTGGGTGGAAGAGCATCCCAAGGAGTGGATCGAGGGGTACTACGTCGCCACCCAGGGCCTCAACACAGAAGATGGCCAGTATCTGGTCGACGGATGGTCAGTTCGACATCCCCGCCGACTGGAACGACGTGATCGTGCGCCAGCAGGCGACGATCGATCTCCTGGCCAAGGAGTTGAACAGCCCGCGATCAAGGCCGAGGACCTGTTCGACAGGCGCTTCGAGGCGATCGCCACAAACGCGCTGAACGCCTCCTGACGCCTGCTTCCCGAGACCGGACACGACACCGATGAACGCATTCTCGAACACCGCTGCGGTTGCACCCAACATTCCCTACGCAACGGATGAAAGGGGGCTGATTTCGCCTGCGGCCGAGCCCCGCAAGACCGAGACGAGGCGACTCGCACTTGGGCGAACGATCCCGTTTGGCGCGCTGATCGGGCCCGCACTTCTTCTTGTGATCTGGTCCATCGGCAGTATCGCCGGCCTGATCGATCCAAGAACGCTGCCGGCGCCTTGGTCGGTTGTCAGCACCGCCATCGATCTCATCGCCGAAGAGAAGCTTCAGCATCATTTGATGACGTCTGCCTGGCGGGCGGCACAGGGGCTGGTGTTCGGAGTCCTGATCGGGACCGTCCTTGCTCTCATTTCAGGTTTGTCGCGGCTTGGCGAGGCCATTATCGACGGCCCCGTTCAGATCAAGCGGGCGATACCGACGCTCGCTCTGATCCCGCTGCTGATGCTGTGGTTCGGCATCGGCGAGGGCATGAAAGTAACGGCCATCGCGCTGGCTGTCCTGATCCCGATCTATATCCAGACCCACAGCAGCTTGCGCAGCATAGACAGCCGTTTTGTCGAACTGGCCCAGACCTTGCGAATGGGCTACGGCGAATTCATCCGCGAGGTCATCCTGCCCGGCGCCCTTCCAGGGTTCTTCCTTGGCCTGCGCTTTGCGGTGACCTATGCCTGGCTGTCTCTGGTGGTGGTCGAACAGGTCAATGCCACCAGCGGCATCGGCTACATGATCGATCTCGCGCGCAACTACGGCCAGACCGACATCATCATCGTCGGCCTCGTCGTCTACGCATTGCTCGGGCTCGTCTCCGACGGCATCGTCCGCTTCTTCCAGGAAAGGTCGCTGTCATGGCGTCGCACCTTGGCGGATTGAGCGGCGCGCCCGTTGTGCGGGTCGAAAGCCTTGTGAGAAGTTTCGGGCCGCGAACCATCCTCGACGGCCTCAGCCTCGACATCGAGAAGGGGGAGTTCGTCGCCCTTCTCGGCCGTAGCGGGTCGGGCAAGAGTACATTGTTGCGCGCTCTCGCCGATCTCGACGACAAAGTCTCCGGCTCCGGCCGGCTCGAAACACCCGACAAGAAATCGGTGGTGTTCCAGGATGCCCGACTATTGCCCTGGAAACGAGTGCTGGAGAATGTGGTTCTTGGCCTCGACCTGCCGGACGCCGCCGAATGCAGACGGGTAGCTCTCGAAGAGGTTGGCCTGAGCGGCCGCCAGAACGCATGGCCAGTTGAACTCTCTGGTGGCGAGCAGCAGCGGGTGGCATTGGCGCGCTCGCTGGTTCGTGATCCTGAGCTGCTGCTGGCGGACGAGCCGTTCGGCGCGCTCGACGCGCTGACCCGCCTGCGCATGCACGATCTGCTGCGCCAGCTCTGCGCCCGTCACCAGCCGGCCGTTTTGCTGGTCACCCATGACGTGGACGAAGCCGTGACGCTGGCGGACCGTGTTTTGGTGCTCGACAAGGGCGCGATCGTCGCCGACATCGCAATCAATGTTCCCACCCCACGCGAACATGGCGATCGCCGGTTCGGCGAGATCCGCTCCGAACTTCTGCGTCATCTCGGTATCGAGACAAAGCCTGTGTTGCCCGTCTGAACGGCCCCCCAAGATCTGTCGCTCAGCATCACCACCCAGGAGGACGAACTATGCCCGCCGAAAAACGACAATTGAATCTCAACCTTTTCATCTATCCTGGCGGCCATCATGAAGCCGGCTGGCGCTACAAGGATTCCGCCCCTGAGAGAGTGCTGGATATCTCCTATTATCAGGAACTGGCGAAAAAGGCCGAGGCGAGCAAATTCGACGCGCTGTTCTTTGCCGATGGGCCCGCGCTTGCCGACAACATTCGCTACGCAAGCCGCTTCAGACTGGAGCCGCTGACATGGATTTCGGCTCTCGCTGCTGTGACGGAACGCATCGGCTTCATCGCCACGGCTTCGACCACCTACAACGAACCCTACAACCTGGCCCGGCTGTTTGCTTCTTTCGATCATTTGAGCGGCGGGCGCGCCGGCTGGAACATCGTCACGACGGGCGATGCGTCCGCAGCTTTGAATTTCGGCTTTGACCGACATCCAACCCACGCCGATCGTTACGAGCGCGCCGGCGAGTTCGTTGATGTGGTGACGAAGCTCTGGGACAGTTGGGAGGACGACGCGCTCGTCTCGGACAGGGAGTCCGGAATCTTTGCCGACACCGACAAGATCCACCCAATCAACCACATCGGCAAATACCATCGGGTGAAGGGACCGCTCACGCTTCCGCGCTCGCCGCAGGGGCGTCCGGTCTACGTCCAGGCAGGTTCGTCCGAAGACGGACGGTCATTCGCGAGCCGCTATGCCGAGGCGATATTTACAGCACATCAGACACTCGGCAACGCGCAGGAATTTTATTCTGACATCAAAGCGCGCGTGAAGTCGGTTGGCCGCAACCCTGACCACGTCAAGGTCTTGCCCGGCATCAGCCCCTTCATCGGTTCAACCGAGGCGGAAGCCCGCGCGCTGCATGACGACTTCAATGAGCTGACGCAGCCGGAATATTCCCTTCACCAGCTACGCCGCATCGTAGACGCCGACCTTTCCAGCTACGATCTGGACGGGCCATTTCCGCGCGAGCTTATCCGCGTCGAGGGCGAGCGCGGTGCGAGCAGCCGCTTCCACGTCGTACTCGACATCATCGAGCGCGAGAATCCAACAATCCGCCAGTTGCTCCACCGCCTCGCCGGGGCGCGCGGCCATTGGGTCCAGGCCGGGACGCCTGAACAGATCGCCGACAAGATCCAGGAATGGTTCGACAATGGCGCCGCGGACGGCTTCAATATCATGCCGCCGTATCTGCAGGGCGGGTTCGACATATTCGCCGAGGAAGTGGTGCCGCTCTTGCGCAAGCGCGGACTTTTCCGGCACGACTATGACGGGCCAACGCTGAGGGACCATTTCGGTTTGCCGCGCCCGGAAAATACGTTCAGCTGGCCGCAAAAGGCGACCGCCTGAGCTACCTTCGCATCGGGCATTCAACCTCAAAGCGTTACGCCAACACATAATAGTTTGTGGGGCCGCCAGGGAGACCCGCGCGATCATGACAGCCGCCATTTCCGCGTATCGGGACCCGACTGCCGGCACGGCTCCGATCAGGTCCCTTGCGAATCATCGGCGGCGGTGCCAGCTGCGTCCTGATGGCCGCGCTTGAGGAGATTCGGGCCGGACGGGTCTACGACTGCGCCGGCCTGATCGCGGATCCGGGCAAGAGCACCAACCCCCTGATCCGGTCCCTGCTCGCCACAGGTCGCGGACGGATAGGCTTCACCTCGACATCGCCACCGATGGCGCACTGATCAACCGGGAGGGAAGGCACAGCGACTTGTTGTACGTGTTGGCCCCTTATACGATGAGCGCATCTATCCGCTGATGCGCATCTGGTTCTTCGAGCGCGAGCGTTTCGATGAGGAATATTCCCGTCTGCGGGCCGGGTGGGTACGTGACAAACCCGATGAATGCCAGCCTGATTTGTTTGCTTGTTGATGTAACTTTGACCTCTTGCGAATAAGCTTTGACCGGACTGGCAAATGATGCCCATTGGATTTTTATCGGGCATGTATTGTGCGCTGGCTTGTCAATTGAACAAGGAACGGCGAACCTTGCTCCGCCGTTTCGAACCTAGAGCGATATCTTGCGCCCAAACTACGCCGTCCAGCTCACCGCATTGCCCAACGAACGTCTCGAAGCCTTTGTCAACGATTGGCTTGCGAACCGTACGAAGGACTACAACTCACACGAGCGTTGGTCCGGCACCGGCGATATGGGACGCGATGTCGTGGCTTACGTCACAGATCAGCGGCATGAAGGCCCTTGGGACAACTTCCAGTGCAAGCAACTCGGTGCCCGTCTATCGGAAAAGGCGGCGTTTGTTGAGCTGGGCAAAATCTTCATGCACGCAGCGAAGGGTGAGTACACGCTGCCGCGCTCCTATACGTTCGTCGCCCCTCGAGGGGTTGTGCGCAACGTTCAGGCCTTCATTGCACATCCGGAACGCTTCAGGCAGGCCTTCCTCGATCGGTGGGCCACCGACATAGCCGGGGAGTTGGTCGAGAATGCAACCGTCCCTTTGAGCGAGGAGATCCGCTCGGCAATAAATGCTTTCGACTTTACCCAGGTATTCTCTGGACGCCGTCCGTCTCGTCGATGACAGCCACGCGAAGACTGTGCTCGTGAAATGGTTCAACGATGATCCGGGACCTTCGCCGCTTGGCGTGGCACCTGACCAGCTGCAAGATCACGAATCTGCTTACATCAGTCAGCTGGTCGATATTTATGGCGAGCGCGCCGGATCAAAGTTCGAGAACCCGGCTGCGGTTCTACAGGACGCTCGGTGGGGCACCCATTTGCGTGATCAGCGAACTCGGTACTTCGACGCGGCCGAGTTCGATCGTTATTATCGTGACTCGACCCCTCCGGACTATCTTTCGACGTTCAAGGATGAGGTTTATCACGGGGTTTCGGATGTCTACACGGAGTCCAACGGTGACGGCCTGGATCGTGTGACAAGGGTGCTGTCGCAGGCGGCTACCATCCAAGCTTCCGGGGTGTTACGACGCCACGCGCGGGTGCAGGTCAAACAAGGTACCTGTCATCATTTCGCGAATGAGGGGCGGCTTCCGTGGAAGTGATCAGCGAGGGACGGCAACCGAGTCATCCTTTCAACAGCACCCTCGAGACCGGCATCCGAGCGGTGATGCTGTTGGAAGCATTTTATCCGCGTCAGTGTGATCTGATCGAAATGACTTGGCTGGACCACTTGGTCGTTCATACGGCTGACCTCGATGGAGAGGACGTGCCCCCCAGTCTCCATCCGGACTTGCCGAATCGCACCGGTGAACTCTTCGTTCGTCGTCAGCTGGTGGAGAAGAGCTTGCGCATCATGCAGCAGGTGCATCTCGTTGACGTCGTGGAAACAGACCTTGGCGTCACGTTTGTCGCCAGCGAAGATGCGCCAACCTACCTAGACCTGCTTCAGTCCGACTATTCGATGGCACTCAAAGAGCGTGCCCGCTGGATTGCCCAGCGCTTTGCTGGAATGGCGACGGTCGAAATCAAAGCTGTGATTGAGGCCAAGATCGGCCGCTGGACCGCCGAATTCCGCGCAGATCACGCCCCCACCGGCAGTAGCGCATAATGGCGAGCGGCATCACGATTCGTCACCTGGTTTTCACAGGACCATCAGTCGCGCCGGCTGAACTGTCGTTCAACGATGGCCTCAACATAGTTTACGGAGCCTCCAACACCGGCAAGTCGTTTACGACCAAGGCGCTAAACTTCATGCTGGCAGCGACCAAGGAATTGCCCAAAACTGAGGAAATCACGCACTACGATGCTGTTTGGCTAGGACTGACGCTCTCTAGCGCCCGAGACGTCACACTTTATCGGGCTACAAAGGGCGGCGCGTTCCGTGTGCACGATGGGATGATCAAGAATACACCCTCTGCGGCGGGGGCCATCCTTCAAGGTAAATTCGACGCCAAGCGAAGCGACAACGTTTCATATTTCCTCCTGGAGACGCTTGGCCTTGCGAACAAGGTAATCGTCAAAAGCGCGAACGCGGAAAAAGATACTCTCTCGATCCGCTTGCTATCTCCGTACGTCGTTGTGTCGGAGGAAGACATCATTTCCGAGAGAAGTCCCGTCCTCTATTCTGGAATTCCCAGTCAGCGGACGTTTGAACGGAACTTGTTCCGTCTGCTTCTAACCGGCAACGACGATGGCGCGGCTGTTACCGTTGCAGGTAAAAAGGAGAAAAGTGTCGCCCGAACTGCAAAGGTTGAGTTGGTCGATGAGATGATCGCTCAACTTGATGAGGAGATTGGCGAGGGTGGGCCGACGCGTGAGGAGCTCACCGAACAGATCAGAAAGATCGAAGGATCCCTAGGCTCCCTGCATGACAACTTGCGTCAGGCTCAAAACAATCTTGACAGCCTTGTGACCGAGCGTCGGCAGCTTGTGGAAACCCAACGCGACCTGGTTCCTCGATTTACGGAACTCGAAGTGACGCTGCAGCGCTTCGGCCGTCTTAGTGAGGTCTACAAGTCCGACATTGCCCGGCTACAGGCTTTGGAGGAGGGCGGATTCATACTGGTCACTATGGCGGAACGCGATTGTCCGGTCTGCGGGGCGCCGCCTGCGGTCCAGCGGCACAATCATGCCGCAGATGAGATCGCCCTTGCTCACAGGGCTGCTGCCGCCGAGGTGAGGAAGATTCAGATTGAGCAGCGTGAACTAGGTCAGACGATAACATCGCTTGAGGCCGAGGCAACGGGCTTGCGAAGCAGGTCTGCAAAGTTGTCGGACGAGATTGATCGTGCTGGGAAAAGAATAGAGGACGCTCGGCCCAAAGAAATCGCTGCACGTCACCTCTACGAAGAACTCTCTGCCACCAAGGCACGGCTTGATCGAGCGGAAGACCTTTACGAGAGAAGGGACCGTCTCGTGGTTCGTCGATCCCAGATCGAAGAAGGTTTCTGAGGGCAAGGCAGACAAACTCGACGTGGGTGTGGATAGCACAATTGCCTACACATTCGGAGAGGTCGTGCGAGAAGTATTGACGGCTTGGAAATTTCCACAAGCCGACCGCGCGCAGTTCGATATTGAAACGAACGATGTTACCATCGGAGGTAAGCCCAGGTCGGCGAACGGAAAAGGCGTCCGGGCCATCTTGCATGCCGCATTCAATGTTGCGGTGCTTCTCTTCTGCCGGCGCCGAGATTTGCCACATCCCGGCTTTTTGGTTCTAGACACACCGCTTCTCACATATCGCGAGCCGATGAAGAGCAAGCACGGCGAGCTTTCAGCCGACGAGGAAGAACTTAAGAAAACAAGCCTTGCGACGCACTTCTATGAACATCTCGCTGGCCTGAAAGACCTGGCGCAGATCATCATAATTGAGAATTCCGACCCCCCGAACGGAATTCGGCCTCTAGCCAAAATTGAGACCTTTACCGGCGTGGACGGTGAAGGCAGATACGGTCTTTTCCCTAAGCTGGGTTAGCCCCAACTCAAACCCGTGCACGTACAGTTGACGCACGAGGATACCTCGTGGCGGCACCGGGCATTGCGAACAAAACAAGAATCTGGGATCGTCCAAAGTGATAGCTTGGGATGATTCGAACTGTGACTGCCACCGCTACATGGATAAGGTTCGGCAAGCCGCTGCTCAAATAACGCCTTCAGCGCCTCATCCAGCCGCGCCGTCGCCTCGCTCACCGTCGAGGCCGAAAAGGAATGGCCGCACAGCTCTTCGGTGATCGCCTTGACCTTGCGGGTTGACACGCCTTGCACGTACATCTCGACCAGCGCCGATACCAGTTCCTTCTCCGAGCGCTGGTAGCACTCGAACAAGGAGAACCGGCCGACCCGATCCTGCGGAAAGCGAAGTTCCAGGACCCCAACCCGCGTCACAAGCTTGCGCTCATAATAGCCGGACCGGTAACCAACCCGCTCCGCCGTTCGCTCGCCTTTCTCGGCCCCGATCGCCTCCGTCATCTCGGCTTCCAAGCCTCCTGCACGACAGTCTGCAAAACTCTGCGAAAGGCGTCCTCATCTGACAACAGCAACGCTTTCAACTCGCCTCTGCTCAGTCTAACGTCTCGCTTGGTCATGGCACTTGCCCTTCCACGGGAATCGGTGATCGCAACGTCACCAGCGTGCCATGGCCGCCCCTCGCCTCAGAGTAAGGGCTGTTCTCTCTCCAGAGCTTTTTGCAGAACCTTCAGGATACTATCTAAGCAAGCTGCCCCACAGTTTTTAGTAAACACTTCAGTGTTGTTTGACGACAATGCCGGCGAGAGAGACGCAATGCATGTTGGCGCATTTTATGAATTTTTTGCGGGGCGGGATGGCGCGGGCCGGATTGGGTGTGGTCTTGCCTATTCGCCTTGATCCGAGAAAAGCGGCGGGCTACGCCGCTAACTTGGGCGGCGAGATTGACGATCGGCGACGTCGCTAAGGTCGATGTCGCCCAATTCCCCTGACGCAGATGACCCGACGCCGACGGTGACCAAGGGCATCGCGCATAATTGTTGTTTATGTTTAACCCACTTTCGACGCGATGCACTCAGTTCGTCAGTGTGGAATCGCAGTTCCGTCCCCGTCCAAGTCTCCCTTTGTGTCCTCTTCGTCCTCGGCTCCTTCCTCTACTAGGCTCTCGCCGCCGAGTTTCTCGAAGCGTCTTTCCGCCAGCCAGTTCATGCGCCTAGTCTGGGTCACGAGCACACGTCGAAGGCCCATCTTTACCTCGCGTTCGGAGATGACCTGCGACAGCTTGGACACGATGAGCGCCCGACGTGCCAAACGGGTGTCCGGATGGCCGCGCAACTCCTGGATCCGGTCGGAGACAATCGAACCACGCATGGAAGGCGGCTCGGTGATTTCTACAGTCGGCGCCGGCGGGTCCTTCTCATTCAGGATCGCCTTGAACTTGCTCTCGTTGCGTAGCCGAGTGAAGACAAGGTGCTCGAGCGCGTTTAGGTGCGCATTCGCCGTTTTAAAGTCAGAGTGCTTCGACCCCACGGCCTCGAACTGCGGCAGTGGCCAGACCTGTATCTCCGCCACCTCAAAAGGGTCCAACACCGACATCGCCACAGCGTCGGTGCGCTGGTTCGTGAGGTGGCGCCCGACGCGGCCGGAAACCTTCTCCTTGGTCTGGCCGACGTAGATCGGCTCCCCGTCGTAGTCGTAGAACGCGTATACTCCCCAGCGATAGCTGCCGACGGGACGCTTCTCACCCGAGGGGTCGTCGTAGAGAGTTTCGCGGAAGAATTTCCGAATGGCCTTACGCAGCTCGTCCGTTTCGAGCGGCGGTGTTTTCGTGCTGTCTGTTGTGCTGTTCGGGAGTTTCGCCATGTTGTCCCTCGGTCGCTCGGAGGACCGGCTCGAACAGGTGCTGCGCCAGAAAGCGAACGACCGGAACTGCCACCCCGTCCCCTGTAAGGTGGTAGCCTTCATTGTATGCGCGAGGCAACTTGTAGTCGTCCGGAAGTCCCATGAGCCGTGCGGTCTCCCTCGCGCTGATCAAGCGCGACCGGACACGGGCGCCGTCCACGACCATGATCGTCTGCCGGGACGACCCTCCCGTCGGTGTGCGCAGGCAGCCCGCGATCTCGTCGAAGCGCACTTCCGCTCTTACAGCTTTCCCGTTAGGATTCTGCGGTCTCGTCCGCTTGTAGACGGTCCCCACCATGCGGCGCCCGGCCCGCTTCGCGGCCTCAAGCTTCGCGATATTCACCGGAGACATCTGGGCGATCAGCCGCGCGGTCTGTTCCGTGGTGTGCCATTCGACGCTCGAGGGATTTTCTTCGACGAGGTCGGCGAAGCATGTGTTGCGGACAGGCGGAGAAGGAAGATTCCACCACAGCCACCGCTTCCGCGCCTTTGCAGGAATCCTTGCGACCGCGTTTTGAAGGCCGCGGGAATGGAAGGGCGCCACCGGCTCCGGCGATAGCATGGCCTCGTGCACCTCGAAATCCCCCCGGACGCCGATGACGAAGAGCCTTGGGCGACTCTGCGGGACAAAAAGTTTTGCGTCGATGACCATAGCGCCATAGCGGTAGCCCGCTTTCGCGAAAGTCTCGGCGATCGCCACGAAGTCAGCGCCTCCGTGGCTGGTCAGAGTCCCGTTAACGTTTTCCAGCGCGATGATCTTCGGACCGCGGGCCTCTGCGATCAGGCCGTTCATAATCGTCCAGAACGGATAGAAGGTTCCCGAACGCTCGCCTTTCAATCCAGCGCCGCCTCCGGCAAGCGACAGATCCTGACAGGGGAATGACCCCCAAGCTAAGTCGGCAGTGCCGGGGAGCTTGTCGATCTTGACTTGGCGAATATCACCGATAGTCAGCTCGCCGCCGGTCCCCCAGTTGACCTGATACGTCAGGCCTTTTTTTACATCGAAATCGTTAGCGAAGGCACACTGCCACTCTGGACCAAGTCCGGCACGCGCCATCCCTCCGCCGGCGAAAAACTCATAAAATGTCCGCATGATCTCCCCGTGATTCGCGCGTAATGCTAGCATACCCCACGCCGAAAATGGTTTACGGTTTGTTCTCATCCGTAACATGCTCACCATGAATTTTCCATGACTGCGAACGTTGATCCTGCCAGAAGCCGACAAATGTCCTTGGTCCGGTCAACCGGCACAAAACCGGAGATGGCCGTCCGCCGCCTCGCGCACGCACTCGGCTATCGCTTCAGGCTGCACCGCAAGGACTTGCCCGGGAAGCCCGACTTGGTGTTCTCCCGGCGACAGGCCGTCATCTTCGTACATGGGTGCTTCTGGCACGGACATGGGTGCAAGCGCGGCGCGCGTATGCCGAAAAAGAACCGGGAATACTGGTCGGCGAAGATCGCGAGGAACGTCGAGCGCGATGCCGCGAGCGTCGCAGCGATCGAGGCCGACGGATGGCGGGTCCTAGTGATCTGGGAATGCGAGATGAAAGACGCGGACCGCCTTGCTCGCCGACTCGCCGACTTCCTGGGCAAGCATGCTTCTTAAAAATCCCGGAGTGGCTGACTCCCTTTCTTACCTCGGTTTCAAGATCTAACATGTTCGTCAATAATCTTACTGCGTCATAAATACCGTTCAATTGATGAAAGGCTGCATTTCTATTGTGGCGTTTTTTGCACAAACAATTCGACACAAATCGGGCATGGTGGCCCTTACTTTCCGCAGCGATCACAGCGCGGAATCAGATAATGCATCCGAAAGTTGGCGTAGAGCTCACGGTGACGGATGCCGAAAACTGCCTCATGGCGATATGAATGCGACAGATGCCCTTTTCCTGACAGTCTTCGGCAAACCTTGGCCCAAAGCGAAAAAAGGTCTTCATTCATCTGAGACGGTCTGATCACGGCCCATGCCGTGCCGCCGGCAAGGCAAAGCAAGGATTACTACGTTGCCACGTGACACTCGATCTCGCGCCCACGGAGACCAATGAAATCCGACCTGAATAGCCAAACGACCCCTACGCCCGATATCGCGCCCTCCCGTGATTTCGCGCAGGTTGACAGGGTGAACTCGGCAACGAAATTGGCACCCTGTCGCGACACCTTGAGCTCCTTCTGGATCATGGTGGTGGAGACCAGCGGCCGCGACAACAGCAACTCGATCAGCCGCGGCAGTTTGAGCTCGATGCGTCGCTCCATCTGCTCCCGGGCTATCACACTGCTAGGCACCGGGGCCTTTTATGAATGTGCGGTCTTTCCAGATGGATGGTCTTACAGTTCTCCGGACGCGCAAGCGACAACGAGGCGCGCACATCTTACCTACACTCCAGTGAGAAGGTGTTATCCACGCGCAGTGCGCTTGGAATCCACATATCGGGGGTCGGGCGAAATTCAGCGGAATCGGTCCATTGGAACGTCGGCGATGGATCAGGAGCCAACGCTTGGAGCGCGCCGCTGCTAAGTTCACGGACCTCCTCTACATGAGCGGCTATGATGGTTCGTTCCACCATTACACTTGACGAAAATATCACCTGAATGAGTCGCCATTCGGACCCGAACTTTGCTGCTTTGTCGAATTCGTTGCGCGACACGAATACACGGTCTGCGGTGGCTCTTACGCACGCCTTCACCTCCAAGCGCTCGGTAGCAGAGGCCCGACGGTTCTCAATGTCGTAGCCGTACCAATCAGAGAGGAGCGCCACATGCACCGGTGAGTATCTCTCATAACGAAGGGCCGACATGATTGCGAGTTCGCCAGCATTGCCGAGCATCTTTCTGCGCTCGTCAAAGGACGCACGTGTTAGCCGATGATGTATTTCGACGAGCAGCGGTTCCAGGTCCGGCCCAAGCCAGGAAAGGGCTTCTAGGTCACTGTCGGGAATGAATTCTGGGGCCAGACGCCCGTCGACAATTGCAGCTCCAATCCACGCCAGAGGGCATCTCTGCAGCAAGAGACGGGCAATGCCCAACAGACTATGTCGATCAGCCTTGCTGTCGAAAGCGGCAAGTACGGGATTGATCGCGACGACATCGGTTATGCTAGCGAGGTTGATATCTACGAGCAGCCTCGCGGTACCTAGGACGTCAGTTGAGGCGGCCATGATGGTCGACTTCCCGCTCGCGGATATCACCCAAGAGTTGAAGTCACCTGAAGGCCTCAGCCGCGCACTGTAGGCCAGCAGGAAGGCAGCATGACAGCGTCCGCGACTTGGCAACTCATACATCTATGGTTCCGACGTGTGCGGCTACGGCCTGCCAATCATCCTCGAACGCAGGTGCACCGCCTTCGCCCTCATCTGGAGAAGGTAGTGAGATCTGGACTAGGCCGGGATCATCCATCAAACGGGAAAGCGCCCTGACCTTGTCGTGAAGCCTTCCGTCAACCGTATTGTCGATGGTGTTCGAGCTGATGAGTAGCGTGAAGCGCGTTTTTACATCCGCCGACAGCCCAAGCCTGTGAATGCGATCCTGGCTCTGCAGGAAGTGGCCCGCATTGAACGTCCTATCCAGGAACACAGCGTTGTGACACCAGTGATGGAGGCTGATGCCCTCGCCGCAGGCTGCAGGATTTGCCAGGAGCGCAACGCAGTGGGCATCATGTCGGAACCGCCGAAATTCATTCTCGCGCGTTAGGTCGCCAGGGGGAGCACCGTCGTCGGAGGGAACCCCTCCATGCACTATTGCCGGCTGATATTGCGCAAGCATTCGAGCCAACACCTTTAGGTTGCGCACGAAGTTGGACCAGATCAGGACCTTCTCGCCGCGTTCGGCTGCTGCCGCTACAATGGAAAGCACTTGTTGGTATTTCCACGGCGTCTCAAAGTTTTTGTAGCTTTGTAGCAGGTTGACGAGCGGCTCGCTGCTCGACAACTCGAGCGGCGGGTGAAGGAATCCTGGATCATCACTCTCATCCGAACCGGCCGTTAACAGCATGGGGTTTGTCGCGGCCTCGAGCAGGTACATTACTATGCGGCCAAGGCGCTGCATCTCGTGCCGACCGCGGTCGGGAAGCGAAAAAGTGGCGCGGTAGCGACCCACGAGCGTATCATAGATCGCGCTTTGAATGGGTCCCATTTGTCTGCGGATAACCTCGAACGTTATGGGAGGCAGCTCCAGCTCGCTCTTGGGAGTTCGAACGAAGTACCGCGTAATCGCTGCGTGAGTCTCGCCGAGAACATTCGGATCGCGCCCCAGCCTTTCGATGTAAGCAGACCTCGGAAGAATCTGGCGATCCTGGCCCGGGTATAGGAACTTCACCAGAGCCACTAGATCGTGCGCGCCTTGGGGGGCCGGCGTACCAGTTAGCACGTCTCGGCGATGAGCCGCATAGGCCAAATCCAACACAGCACGACCATGCACCCCCGAAGCGCCGCGCTTCACACGATGGGCTTCGTCGAGCACAACCTTGGTAGCCCCATTCGCCACGAAGGCTCTGATAATGTCATAATCGCTTGCGACGCGATTGTAATTTGAGAGCAGGATCTCCGTGTCTTGCGGGATAATTGTTTCGGGACCCCCAAAGATTACAACGCGCGGTGGCTTTTTGAAGCAAGCGACTGCATCCTCATCCCAGGCTCCGAAGGCGGCGATTGGCGCAACGACCATAAGACGGTCGATACTTCCTCGAGCGCGACCCAAAGCAAATGCCGCCAGCGCCACCGTCGTCTTACCCGCTCCAGGAACCGAAAAGTCCGCAGCATGCGGCAGACGCATGAGGCGGGCGAGATTTCTCAGTTGAAAGGGCTTCAAATTCCTTTTGAACCCGGCGGCCTCAAGCTCGGCCGCGAGGGCCTCAAGCTCGGTTTCGCTTGCCTCACCGGCTTCGATCGCCACGGAACGGGCACGGCGATCATCAGCCATTAATCGCAACTGTGATGTGAGGGTCGGTCCTAACTCAACCCGCTCTGCAAACACTGCCCGAATGTCGCGCAGGACATCGAGTTCCGCCATGAACACATCCGGGTGCACCACTGACTGCCGTGCCGATCCAGTGAGGATGCCGCGTGCAAAGGCTTCCTGCAGCCGGGCCCAGGCACCAGGATTCGTATCGTCCAAGCGATCGACGACGACCGTCGGACGGTCCTGCCGATAGAGCTCGGCACGGATCATCCGCGTGCCTCGAGCTTGCTCACTTCGGCCTTGAGCGCGGCCACCTTGGTTTGGAAGTCGGCTTCATTCCATCCGTCAAAGCTACGCGCCCGTTCAAGCGCAGCAGCTGCGCGGCCAACCTGCTCCTTGGCGGCGGCAAGACGGCTCAATGGAGCCACGAGCGCCTTTGCGTCCTTAGAATCCTCATCGGCTTCCTGTGCCGCGACGGCGATGGCAGCCCCTACGGAAGCAATTAGATCGGATACGACAGCGCTCTTGCCATCTGCGAGAGTCACTATCTCTTCGCTGCGCTTGCGCGCGAAGAAGGCGAGGATATCGGAAAGGTCCTCTTCCTGTGCTGCATCACCGAGGGCGTCATCGAGAACATCGCCGCCATTGTTGGGCACATCATGCCTGATGGCACAAAGCAGCGGTGCGATTGTCGGATCCGATTCCAATTCCTGCCTGACTAGTGCGGCGGCATCCGGCCGCTGAAGGTGGCGAAGATCGCGGTAGTTGACCCCGGTCAGCGTGCCAAGGAAGTAGGCGCCCCGAACGGAATTGGCCTCAGCCTTAGGCTTAGTTCGGATGTGCCTAGTGAGTTCCTCAAAAGCCGACTCGTTCTCATCAAAGTCGGCGTGGTGGCGAGTGCCGTCTGACAGTGCCACCAGCTGATGCAGCTGCTGCAGCTTTTCATACTGCGCCCGAACCTTGGGTACATCCTTGTGCATCCTCGCCGCGACTCGATCCCAGTTCTGGGCTTCGCGGTTGAACAGTTCCTCGATCAAGAGCGCTTCATTGACCCACGAATAGTCTTCGCGGAAGTCACGTGCGATCTGCAGCTCAGTCTCGAGATCGACCAGTTCATCCATGGTCGCATCGGCCGGAAGGACGAGGCAGCGGACATATCGAGAAGGCGCATGCTGATTGTCTAAATAGAGGCTACGAAGCGCAGCGGACCTACGGTTGCCGTTTACAAGAACGCCCTCCGCAGTAGCTACGGCCGGCTCCTGCTGACCACGTTCTCTCAGATCAGCCTTGAGATCATAGAAGCCCGGCTGAGATTTCAGGATACGAAGCTGTGCCGCTTGTGCTTCCGACCCCATCGGGTCCGCCGAAAACAGGTCTGGGCGCCCCTTCGTCTCAATCTCTCGCATCTGTTCAGCCTTAGTCCGGTGGTTCAGAGTGGAGAGCCGCACCCACGTCACCTCCAGGTCCACCAGCGGCAGTTCGCGATCTGGCCGCGACCAGGCGGCCAGCAGCGCGCGTCGTTTCGACGAGCTCTGGCGCGCGACAAGGTGTTGGACTCGTTCCTGATCTAACACAGGGTTCATCATTTTTAGCTCCTGAAGGTGGTCAACCGTCCCGGACCAAACCGGGAGGCGACTGTGGTCCTGATGCCGCGGACGCCTTGGTGAAACCCGATGTACCCGGTCAAAACACTTGCATTGCCTGCATCGACATTGAACGAAGAGAGCAGAACTGCCGGGAATCGCCGTTGGCGGCGACCGTGCCAGTTGAAGTCAGGTCCTTGGCCCCGCTCCGGCATGATCCAGATACACGGAGGAGGAATGCGGTTTCCGCCAATCTCCACTGCCCGGCCCATCTTCGGACACGGTCGAAGGTCTGACCCGCAGAGGTCATTGTGGAAGATGATGCCATCAAGCGTATCTGGTGCATCCGAGAAAAAGCGACGGCGGAGTCGGTTGACCCCTTTGAAAACATGTTCTCCGGGTTCCGAGGCCAGACTCGGGCACAACCACCAAAGGTAGGTCTCGACCGCCCATGAGGGAACAGACCATGCAACGCTGCTGTGAGCGCCGTCGGGACACCCCTTCTGGATGATGGCTACGTTACCAATGTCAGGCACGGCCAGTTGGTAAACCGTATCCTTTCCGTAGACTGGGCGAACCACACTGGCTATCGCGCCCACAGCCAACATATGATCGAAGATCATACCCAGAAAGTCACGCCGATCGGCATTGCTGGCGGCCGTGCTGCCGCGAAGCTTCTCGATCGCGGCAGGGAGGGCCAATCTAAACTCGCCCGCCGAGAGTCCTCGCTGATAAAGGTACTGCGGGTCATCGGCGATGCCGCTGACGATTTCGGCAACGCGATTTACCACCTCCTCCGGCGGTGCCCCCCGATGGCGACATGGTGCAGCTTCTTCACCAGCCATTAATCCCCCCCATATCGCCGGTATTTAACGCGCCGGCCGACGCGATGTGTTCAAGCGTTATAATGATGTGAGGGACGGACTGCAAAGAGTCGGCCTCAACAAAACGATGTTCGCGGCTATTATTTGTCAGGAGTTCTGGCTTTCGCGCCCGCCTCTCTCATTGACAACGGGTACACTCTGAACCGATGCGGGAGAGAGCACTAAGCGCGGGCCGCAGCACTGTCGCTTTGCAGTTAATGATGAGAGTTGCTTGTCAACGCTTTCAGTATGTTAGCTATACACCTAATTTGAGAATGTGCACTTAATTTGATGATGGAGCCCGGCCATTGGCATTTAATTTGAGAATCAACGTCAACACCTTATCGGGCTAGTATTTCTCGAAAACGTCTTATGGAATTCAATGGTTCAAGGCTTTCGGAAAATACGATTGAAATTCGAGAATCCGAACTTCAATATTCCTAAATTATATGCCAATCATGGTCGAAACTACTGCTTTCTTACAGTTAACTGCCAAAGCGACAGATTTTGATGTCAACGCGGCAACTGACTCATGGAGCGTCAGATAATATACCCTGCTTGCCTATAGCAGAATGCGACGTGGTTCTGGACTCAACGTTTACGCTTTCAGAGCTCACCATTTTTGAGATGGCAGGCTTACAACGGGTGGTTTCTTGGTCAAGCGGAGATTGCAGAATACGAGGCGGTTCTAAGCTGCCCATATGCACCGACTCCGCTACGACCCTGCGCCAATGCGGAGGCTGAGGGCACTGAGATGGTTCATCTTAGGCTAATCGCAGCAACTACCATTTTGGAGGGATAATATGGAATACAAGCTACACAGGATCGCACCCAATTCAGAAGCCGTCACGCGGCAGATTGAGCCAGAAGGGGGTCGGCAGCTACGTTCATGAACACGGGTTCGGGCACGAGGACTGGAATTTCAATATTGATTTCGCGATCGATGGACAGGTCGTCGGCTACACGGTAGCGCTTCCTGCCAAGAAATATGAGGGCCAGAGATTTGGCCTGGTCCTAGCGACCTTCGATGCTGGCGGGTGGCGAGCGGCAGGCTATTACGACGGAGCCATATTACTTGATAAACCCGCCGCTCCGTCAGCCTCAGCGGTGGAGCAGATGGCGATTGATGTTTTCGAACTCGCCAAAATCAATCAGGTTGCCCATCGATACATGAACCAAACACTTACCCAGATAGAGAACTCCATCCGAAGCGATTTTGTGTACTTTCGCTTGGGCGGTCCCAAAAGATCGGATTGTCGTATTCCGGGAGTCGCTACCAATACCGCCAAACATTTTCGAGCCCGGCCGGCAAAGGATGGTAACTTCGTACAACTTGTCCGAAGAGCAGTTCAGGGCGATCACGAAGCTAGGAGCAGATGCTAGTGGAAGAGAGGGTGAGCGTTCCGAAGAAGAAGGCGCACGCAGGCTCAGGCTTCATTGGGCCATTGAACGGAAGCCGCAACTGGTCGCCGCTTTCAAGGCGAGCCTGACTTCATTCGCATGCACGGTTTGCGGCTTTGATTTCGAGAGAACTTATAAGGAGCGCGGCATTGGCTTCATCGAATGCCACCATACGAAGCCCGTGGCAGAAATACGGCCCGGCGAAAAGACGCGATTGAGCGACCTTCGGGCGGTCTCCTCAAACTGTCACCAGATGCTACACCGCAAACCCATGCTCATGGTGGAAGAACTCAGGGATGTAGTGGAAGGGAAATAAGCTGAACGTTCATCCTTTGCCCGACGGCTCAAAGACTATCACGTGGCAGTTGTGCAGGACTATGGCTAAGGCGAGCACCGGCATCGGCTGCCGCTCGATAACCGGGTGAAGTCGGCGCGAATCCGAGGCAGAGAAGGGGGCGCCCAGAGTGTTACTTTTCAGCATGTCGCTTGGCCGCTCGGTCTGCACGTAAACGCGATCCGGGCCGAGAGGTGTTCGTTGACCGCGCTATCGACACCGCCATCACCAGAACGGCCAAGTTGGGCGACGCCGATGAGCGACAGGCGCTTGTGGATGTCTCAGCCAGGATCCGTGTATCTTTGGGACAACAATCGCCAAGGTGAAGAAGATAGATCAAATGTCTCTTCCTGAAACGTGTCGGAGACTGTCAGCACATCGTTGGCGATTGTGAATGTCGCCGAATTGGACTGCATCGTTGCACCGTCTCTGTTGACCCAATTCAGCGAACTCCGGCCATTGCCGATCGAGCAATTGTAAATTTGTCCCAACTCGCTTTTAAATGAGAACCATTGACCCTGCTGCTCCACGTATTCGGGCGGCAACTTCAAATAAAAATAGGTATGAACCCCGGCAGTACATATGGCGTCATCCAGCTAACGCTGGCCATTCGTCAAGGATGATTTCCCTCTTGATGAGTTTGACGTCACAGCTACGGAGGTCATCGCAATACTCGCTGTGGCCGGCTGAGCTGAAATTGTCGATCCTCTAAACCAAATGAAGCAACACATCCCAACAAGCGCAACGATCAGCCAGCCGGTCAAGCCGCCGCGTTCTTGGCCTGGAAAGGCCGTTCGCTGCCTCGAATTGTGATCTCAGGCACAGAGCGGTCCGGTGTTGTGTTGTGCAGCGACCCAAAGCGCAACACGTGGCCCGTTGCAAACGGGACAGACCACGGCTGTCAGCGGAATGACACTTTGGCATTTGGGGCAATGTTTTTCCTGAGACTCGGGCAATGTCATCGCTTGTCCCCGGGAGCAGACGCTGCCGCTCCGCCGCGAAAGTCCACCGTTCTTCAGTGGCAGAAAACCTTAGCACCCACACACTGTCATAGTCATCACGACGAAAAGTAGTGCGGGACCTTTTCACACGCTATAAGTGCGTCTATAACCGGACGCGTCAGTCTTTGCCGCAGCAGGTCCAGGTAAAAGGTGTTTGGCGGGAACCGAGCGGCCGCCTTGGCGATGATAATCCAGGTGGTCACGCGCGCTTTGATGCGGCGCCGCGGCACTGTCCCCAATTTCGGTCACAATGACATCTCTGCCGATCGGGATTTGCGGAGATCGTCAGCCGCTGCGCTGACAGGTACATCAGTGGGCACGGCAAGCCGCCGCAGGAGATTTTTATCCACGGCCGCACCCGGTTCAATGGTGCGGAGAGTGAGGGCTTCCGCAGCGCGGTTCCGGCGGGAACGACTATTTCCGGCATCCAGATTACCAAGCCGAATGACCTCAAGCTTTTTCGCAAAGGCGGCGTGCAGTTTTGCGGGGCCTGGCGCTTGAGATCGACCATCGCAACGCATTTTGAGAGGTTCCAACGCCCTTGAAGGTGCTCATTGTTTTTGGTGACACGCGGCTCCATCAGGTGCTGGCTGATGTTCTCGCTCTGACGAAGCTGAACTTCAATGCGTGCCTTTTCAGCGACGGTTAGCCGGACACTCTCCGATTTGCCGACGACATCGGGGAAATCTTGACCGCGATACCGGGCGTGGGGTCGAAACCGCTATCGTTTCGGCACTACATTTAGCCAGCAATGACGCCTGCAAAGGTTAGGCGGCACTGGGCGCAGCTTTCCATATAATATTTTACGGTTCTCGCTTCCGTATTTGGTTGCACATAGCAGCCCAATTAAAGAATAAGAACAATCGGCAGGGAGATGGGAATGGTCACGAACTACCAGGATCAGATCGAACGGGTTTCGAGCGAAAGCCTCGACGTTTTCGAGAGAATTTCCAAGGACGCACGTTCGGCGCTTGGCGAGCCCTACTCCACCGGCCCGACGGCGCTCGCCAGCGTGAACACCTTTACGTCAGGCGAAGCCGTCAAGGCCCTGGGCAACGTCGACAGCGCAAACCGCCGTGCTCTCGAACTGCTCGCCAAAGAACCGGCCATCGCCAGGGTGGTAGCACGCCAGGACGATGGAAAGATCGTCATCTATTACATCTGCCGTGGAACGGCTTCAGGAAGACCCGGCGGAGACAAACGCTTCGCTGGACGCAATTCGTTGATGGGCCGGCTGGCGTCCTTGGATGTGGGCGACGATTTCGATATCCGAACCCCTGGTGGCGTTCAGTCTGTCGAGATCATCGAGAAGGCGATCCTTCATCCTCATCAGCGCCAGGGCCAGTGGGACTCGCGTAACTCCATTCTGGAGGGCGAATCCTACGGGCCCATTACCGTCATCTCCATGCTCGATGCACTCGCCGTGCATATTGCCGTCGGGGAAGATAGCTCCATCCTCGACAGTATTTTGGCTATCGATGAGCAAGCAACCAACATCATTGAAGGCATCCGGCGCAGTGTCGTCACGAAGATGGGCCTGCGTGACCAACCGATCCTGGATCGCTATCAGGACGAGATTTTCCGGTTGCCCCTCAACACTCAGTTGCTGATTATAGGACCGCCCGGCACGGGCAAGACCACGACCTTGATCCGGCGTTTGGGACAGAAGGTCGATCGTATCTATCTTGATGACGATGAACGGCGCTTGACCGACAACAGCAGTGCCGACAATGCCGTGGATCACTCTCACAGTTGGCTGATGTTCACTCCCACGGACCTGCTCAAGCAGTATCTCAAGGAGGCCTTCGCGCGCGAAAACATTGCTGCGCCCGACCAGAAGATCGCGACATGGTCAAGCTTTCGGCAAGGCCTGGCGCGAAACAGGTTTCGCATCCTCAAAGCTTCTGACGGCGGCGGACCTTTCATCATGAAGGAAGGTGAATCCTATGTCCTTCCTGACGTGCTCAACAGGCAAACAGCTTGGTATGAGGATTTTGTAAGCTGGCAGGCCGGCGACTACTGGGAGGATTTAGGCGGTGCAGCCGACCTCCTTGAAAAGAATGGAAACTCGGAAACCGCGCGCCTCGGGCGGAGGCTTAGAGAAGCCGTCGCGGAAGCGCCTACCATTTCGCTTCCTCGCGCCTTACTGGAACTGGTGAGCGTTTCCTCTGACGTTGAAGGTTTCCTCTCCAGCATGAGGGAAGAAACCGACACCGCGTTGCGGCGGCGCCTCAATACCCAGGTCAATCAGGACCGAAAATTTCTCGAAGGCCTGGCGGCATTTATCGACGGGCTCAATACGCCCGACGACGACAATGACGAGCAAGACGGCGACGAGGACGAAGATGTCCAGAACCAGGCACCTCGTCCGCGCATGGCGGCAACTGCGGCAGCCTATATGCGAAATCTGCGCAGCCAGGCCCGGGCGCGCTTTGGTCGACGTACATTGGGCCGAACCACGCGATCTGGCCGTATTGCGGAATGGATAGGCGACCGCACTTTATCCGAGGACGAGCTCCGTGCGATAGGCGAGAGCCTGCAAATCCAGACGGCGCTCCGAAAGTTCACCAATCCTATCCGGAGATACTTGAACGGCATACCGGCAAGGTATCGTCGGTTCCGGCGTCTGCGCCAGTCGGAAGGTGCCTGGTATGTCGCAGCTCCTATTCCCGTGAGTGATGTCGACCCTCAAGAGGTGGATATCCTGTTGTTGTGTACGATGCGTACGGCGTCGAGCCTGGTCCAGGACCGCACAGTTCGACGCAATATCGATCAGCCGGCTTACGGCATTCTAAAGGACTTTCAGAGCGTCGTTCGCAATCAGATCATGGTCGATGAGGCAACAGATTTTTCGCCGATAACGCTTGCCTGTATGGGCGCACTCAGCAATCCGGCTATTCAGTCATTTTTTGCCTGCGGCGATTTCAATCAGAGGATAACAAGTTGGGGAAGCAGGAGTGCCGACGAGATGCGTTGGGCTTTCCCCAAAATCGACCTCAAGCCGATCCAGGTTTCATACCGTCACACGCGGCAGCTCAATCGCTTGGCATCGGAGATTGTCCGTCTGTGTTCCGGCGAGACTGTCGAAGCGGTTCTCCCTAAAAACGTCGAGAACGACGGTTGGGCTCCAGTCCTGGGCGTTGACCTCACTGGGCGTGATGAGACCGTATCGTGGCTTGCCGCTCGCATCATTGAGATCGAGCGGTTGACGAAGCCCCTCCCTTCCGTCGCAATCCTGGTGAATGACGAGGCGGAAGTTGGGCCACTTGCCGATAGATTGAAAACTGCGCTTGCAGATCAGAATCTCAACGTGATCGCGTGCTACAAAGGCCAGTCTGTTGGGCAGGACAGCGACATCAGGATTTTCGATGTTCAGCACATCAAAGGCCTGGAATTTGAAGCCGTGTTTTTTGTTGGCATCGACACCTTGGCGACACTGCGCCCCGAGCTGTTCGACAAATTTCTCTATGTGGGCGCAACCCGTGCCGCGACCTATCTCGGGCTTACATGCGTCGGAAGCGCGTTGCCTAAGAAGATCGGCTCCCTTCAAAGTGACTTTGTTCAAGGCTGGAGCACCTAGCGGTATCTCTATGGCGCATTCAACGCCCAATCGCGGCCAATCCTTCGCAGGTCGTTGCCTGTAAGCCTGCTTCGTCTGGAGTCGACCGTGAACTATCCGCAAGCCATTGATCTGGCATGTTGATTGAGGCGGATAGCGGCTTTGGAATTGCGGGATTGGCGGTTTATGAGCGCTGTTTTCCTGCAATTCGGTTTGCGATTCCCTTGTGCTGCGGAGCGTGATTCACTCGGTTCGGCGGCGGCGAATCGAGGGGACGGCGAATGTCCAAGCCACGCGAGAAGCGCGAGACGGGAGAGCAGGATCTGTTCCGCTCCAGGCTCGATCAGATCATCAACATGAAGCACGAGCTGGTGCGGCTGGCGCAGGCGATCGACTGGCCGGTGCTGGAGGAGCGTTTCGGCGCCGTCTATTCGGACGGCCCCGGCATGCCGCCGCTGCCGATCCGGCTGATGGCGGGGCTGGCGATCCTCAAGCACACCTTCAACCTGTCGGATGAGGTGCTGTGCGAGCGCTGGGTGGAGAACCCTTACTTCCAGTATCTCACCGCGAGACGTTCTTTGCCATACGCTGGCCGTTTGACCGCTCCTCGATGACGCGTTGGCGCAGTCGTATGGGCGAGGAGCGGATCGTGGCGCTGTTGCAGGAGAGCCTCAGCCTTGCGGTCGAGACCGGGGCGATGAAGCCGGCCGACACGCGCCAGGTCATCGTCGACACGACCGTGCAGCCGAAGAACATCATGTTCCCGACCGACGCCAAGCTCATCCACCGGGCGCGCGAACGGCTGGTGCGGCTGGCCAAGAGGAAGGGGCTCCATTTGCGCCAGAGCTATGTGCGGGTCGGCAAGCTGGCGCTGATCAGCCATCAGCGCTATGCCCACGCCAAGCAGTTCAAGCGGGCGAACAAGGCGCTGCGCAGGCTCAAGACCTATCTCGGCCGGACCATTCGCGACATCTCTCGCCAGATCGCCGGCGATGCGGGGCTGGACGCGCTCTTCAAATGGCCGCTCTACCAGGCGGCCACCGTTCTCGAGCAACGCCAGCGCCAGCGCGGCCGCAAGATCTACAGCCTGAACGCACACGAGGTAGAATGCATCGGCAAGGGCAAGGCGCATATGCCCTACGAGTTCGGGGTGAAGGTGTCGGTGGCCACCACGCTGTAGCGTTCCAAGGGTGGCCAGTTCGCCCTGCATGCAAAAGCACTGCCCGGCAATCCCTATGACGGCCACACGCTGGCAAGCGTCATCCCCGACATGGAAAAGACCATCGGCAACGAGATCGACCGCATCCTCGCCGACGCCGGCTATCGAGGCCACAACGCACCGCAGAGCCACAAGTTCAGGGTCTTCACCGCCGGCCAGAAGCGCCGCGTCACCCCAGCCATCAAGCGCCAGATGCGGCGGCGGTCGGCGGTCGAACCCGTCATCGGCCACATCAAGAGCGAACACAGAATGGGCCGCAACTACCTCGCCGGCCAGCAGGGCGACGCCCTCAACGCCATCCTGGCCGCCGCCGGCTACAACTTCTCCCTCCTGCTCAGGTGGCTGAAGGATTTTTTGTCGCTCTTGATCGCCCTGCTTCAACTTCGGCCGAAGTCGGTCGCCGCTTAGCGCCCGGATTGTTCACGGTCGACTCTGGAGCCGTCCGTCACCGGAGGCGGGCGACGGCGCTCCAGCGAACACGCTGCCGGTCTGCTGCGGCGCAGATGATCCACGAACCATCCGACATGCGGGCTGACCGACCAGGACGTCGCCCTCGCGACCGTGGAGTTCGCGCGGGACGCTGTTCGGACAGCGTGCCGCACGATCGACGAGGCGGGCCGTCACAGCAGACGGCGTTGATTCTTTCCCAGGGCCGGAGGGGTTTTCCTCTTATCAGAGCCTTCCTCGCTCTTATCCGGTACCTTTCGACCGTCGTTCTTAACTTCCATGAATCTGCCGGAAACGCCAGTGTCAGCCTGCGGACGGCCTGTCCAACCTTCCGCGAATTTCGGTCGGCTGATATCGGCGAAGTCGAGCAACGCACCGAGAAACCCCTTTGTGTCCGCATCGAGGTGATCGAAGGAAACGAGATGTGACGCGTAGGCGACCTTCTCAAGGGACTTGGCGATGCTGAACAGCTTCTCCGAATTGCTCAGCCTGATGACGATTTCCGCCAGTCCTTCGGCAGAAACCGCATTGAGCTCCGCCGTGAATTTCTCCCGGACCACCTGAGCCAGCCCGGCGCCGTTCGGCAAGTATTCCCTGATCGCGGCCTCAGTCCACCGCAGGTTAGCGAGCGCTCCCTCGGTGTTCGCCCCGAAACGGATGGCGTCGGTCATGTGTCGAACGCGTTCGGCAGAGGGTCTGAGGGCGGTGTCCGCAGAAGCGAAATCGAAGGCGGCGGCAGCGATCGCGGCGGCGAGATAGGTGAGGCGTCCGGCTCCCCGAGCGGCGGCGGAAGCAGGATGCGCGTTCACGGCCTCGCGGGCGAACAGCTGAAAGCCTTCAAGCGCGGTATTGGCGCATGATGGCCCGAACCTGTCGGCGACAGCGGATTTCACCTCATCTATCTTGTCCCTTAAGACGCGACCGTTTCTCGCGTTATCGATATCGGCGATCTCGCCGTTGAACTCCTCTTCGGTCATGCGGTTCAGTCCGGAAAGCGCGTCGCTGTCCTTGAGGCGCTGGAGGTCCGCCCCGTCAATCCACAGGACTCCATGCTTCCGCGCCAGCTCCCGGAGCATGGGGCGGTTGTCGGTCGTGGCCACGCCTGCGCCCTCGACGGAGATGACGCCTGCCACTCCCTTGACGAAGAACAGCCGTTCCGCTGCCTGCGGAGTTCTTTTGTCCTTGATGTCGATGATAGTGCGCCGCCGGGCCAGCGTCGCTGAACGCTCGTATACCCACATGTCGATGTCGGTCAGCTCGACGCCATCATGCCGCAGCTTGATTCCGCGCATGACGAAGAACCCGGCACGGAGGAAATATGCTCTGACCAGCTCTTCGGTCTTCAGACCCTTTGCACCGCTTGCCGTGGCCATCATAGCCTGCCTCCACCGCGTACGGCGCTCAACAGCGTCCGCATCTGCGACTTGCTTTGAGGGCCCTGTTTCTTTGTCCGGAAATCCGTCCGAGCGGCTTCCGGAGGAGTGTACCCGCTCATGCCAGCGCTCGGAAGCACTTCCAGCGCCGCTGCGGCGGCATCGCCACCCTTCAGAACCTGCAAGGCGATTTGACCGACCTCCATCTTCAGGAGGCGCATCGTGAAATAGCCGTTTCCGGTATGCGTTATCTGGACAACGCGCTCGAACTCCAGCGCTCGGTAGTCGCTCCCGATGGCAGGAGCTGGGCCGACCGCCTCGCCTCGGAGCAGCTTGGCAAGGATCAATTCAACTCCCCAAATTCGGCCGCGGACAGGCGTGCTCTGTGACATGCCGTAGCTGAGAGCGGAAACCAGCGCCTTGGCATGATCAAACGCGTCGTCGATCAGCGGACTGGTAAACTTGTGGAATGCGCCTGGCGACGTCATGAACGCGTGTTCGCCGGCCTCGTTGGAAACGACGTTGATGTCGAAGACGGCAGCGGACTGGAGCTTCGAGAGCAGTAGAGCGCCAAGCATCTTCTTGGCGTGGGTGGCTACGACCGCGCCCTTCACCTTGAGCAGCTGCTCGAACTGCTGGAGGCTTGCCTGTTCGGCCGGGGTCAGCGAGTCGAGCACCTTCTTGGTCTTTTGGGCTGTGTTCCGGCGGAACAGGTTGCCGTTGAACAGAAGGCGGTCATCGCCTTCTCCCTCGGCGTCAACGAACCCGATGCCATAAGCCTGGCCGAGGAAATCGGAGGTATCGTTCTTGGTTAGCTTATAGGTGTCACCGATGTACTCGGACGCAGCCTTCACGCCGACGGGCGCGGACGATGTCAGCTCCGCCAGGCCTATAGAGGCCAGCTCGAAGGGCTGAGGCTCGTTCTCGTCGAAAAGGTCCGAGGCGTGACCAAGCGCGGTGCGACCGGTCACGCCAATGACCGAAATCGAACCGTCAGCGGCGACATCGATGACCCGGCGACCCTGAAGCTGGGTCAGGCATGCCTGCAGCTCTGTCTTAGGATTCAGGCCGCCGATCCTTGCAGCGGCTACCACTTGGCTCTTGTTCAGATCCGCTTGCTTGCTCTCCGCAAGCCTGACCAGCAGCGAAGCCGCCTTCGCCGCAAGGTCTATCGCGCTGTATTCCGACGCGCCACGCTGGTCGCCCGAAATCTTCCTGCCGTGATGGATGACCCATGCGCCCTTAGTTTGCTTGTCCATGCGAAGCCCCATGCCGTCCCAAGACTGCACTAGCACGGTGTACGCCACATGCACAGGTGACCTCTTTCCCCCTGACCTGAGAGTATTGCAAGGCGTCGACGAACGCGCTGTATGGCCTGCAAATCGCTCCTTTGTTGACGGATCAGCCGAAAGACCCGAATCCGGCCCCTCAGGCCGGATGCCCATTCAGGCCGGTGGCCCGGGAGTCCTTGGTCAGCCATCCGGACAGGGGGTGCGGGCCGTAAGGATTCGATTGCCGGGATGCGGTATGAATCGAGTTGCTGACCGCTTCGAAAAGCGGCTGCATGGCGCCCGTATTGGTCGGCTGTGGGAGCCGATCTATTTCTTTAACTAGGTTTGTTTTTAGTGACGGCATTGCAATCCCCGACCACACTATTGACAAGTCGCCAGCGTCAGCCCGTCTATCGTCCAAAAAGCCCATCATCACACGATGCCCCACGCGCGAAACCTTCCCCTACCCGTCATCTCGCGCAGCCCAAGCTCACCGACCAGATTCAGCGCCCCCTGTTTTGTCACTTTTAGCCCCTTCTGAACCATGCCAGTCGAGACAAGTGGCCGCGACATCACCAGCTCGATCAGGTCGGAAAGTTTTGAACTGACGCGCCGCTCCCGCAGCCGCCGATCCATCTGGCTTTTTGCCATCACCAGCCGGTCATGCTCTTTCAACCCGGCGAGCGCTGCCTCGTGGATGGCATCGACAAAAGCCAACAACCGATCCGAGCGATTGCGCGCCCGCCGCCGCTCTCGTGGAATGTTCTTGGCGCCGAGCTGCAGGCTGACGAGATGATTGGCGGCAAGACCCTCCTGCCGCAGCAGCGCGGCGACGAACAGCGGCCCGAGCCACGTGGCATGCTGCAGCACCTCGATGTCCGACCAGGCTTCGAGGAGGACCGCGGCGCGCAGGATGACCGGCAGATCGCGGGTCCTGACCATCACATCCCGCCATTCGGCCAGCCGCTCTTCTTCATTCCAGTCGAGATCGTAGATCAGGTTCGGCCGGTCACGTCGTGACGTTTCCTCTTTTCGAGCAGACACGTCGGCGCCGCTCAGAATCTTCGACGAGCGCGCCAGGACAGCATCGATCTCGGCAAATTCTAGGGCCAGCGGATTCAGCTCCTGCACCTCCATCGCCGCATTGGTATCCGCTTTGGGGACAAACACCCCCTGCCCTTCCCAGCCTTTTTGTCCCGCCGCCGGCATCGCGCCACCCCGGCCGGTCAGGGCCAAAAAACCGTCGCGACTGAGCGCCCAGTCCGCCTTTTGCGACAAAATGCGACGGCGGGTTCGCAGCACCGCATGCGCGCGGGAGACGCGGCCGCCGTGTCCGCCGCTCCGCTAAACACGGGGCTGCGCGGCGGACACGCCAATGTCACCGCTGAATGCCACGCCATTTTTTGCAGAACTTGACGCACACAACTCGTTCGCCGAATGCAGCTTCCTGGCTTGATCGACAGACTTCAAGGAATGCAATCAAGGGGACGGTGCAGGCCAAGATTGCGGCAGGGCTTGGGCAACCATCAGGTCGCCCAAGCGGTGCCCCATCCTTCTCCTCAGAACTCCGCTGCTTCCAGCTGGCGGCTGAAACCCACAGGCAGCCAGCTTGGTCGCTAACCGCATCGATCGCCTCATGGTGTCTGCCATGAATCCGTGTGCGTGAAGCGCTCCAGAGCGAAGATGTTGGGCGTCAACCAAGTTCACCAATGAGCTTCACTGCTCGAGTTCTGCACGGTGTCACCGACTGGCGCCGGAGGTTGATCCGGTGATTAGGAGGAGCACTCGTTGTCGGATTCTCGACGATGTCGGACATGTGACACAACGCTTCCAGAGCGATCGCATTGTTCCGAAACGATTTTCCCAGTTGGCACGACGGTTGCGGTCCTATGCGCAAAAGCACTGCGATGCCGCACCGACTGGAAGAACTCATCAATGATCACGCTTTTCGAACATGTGGGCGCCGCTACCGACACTGAGCGTTCCCGAGCCGACGGAAGCATCTATCCCTTCTTTCTGAAGGCTGTCCGGACATGAACGCATTTGATGTCCGTCCAACGCTGGATGCTCCCGAAGACGATCCCTATCTCTGGCTTGAAGATGTAGAGGGCGAGCGGGCACTTGCCTGGGCCGCCGGCCAGTCGGCAAAGACCCTGAAGCACTTCAGTGAAACGCAGTTCGAGCGCGACCGCGCGGCTCTGACAGCCATTTTCGACAATCGCGACAACCTTCCCCTGATCGCGCGCCGTGGTCAGTACCTCTACAATTATTGGCGAGATGCCGGAAATCCACGCGGACTGTGGCGCCGGACCACCCTTGCCGCCTACATGAAGGCGGATCCCCAATGGGAGCTACTGCTCGATCTGGATGCTCTCGCGGCTAGCGACGGAGAGGATTGGATCTGGGACGGCGCGTCCATCGAGCCGGAGAGACGGGAAAGAGCCGTTCTGCGCCTGTCGCGCGGCGGCAGCGACGCGGTCGTGCATCGCGAATTCGACCTGATCTCTCTGAGCTTTGTCGCCGACGGTTTCAATCTCCCCGAGGCCAAAGGCTACGTTAGTTGGCTAGACCCTGACACGCTTCTGCTTTCCAGTGCGCTTGGTAATGGCATGGCCACCCGCTCCGGCTATGCGCGCACCGTGCGAGTGTGGAAGCGTGACGCGGATCCCCTCACCACGCCGGTAATCTTCGAGGCCGGGTTCGAGAGCCTCAAGGTGTCTGGTCATTCGGACCGCACCGGCCGCAGCGAACGCCTTTGGTTCATTGAGAAACGGGCCTTCTTCGAGAAGATCAGTTGGATCGGCGACAGGAGCGGGCCGAGGACGCAGATCGATCTTCCTCGCGACGCGTCGTGGCGGGTCTTCGGCGACTGGCTGGCGGTAAGGCCGCGCAAGCCCTGGACGGTGGGAGGCACCACCCATCCCGCCGACGCGCTGATCGTCATCTCGCTTTCCTCTTTCCTCGCAGGCGGACGCCGTTTTGAGACCCTGTTTCAACCAGCGGAAAGGCGCTCCCTGCAGTCATTCTTCTGGAATGACGGGAAGCTCATTAACTCTTACCTCGTCAATCTCGTACCGCGTTTGGAGATGTTCACTCCCGGCCACCAGGAATGGACGCGCCGAGTCCTGGACACCCTGCCCGCCGAAGGGACTGTCCACGTCTGGTCATTCGATGCGGCAGTTCACGAGACCAATGGAGAGGTCCTGGTCTGCGCTCAGGATCCGATCACGCCGCCGCAGCTCTTGCTATTCGATCTCAATGCCGCGCCGTCTCTCAGCGCTTCAGCAATCCTGAAGCGCAGCCCGGAGAATTTCGATGCATCCGGACTGGTGGTCACGCGCCACGAGGTAGTCTCTATCGATCATGAGCTGATCCCCTATACGCAGGTTGGTCCGGCGAACGGGAACGGAGATGCTCCGATTCACCTTTCCGCTTATGGCGGGTTCGGCATATCACTCCTGCCCTACTACAACTCCCCGCTGGGCAAGCTGTGGCTCGAGCGCGGCGGCACGTGTGTGGAGGCGAACATCCGCGGCGGCGGCGAGTTCGGCACCCGCTGGCACGATGCCGGGCGCAGGGAGGGCAAGCGTCTCGCGCATGACGATTTCGCCGCCGTTGCCGCCGACCTCGTGCGAAGGGGCATCACCCTGCCGAGGCGGATTGCCGCCGAGGGCGGCTCAAATGGCGGCCTGCTGATCGCAAACATGCTGACCCGCTATCCTGAGCATTTCGGGGCTCTGTTCTGCACAATTCCGCTTATCGACATGCGTCGCTACACCAAGCTCTTGGCGGGCGCGAGCTGGATCGACGAATATGGCGATCCGGACAAGGCTCACGATTGGGCTTTCCTGAAGGAAATCTCCGCCTATCACGCCGCGGCGCCGGGACAGCCCTATCCGCCTATCCTGATCGCCACCACGAAACGCGACGACCGCGTCCATCCGGGCCATGCGCGCAAGATGGCCGCAAAACTGCAGGCTCTTGGCTATCCCGCTTACTTCTACGAGGCCAGCGCAGGCGGGCACGGCTACGGCAAGGACAATCGGGAGCAAGCCGCATTCATCAGTCTAGGCACCAATTTTCTCCGCAGCGCAATCGGCTTCAACGATCACCTTCCGGAGATGGCGGAACGCGTTGCAACGCAAGAGGAGCATTTGAGCTCCATCAACAATTCATTCGAGCAGGAGACGAAATAGTGCAGTGCATCCTTTCTGAACATCAAGGAGTGAATATCATGGCGAGAACGCGAATGGGCGTAGCGCGGGCAATAGCAGCGGCGGTGGCCCCGATCATCGTGGGACAGCAGGCCGTCGCCGCGGAGCCTGCGCAAGCAGAGACCGTCCTGGCGGAGACGGGAGCCTCGGTCACCGAAGCGCCAAGCCCTTGGCAGGTCCGCCTGCGGGGGTTGGGCGTCGTTACGAAAGATCTGGGCTACGTTGATACGCTTCCCGGCTCCGGTCTTTCCTATTCGGACACGGTGACGCCGGAACTCGATATCTCGTATTTCTTCACCGACAATATCGCCGCCGAACTCATACTCGGCACCACCTATGCTAACATCGAAGGTCAGGGAACGATCCGCTCGGCGGGTAATATCGGCAAGGTTTGGCTGCTCCCGCCCACGCTGACATTGCAGTACCATTTTACCGATTTCGGCGCGTTCAAGCCTTATGTCGGCGCCGGCGTGAACTACACGATCTTCTATAACCAGGACACCGGCAGCGCCGACGCTCTCAAGGTGAAGAATACGTTCGGCACGGCGCTGCAGGTCGGTTTCGACTACATGGTGGACCAGCACTGGGGCGTCAACTTCGACGTGAAGAAGCTTTTCCTGAAGCCGGACTTCGACGTCACGGTGGCCGGCGCGAAGCTGACGGGGAAGGCGGAGCTCGATCCCTGGCTGATAGGCGCAGGTGTCACCTACCGCTTTTGAATATCAGAGTGAAGTCTGCTTCCCGACTGCCGGTTTAAAATGAAGGGCGCCTCGCGCGCCCTTTTTTACGGTCGACACTGCAGCGCAAGACCTCATGAAGCTATTGTCGGGCGGGGTTCTCTTCCGGCGGACCAAGAAGGTGCACTGGCCAACCGGCCTTGCGCCTGAGATGGAGTGCTTAGAAGCGCTTTGGATCGGGACGGGCTTTGGCATTGTGGGTGGAATGCTTCAGCCAGACTATTTGCCAGCATCGTCTCCCGGACGTCATGTCTGAGCTTCGTGTCAGCGCAAGGCGAACACGCGGCTCCTAGATGCCGACACGATGGCTGGTTCAGCCATGCTGCGACAGTTGCCTGTTTTTTCGGTTCCTTTGCTGTTCGTGCGCTAACCGCAACGCTCCATACTAGTCTCGCGTGCCTGTCCCCGTGGGGTGGGCGGCAGAAAGCGATTAGGCCCGCTGAAAGAGGCGGACCGCATCCGAAGGACCGTAACCAAGAGAAGGACCTGAAGCGAGAGCGAAGGTTGCGGGAGGTCGCGGCGGCCTAAAAGGCAATGCCGACCAACCCCCAGGCCCCAGGAAAGGCTGACAAAAACCGCAGCGGCCGACTGTCCAATAGGTTGCGCCGCGCCAGGGCGAGCCAAATGGCAGGGGCTGCCGGGGGGCCCTAAGAAAAGCGTGGGTTCACGAGCACCCGGCGCGCGCCATCAGGCCGCTAGCTACTTGGAGGGCGGGTGTATCAGGCCTGTTTGTCGGGCCGAACCAGATCCATATGGCTGACGCCGAGGGCCAATGCCAGTTCATAGATCGTGATAATTGTCGGATTTCTTCGGCCTTTCTCCAAGCCGCTGATGTACTGCTGACTGAACCCGGAAATCTCCGCAAGCTGCTCCTGCGTCAGACGCTTCCTTTGCCTGATCCTCTGCACATTCCGTCCGACCAACTTGCGCATATCCATGCACGCAAGCCAGCGGATCAGGCGGCTTGAGTTTATCAACTAAAATATGTAATCCACATTTAGCAGGCAGAGGGCTTCGCGGGTCCATTGGCCGGAGATAGAATTAGCGATGTTACAGCCCAAATCGAACACGCCGTTTGCCGATGAGGTCCCCTGGTCAGACCGCGTTACAGCCTACGACAAGGACCACTTTACAACCTATATGAGGCTCCTGGACGCCTCAGCCGACAACGCCACTGAAGAGGAAATGGCCCATGTGATCCTCGGCATTGATCCGGCACGCGAACCGGAGCGCGCACGGAACGTTCTTCGCAGTCATCTCAACCGTGCAAACTGGGTGGTGACGAGCGGCTACAAGGATTTGTTCGCCAATTGACGAAATGGGCGGTGCGGTCGCTTCGCTTCAAGCAACGAAGTCGCGTAACCACCATGCATCGACGCATCACCCAGCGCGGATGCGCTCGAAGATGATCGCGAAGACTTCCAGTCGGCGCCGATGGCCTAGCGCTTCGCTGTCTCATCGTTTTGTCCTTCGCTCGCCAATGGCTGCTTCCCAGGAAGCGGTGCGGCGGCGAGTCATGACAGGAACGGACCCGCCGTCTGAGCCGCACCGCATCCGAAGGACCGGATGGACAACCTCCCGAAAAGCTCACAGCTAGCTAAGGGTTGCGGGACGCCGCGGCGGGCCTAGAAGGATGCGGCGGCCCCTGCTGGGAAAGGCACAACAGAGAGAATTGCGAGAGTCTAACGACACGCTAGGAGGCGCAGCGGAATGGTCGAGACGCCCTGAGCCAAGAAAAGCGGGGATCGACCCACCGGCACCCGGCACGCGCGGTGATGGGCGCGGGCGCCCACTACGCACGCAGGCTCAACAGAATCTCACACGGATCAGCGTCGAGGGCCGCAGTTACGTCGAGAAACTCAATGATATCGAGACGCCGCTCTCCACCCTCATATTTCGCCACGAAAGATTGCGGACGACCAAGCTTCTCAGCCACCTGCGCCTGCGTCAGCCCTTTGACCTTGCGCAGTGAGATCAACTGGGCCAGAAACCGCTGGTGGCGGGGAGATCGAAGAGATTTGGGCATTTAGGTGAACCGGTCAGGTAGAGACCGGCTCAGCGACTAATCCCCGTTTCGGATTATCCCATTTTGGGATATTCTGCCTTGGATCCAGCGATCAACATGCGAGGTTCGCGGCAGACATGAATCGATCAACGGCAACAGATAGGACTCAAAGCTCAACACTGCTCGACGAAGTCCCTTGGTCTGACCGTCTTACCGCCTACGACAGGGCGCACTTTACCATCTATATGAGGCTCCTGGACGCCTCAGCCGATGAGGCGCCCGAAGAGGAAATGGCCCATCTGATCCTCGGCATTGATCCGGCACTTGAACCGGAGCGCGCCAGGAAGGCGCTTCGTAGTCATCTCGACCGTGCGAACTGGATGGTGACGAGCGGCTACAAGGAATTGTTCGCCAGCTGACAAATGCGCAGTGCTCGGTCATACAAGTAGGCAGTTCCTGTGGCAGCCAGTGGTCAGGCTGATCGGGACCTGCACCACAGACGCGCCGGCAAAATGGACCCGGTGGCGAGCACAATTCAGTTCCCAGGAAATGGGTTTTGGCAATTGTCCGAGCGTCTGACGTGATAGAAGGTTCCGCTCTGTCTGGATGGTAATAGCCCGGAGCAGCACTCCATATCGTGCCGGCGCTCGACGCAGAATGGTCCACCTCTTCGCTTTCAAGCCGGATAACCGAAAGCCATCGCCCTAAGTCAACGGTTAGAGATTACCGGCAGGCAGGTATGCAAGCGGGCCATCCTCGGAAACTATAAAACCGCACGACTAGCTCGTCAGCGACGAAACACCCGCTCGAGCACCGATAGACTAAGATCGTCGACCGTGAACAATCCGGGCCCTAAGCGGCGACCGACTTCGGCCGAAGTTGAAGCAGGGCGATCAAGAGCGACAAAAAATCCTTCAGCCACCTGAGCAGGAGGGAGAAGTTGTAGCCGGCGGCGGCCAGGATGGCGTTGAGGGCGTCGCCCTGCTGGCCGGCGAGGTAGTTGCGGCCCATTCTGTGTTCGCTCTTGATGTGGCCGATGACGGGTTCGACCGCCGACCGCCGCCGCATCTGGCGCTTGATGGCTGGGGTGACGCGGCGCTTCTGGCCGGCGGTGAAGACCCTGAACTTGTGGCTCTGCGGTGCGTTGTGGCCTCGATAGCCGGCGTCGGCGAGGATGCGGTCGATCTCGTTGCCGATGGTCTTTTCCATGTCGGGGATGACGCTTGCCAGCGTGTGGCCGTCATAGGGATTGCCGGGCAGTGCTTTTGCATGCAGGGCGAACTGGCCACCCTTGGAACGCTACAGCGTGGTGGCCACCGACACCTTCACCCCGAACTCGTAGGGCATATGCGCCTTGCCCTTGCCGATGCATTCTACCTCGTGTGCGTGCAGGCTGTAGATCTTGCGGCCGCGCTGGCGCTGGCGTTGCTCGAGAACGGTGGCCGCCTGGTAGAGCGGCCATTTGAAGAGCGCTTCCAGCCCCGCATCGCCGGCGATCTGGCGAGAGATGTCGCGAATGGTCCGGCCGAGATAGGTCTTGAGCCTGCGCAGCGCCTTGTTCGCCCGCTTGAACTGCTTGGCGTGGGCATAGCGCTGATGGCTGATCAGCGCCAGCTTGCCGACCCGCACATAGCTCTGGCGCAAATGGAGCCCCTTCCTCTTGGCCAGCCGCACCAGCCGTTCGCGCGCCCGGTGGATGAGCTTGGCGTCGGTCGGGAACATGACGTTCTTCGGCTGCACGGTCGTGTCGACGATGACCTGGCGCGTGTCGGCCGGCTTCATCGCCCCGGTCTTGACCGCAATGCTGAGGCTTTCCTGCAAAAGCGCCACGATCCGCTCCTCGCCCATACGGCTGCGCCAACGCGTCATCGAGGAGCGGTCAAACGGCAGCGTATGGCAAAAGAACGTCTCGCCGGTGAGATACTGGAAGTAAGGGTTCTCCACCCAGCGCTCGCACAGCACCTCATCCGACAGGTTGAAGGTGTGCTTGAGGATCGCCAGCCCCGCCATCAGCCGGGTCGGCAGCGGCGGCATGCCGGGGCCGTCCGAATAGACGGCGCCGAAACGCTCCTCCAGCACCGGCCAGTCGATCGCCTGCGCCAGCCGCACCAGCTCGTGCTTCATGTTGATGATCTGATCGAACCTGGAGCGGAACAGATCCTGCTCTCCCGTCTCGCGCTTCTCGCGTGGCTTGGACATTCGCCGTCCCCTCGATTCGCCGCCGCCGAACCGAGTGAATCACGCTCCGCAGCACAAGGGAATCGCAAAACCGAATTGCAGGAAAACAGCGCTCATAAACCGCAAATCCTGCAATTCCAAAGCCGCTATCCGCCTCAATCAACATGCCAGATCAATGGCTTGCGGATAGTTCACGGTCGACAAGATCACCGGCGCGGACTGGAAGAATACGGCTGCATCGCCCTGACCGAGCCGGCGGAACAGAAGATCTCGGCATCCGTCAACGCTCGATACAAACCGCGCGATCGAATGGACCGAGCACAACCGGATCAAAAAGCTTCTCAGAGAATTGAGGACCCTTCGGACCCCAAAAGGGCTATAGCCTGATTTTGGGTTCGCACGCCTAGCTTCTTCTTGGCATTGTCCAAATGAAAAGCGATCGTGCGTGGCTTGATGCCCAAGATGCGGCCGGTCACCCAGGCTGAATTACCCCGCGCTGCCCACCGCAGGCACTCATATTCGCGGGATGTCAGCGAAATCCCATCCACTGTTCGATCGCTCGGCAGTTTGCGGCGAACGCAACGATGAAAGCAGGCCGCCATCAGCTGAAGAGCTTGTTCGTACCGCTCAGCGACCCGAAGAAATACTGGACGAGGCTCATCGGCGGCAAAAGTAACCGCAGCGATGCGGCCGCGGAGATCGACAATTGGGATCGTCAAACCGCAGCAGATGCTGAATTGAGCCGCCTCATCGAATAGCTGCTGTTGAGCCGGCGACATTTTATCGCCTCCCAAATTCGATCCCCAGTGAAACGGGCAGCCGCCATTTCGAGCACGCAAGACCACAGGATCGAGTTTCTCATACTGATTTTCGAGATACTGTCTGGTCCAGCGGGGTGGATAGTTCGAAATTAGCCTCGGTTTGCCGGAAGGCCGTGCTGGCAAGGAGAGGTACGCAAAGGAGATTAGGTCAAGTCGTCCGGCCGCCTCAGCCATGGCATCCCGGAAATCTGCCTCATCGATACTCTGTGACAGTCTTTCAAGGAATGTCTCGAAAACAAGTGGCATGTCCCTCGTCATCGTCGCGCTCGATTCTTCCTCTTTCTGCACGCCTTCCGGCTGCGTCGTGTATGTCCCGACAAACGCGATTGACTTCGCGGGCGTCGCTGGGCTGACCAGGCTCCAGAATGCTGCCACACTTTCGATCTTCGCCGGTCATCCCAATCATGCTGGGCTCGCCCGATGGGTGTCTGGCAGACGCCTCATGATCTTTCAACAGCTCAATCAGAGAATCTCCATGCATTAAATCATGACCGCCCCTGCACCGTCCAAATCAGGAGAAATCATCCTGCGCTGACCAAAAGCCATCATTGACCCAGCTTTTGCAGGAATTTGGGTCGGCACGAGCATAACAATTCGGATAGCCGCTCATCCCCCACCCAGGGCGCCATGATCCGGAACGAAGTGTTGCGATGCTTTCTTTTCTTTGATAGGCAAATCGTCTCAACAATGTTAAAATGCCTTTTCCTTGTGAACGGGATGGCGTGTGAGTATCGTCCTTTTATATACATGACGTGATAAAATTCACCGCAATGATTATTCTGCTCTTTGTGATGTGAAGGAAGATATCTTCGGCGTTGCCGCCTTTGGAACCGGCGACCGTGGCCCGCTGCAATGATGTAAAGGGCGAGTCTAAGCTCAATCTGCATCGGAACGTGCAGATGACCTTTACCAGACCCTCGATTCCGGACGGGCCATAATGATTCTGATTACGTGGGTCAAAAAGGGCGCCCTGCCGGCGGGGAGGTACACCCGCAGGGCGCGCCGCACAGAGGTCCTGGTCGTTGGGCAACAGGACAGCGGCGGCAGAACTGATTCGGTTCGTGACTGAAATAGTCCGGAGCATGCTCAAGATCAGATATCTGGAATTCAACAGTTTTGGGTCTGCTCGGCGCAGTAGCGCGCAGGGACATGCCTGCCTCCGGACTCGCTCCTTCGCGATCGCAAAATCATACGGCACCCTCGGCCTTCAGCGCGCGATAGGTGGTATCGACCGACTTTACCGTCGCGTCGACAATGATGTCGATCTCTTTTCGGGTAATGATCAGGGGGGTGCATAACCGAGGATGTCGCCATGCGGCATGGCCCGTCCGATGACACCATTCTCAAACAGAGCAGCTGCAGTGCGCACCCCGACCTGAAGGTCGGGTTCGAATGGTATCCTTTGTTTTGGGTCCCGCATCATCTCTACGGCCGACAGGATACCCACTCCGCGAACTTCACCAACGATGGGATGCCCCGCCAGCTCGGCCTTCATCCGGTCTTGCCAATACGGTCCAACATCGCGGACATGCTCCAAAATATTTTTTCTTTAAGCAGTCGAATATTGGCGAGCGCGGCTGCGGCACAAAGCGTGTGCCCCGAATATGTCCAGCCGTGGCCGAGTGCGCCGTGCTTCTCAGTTCCTTGTTCCAAAACCGACCAGACACGGTCGCCAATGATTGACCCGGAGATGGGGAGGTAGGCGGAACTCAAACCCTTTGCGATGGTCACGAAATCCGGACGCATGTTATACAGGTGGGAACCGAACTTCTCGCCGGTTCGCGCGAAGCCGCAGACCACTTCATCGGCGATTAAAAGGATATCGTATTTGTCGAGCACCGCTTGAATGGACGTCCAGTACCCTTTGGGGGGCGGCACAATACCTCCTGTCCCAAGTACCGGCTCTCCGATAAAAGCTGCAACCGTTTCCGGTCCTTCGGCCAGGATCAAGGCTTCAAGCTCATCGGCACAGCGCCGGGAGAACGCTTCCTCGCTCTCCTCGATACGCGCCTGGCGGTAATAGTGCGGCGTGGTTGTATGGCGCACCAAATCCAGAGGCAGGTCGAAGAAATTGTGAAAGAAGGGAAGGCCAGTTAGGCTACCCGTGACCAATCCAGACCCGTGATAGCCGCGATTTCGCGAGATGATCTTTTTCTTTTCGGGCCGGCCAAGAATGTTATTATAGTACCAGACCAGCTTGATGTTGGTTTCGTTAGCATCGGAACCGGAGAGGCCGAAATAGACCCTTCGCATGTTCTGACCGAAATACTCGACCACGGCCTCTGCCAACAGGGCGACCGGCTCCGTACCTTGGCTGGCATAGACGTGCGCGAACGGCAATTCGCGTGCTTGCCTGGCAATGGCCTCGGCGATCTCCGTGCACCCGTATCCCATGTTGACGCAGTAGAGCCCTCCGAAACCGTCGAGGCTCCGTCGGCCTTCGGTGTCCCAGATATAGACGCCGTCCGCTCCGGCCATGATCCGGTTTGGCGTCTCTCCGCGACTGTGCTTGGCCAAATGTGTAGACGGATGAAAGACGAAGCTTCGATCCTTCTCCTGGAGTTGCTCGGTTCCCAGATTGCTCGAGCGCATCGTCCCTCTCCTCGCGATAGATTGGCGGAGGGCACTCGGCCAGCCACCTGTTTAGCAAATAGCATACCGGAAACGTCTCTCGAGTTTCTCGGGAATGCAGGTTATTCGCCGCGGAATTCGCGGGATCGGCCCGAATTGCCGTGAAAACTAAGGCGCCACCTTCGCAGGAGCGTTGAATTGGATCTCACTGATTTTGCGACGTCAGGGCGCGTACTGCAAACACGAACAGCTTACGACACGTATGCGCCCAGCATAGTGCCCGATTAGCGGGTGACGTTGCCCCCAGTTTCTATCCAGTTTTGAGTTCGTTTCCGGCGTGGGTTGTGCCCTGCTGGGCGGGTGAGCGACGGGCGCTGGCGCGGAGCCTTTGGCATAGCCCAGCGCGAGGCACGATAGAGCGCCGCCGGCCATGTTCCGCCGAACGCCGGTCATCCCTTACATTCTGATGGTCCGGATCGGTCTTGCCCTTCCCCAGGGTGGTAACGCAGGTGATCAGGGGAAAATCACATTCGCCTCGATCAGCAGGCGGCGGGTTCCGTGCCGCGGCACAGGCCCCAACCTGGTTGGCCAGCGCTGAGAGGCTGAGGTCGTGCCCTCGCGCATAGCGATCGCTTTGGCGGTGCAGCGGCTGGTGCTCGGCAGACTTCTCAAAGGAACAGCCAGCAGGTTCGGCCCGGCAAAGACGCGCGGCGAGAGCGCCTCGCCATCGACATCTTGATTCGCAGCCGACCAGCGCCGCCAAGTTCTGTCGTCAGTGTGTTGCCCTTCTTGCGATCGCAAATTCGTGGTTGCTGCGCAGGGCGAGCCGAGCTGCGGCTCGCGGGACGCGGGCGAACCGACAGAACTCTTTGCGCCGCCTGAAAAGCTGCCTCCATCAATGCTGGCCAATCGTGCAGTCTTGAAACGCTGGCTCAAGCCTCAAACGTCGAGCAGCCGCTCCTTTTCCTCTCGAAACCAGCGCCCCTCGCCCGACGTGATCACTCGATCTCATGCTTCGAGCAGGGCTCCTCCTAATGGTTGCGCTCATGACCTGCACCCTTCAGCCAAACTCAGCAAATGGGACGTCTCCACGGATTATCAGCGGCTCGGCAAGCTCGGAACGCGCCGGTGAACGCTGCAAGGTTAGTCGCCGCCAGTGGATGGCGAGGATGTCCTGCGGCTAAGTACTTTAGGTGGGTTATTATAACCCGAGATTCCGATACGTGGTTTCGCCATAGCTCCTGGCGCCATTGGCACGCTGAGCGTTTGAAAGCCGATGAAACTCGTTAGGCCAATGGGCAAGCGCGTGCTTGATAGCCTTCATCTTGAACGGCACGTGGCACAACACATTTGTCCCTGATGATGGGCGGACAGCTCGCATCTAGTTGTCGCGAGCCGTTAAGGTTTGCTGCGATTATCGGCAGACCTAGATCAAGGGCCAATTCCATTTCCCAGCGCACGAAGCGAAAAAGGTTTTTCGTTTTCTCACCGATCAGGACAAGTACCTGGCTCGATCCATTCATTCTGTTGCGAAGATTGCGTTTAACATAATCTTCGTCCTGTGCTCGGCTCGTCATATTGTCCAGATCGTGAGCGTTCGCGAATTCAAAACTCACATTCTCGCTGGCATTCCACCCTTTCATAAAGCGGTATGCCCAAGCGTCTTCATCGCCGTCAAATATTACATAGATCGGATCGCTGTATGCCATTGTTGTCTCTTAGTTGTTTTGACGAGCAACCCACTGGGTGTGCTCCCTTGAGAAAGCCAGTTCGGCTTCGTTCACCGCCGCGGAGAATGCCTCATCCGAGATGGCGTCCGTAATAAGGTCGGCAGTCAATCCGATCTCGTGAGCTGGCGGCCAGCCTGGTATCGCTGGGTCAGCGATGCGTACCACGATGAACGAGAACCCCAGAGCGTAAGCAATCACACCAAGGCCCATCCAAATTTTTGCGGATCTCTGTTCGAGCGCGCTTTCTTCTCGTACCACTTACGTTGCTCGCAAATTCGTGTCTGCAGATATAGCTCTTTTCGCTCTTTTAGCGGGGAGTCCCTTCGATTGCTATCAAGGATACCTTCCATGAGCTTGCGAAAATCAGCTCTAGCGTCGGCCGCACGCGTGTCATCGAACGGCTGTGCTCGCATCGCAAAGCGCCAGGTCAATGTCTTTACTGACTCTGCCAAAGCTCTAGCTTGATACCAGACCTGCTCGGGCTTTGTGACCGACCGGAAAATGAGGATTCCCATTGAGCAAAGAAACACCGCAGCATACACACCGAAATAGGCCTTTGATGGCCACAAATCCAAAGAGAGAACAGAGGCCGAAAAAAGAATAACGTACTCTGCCCGGATCAGGCTAAGAAATGTCGCCTGCTGCTCGTTAGACGCCATGTCGGCGCTATTATAAAGTCCAGGATATTTCACTTCAGAGCACCTCTATTTGTGCCAGCAAATTCTTTAAGCCATGATTTGGCAAACGTAACGTTTGCAGTCGAGCTTACAGAGCCTAGTCTTGAGCTAGACGCGGTCCCTCTGTTTATAAACAGGATTGCAGGTCCGGTCCCATCGATGTACGGGTATAGGCCCAAAAATTCTTGCCCACAGAATGTTTCCGAAGAATTTTTTGCCACGGGGAGAACTGCTACCGCGGTCCGAAAGCCATCGAAAAAGCCAAGCTCCCAAGGCATCTATCTGGATCCTGGAGAATTGTTTGAATGCACATAGATTAGCGTCTTTGACTGCCTCATACGGGTCCGCAGCAACTCGGCAGTGGCAGAGGAGACCTTTGTGCGGTCCAATTGTGAATCTTCGATCCAATCTACATAAGCAGTGAACCCAAGCTCCTCAAAAATTCGCTTCACACCGAGAACGATCTCTGCGTCCTTGAACGAATGTGACAGAAAAACGTCGAATGACGATCTGGCTGTAGCTGCGGCCATCTCTTCCTTTAGAACGATCGATGCGGCTCTATGTCCTCGACTGGCATTCGCAACTTTTTTCAGCTCTGCCTCGGTCAGTAGCACTATTCAAATCCCCCATGATCTGTTCGCAATCTATGAACTAGACGCCCATTCGATTAAGCGACCCCTTGTCTTGTGAAAACTGGCACCATTCTCTCCAGCCGGTAGCGCAACCTCCACCCTTCTCGAAGACCACTCGGCTGGCGGGCGTGACCGGCCTTGTCACCCACCTACGCGACCGCGGCTCAGCGATGCTCCTCGCTCAGAAGGCTGCGGAGACCAGCAATGTCAAACAGGACAGACAATCTCCTAATCTCGAACAGCAACGAACTTACGACGTAGAAAGGAGATGGAGCGATCTCCGAATATCCGCAGGCGTCGAGGGCCGGTTTGCTCGCCAAGGCCGAGCGGGCCAGCTTGCACTCCCGCTACCCGTCGGCTTGCCAATTCCTCGCTGTAGATTTCGCCCCCTACACGGATGCGCTGACCGCGACTAAGCTCAATCGCCCCCGATCGCCAATCCAGGGCGAAGGTTCCCCCCTTGAGATAGCTGTAGATGCACTTTTCGGCACTTCGCATCTCAGATATGGACGCCTCCTCCACCAGGCACGATCCGGTTTGGCTTCTCGCCGCAACCGTGCTGGCCAAGTGCGTCCGATGGCTGCTTCGATCCGTCTCCTGGAATTGATCGGTTCCAGATTGCTCAAGCGCATCGTCCTTCCTCGCCATCAACTGGCGGATAGCGCTCGGCCACCTTTTTCCAGGAATTAGTATACCGCAAATGTCCCTTGAGTTTCGTCGGAATGGGTGCTTTTTGCCGACGAATCTACGGGATCCGTGCCAAACGCCGTTGAAACTTAAGCTTTTCGGTTTTACCGTTGCCTCAGGGCGGACAAGGGTATCGGTGAATTGGACTTCACTGGTTTCGTAACGACAAGGCTATAGTATTGATCAATCCCTAAGCCTGCCTGCAGCAGTCCCTCCATGAAATCCTGATAGGCGGCCATAGAACGAGATGCGACCCGCATCAGATAATCGACGCGCCCCCCAATTGCCCAGCAGTCCAGGATTTCCGGAATCTCTTGGATTGCAGTTTCGAAGTGTCGTTGGTCCTCAAGACGATGACGATCCAGCACGACCTCTACCATCACAAAGATCATGCCGCCAATGAGGGCAGGACTCAGTCGCGCATAGAATCCCTCAATAATCCCTGCGGCCTTGAGTGCTCGGAGCCGCTCCGAACAGGCCGATGCCGAAAGATGAACTCGTTTTGCAAGCTCACTTTTTGAAATCCGACCGTCTGCCTGAATTTCGGAGAGAATCCGGACGTCCCAACTGTCGAGTTGCACGGGATCGGGTTTCGACTTCATAACCTATGCTCTCAAGCAGCGATCGACATCGCGTTGTGTGCCGATCAATTCTATCATCAATTGAAACGACCGAATGTAGTAGTGGAAGGCATCTGTTTCTCGGCCCGAGATGTGCCAGAATGGGGTACGAAAATCAGCTGAGGGAGAGCGATCCGCTGAGAAAAGCTGCAGAAGTAGTTTGGCTATCGCCCCGACGCCTAACGGGGCAATGATGCAGCTGGAGAGGATAGCCGGCCGCGGCGGAGACCTCCTGATAAAATAGATAACCCATTTACTGAACTCCGCTGCCGTACTTGATAGACGCCGCGACGGCATTCGAGCCTCGATCGCGTGTATGGCATATTCAGTGCAGTATTCACTGGCACATTCAGCTATTGGAGTGAATTGAAGGCCTTGCTCGTCCGGCTCGCCGAGGCGCATGGCACCGCAAATGCCGCTCGTCTTACGGCTTGCCCGACAATTTGGCGCGGGAGTCTGGCCGAAATCGCCCAACGGAAAGACTCAAACGCCGATGTTGCGTGCGATGCTGTCTGCCGCCATACGCTTCCGCCATTCAAGAGGCCCGGAATTGTGAATGGAGTTTCCCTCAACATCGACAGCCATGATGACAGGCATGTCCTGCACCTCGAATTCATAGATGGCTTCCATGCCCAGGTCTTCAAAGGCAACGATCCGCGCCGCCTTGATCGATTTTGAAATCAGGTACGCAGCGCCACCCACTGCAGCAAGGTATGGCGTTTTGTGTCTTACAATCGACGCGATGGCCGCCGGTCCCCTCTCCGCTTTGCCCACCATCGCGAAAAGGCCGGTTTCGGCGAGCACCTTGTCCGTAAAATCGTCCAAGCGGCTGGAGGTTGTTGGACCAGCGGGTCCAACAACCTCATTCCTCACTGCCCGGACGGGGCCGACGTAGTAAATCACGCCTCCCCGCAGGTTGACCGGAAGCGGTTTACCGGCAACGAGCAGCTCGATCATTCGTTGGTGGGCAGCGTCACGGCCCGTCAGTATCTTTCCAGACAGCAGGAGCGTTTCACCGCAGCGCCACGATGCCGTCTCTTCCTTCGTCAGCGTATCTAAATTGACCCGCCGGACGCCGGCTGGGTTCAATTCGTCGGCTCCGATGTCGGGCCATTCGCGCAAATCGGGCGGCTGGAGGGTGATGGGTCCAGAGCCGTCCAAAGTAAACTTCAGGTGCCGGTTGGCGGCGCATTGCGGGATGAGCGCCACAGGCTTGGACGCCGCATGAGTAGGATAGGTCGCAACCTTGACGTCAACGACTGTCGTTAGACCACCAAGGCCTTGGGCGCCGATACCAAGCGCGTTGATCCGCTCATAAAGCTCAATCCGCAGCCCCTCCTCTGCGCTTGACGCCCCCATTGCGATCAGTTCCGCCATATCGATGGGCTCATTCATGGCCTCCTTGGCCAGCAGCATCGCCTTTTCAGCGCTACCACCGATGCCGACAGAGATCAGTCCAGGTGGACACCACCCGCTGCCAAGGGTCGAAACGGTATTGACCACCCAGTCGGAAACGGAGGCGCTGGGATTGAGGGTGGTAAAACGTGCCTTGTTCTCCGACCCGCCGCCTTTCGCGGCGATGGTGATCTCAATCTGGTTACCTTGCACCAGGTCGACATGGACAACTGCCGGTGTGTTGTCACGGGTGTTGATCCGTGTGGCGAGCGGATCCGCAACGATCGATGCCCGAAGGGGATTGTCCGGATCGAGATAGGCTTGGCGTACGCCCTCATTCACAAGATCAGCGAAACTGGCGGTTGACTTGATGCGGGCATCCATGCCGACCTTTGCGAAGACCACCACAAGTCCGGTGTCCTGACAGATCGGGCGCCGCCCAAAGGCCGCCATGCGGGAGTTCAGCAGAATCTGACCTATGGCGTTCTTCGCCGACGGGCTCCGTTCTCGCGTGTATGCGTGAGAAAGAGACCGGATATAATCTGGAGGGTGGTAGTATGAGATGTACTGAAGGGCGTCGGCGACGCTTCTTGTGATGTCCTTGCCCGCGATGGTCCGTGTTCTATTTCCCACCGGATTTTATCCAAATGAACCGAGGCCATTCACCATTTTAAGGATTTGGAAGCTTCGCACCCCCTGCTCGCCGCCTTCATATCCATAGCCGCTTTGCTTGACTCCTCCATAAGGGGCATCAGCGGAAACCCCTTTCAGGTAATTCACACTAACAGCGCCCGCAGAAAGACCATTGATAAGCTTCTCTTGCGTATCGGCAACGCCAGTGAACAAGTAGGCGGCCAGCCCGTACTCGGTGGCGTTGGCTTCCTCGATCGCCTCTTCGATCGTATCGAAAGGCGCCACGGTGAGAATCGGTCCGAACGGCTCTTCATGAAGCACTCTCGCTTGCTTCGGTACGCCCGTCAGGATGGTTGGCGGCCAGTAAAACCCCGGTCGGTCAAGGGGGGTGCCACCGGTCTCGATGCGGGCGCCGCCCTCTACCGCATCTTTGGTCAGGCGTTGCATGGCCTCGATTCGCCGCGCGTTTGCCATTGGCCCCATTTGCGTTGCAGGGTCATCCGGTGGACCGATCCTGATTTTTCGGACCGCCTCCGTCATCCGGACCAGGAATTCCTCATAGCGGGATCGGGCGACAAGAATCCTGCTGGGCGCATTACAGCTCTGGCCCGCGCACTCGAATTTGTATTCCGAAATAGCCGGTATCGCCTTTGCCAGGTCCGCATCTTCGCACACAATAACCGGGGAATGTCCACCGAGTTCGAGGATGCAGCGCTGCAAATTATTCGCGGCGAGCGTGGCCAGCTGTTTTCCAACAGCAGTTGACCCCGTGAACGTCAAGACTTTCACAATTGGCGAACTGAGCAGATGCCGCGATATATGCACAGGAACACCGAAGACCAGGTTGACCACGCCTTCCGGTATCCCTGCTTGACGCAAAGATTCCACGATATGGACAGCCACGCTTGGCGTCTCTTCGGCCCCTTTGAGGATCACCGGGCAGCCTGCCGCCAGCGCGGGGGCGAGCTTGCGGGCGATAAGAACGGCCGGATAGTTCCACGGCGTAAAGGCAGCGACGACACCGAGCGGCTCCGGGACTATCATCCTGTTCGAGCCCAACGGAATCGGGACCGACAACTCATCGGCATGTCGGCCATTCCATTCCAGCGTTTCGACCGCGCGCGCGTATTCCCCTGCCGCCTCGGCAATCGTCTTTCCCTGTTCGGACGACAGGTCCCTGGCTGCGACGCCAGCTTTCTCTGCCAGAATGCTGGCGGCAGAGACGAGGATCTCGCCACGCTCTTTGGCGGATCGTGAGGACCACGCCTTGCGGCCGCGTTCTGCCGAAGCAAGAGCTTCATCCAAGTCCGAAACCGTAGCCGAGGCCACTGAGGCAAATACCTTCTCCGTCGCCGGGTTGATCACCGGCAAAGAGGCTCGGCTACCACCGGCTCGCCATTTGCCGTTAATGAAGAGCTCATAGCTCTTGGCGTCGGACATCGAGGGCTCCACTTGAATCAATTCTGGCCATACGAGCGCGGTTTCGATATCGAAACTGCTGAACTCGCTTGGGCCAGTTTCATCGCTACGGCCGCGGCGGGTCAAATATGGAATATTGCCGAGGTCCATCTGGAATCTAGATCGTTCTGGCCGTTCAGAATCACCAATGGCCTTCGCACAATTAATGAATGCTACAGGCCCGTGTCCGACGCCATGGCCGATCAGCCCTGCGTCGTGGCTGTTTCGCCAGCCACAGCCGGCTCGCCAGATGGCTTCGAAAGGGTCATAGCTCGCGGCGTCCGACATCGCCTGCTCCGCTTGTGTGAATTTTTATCTATCGGGCTAATCCTTTGATTCTCGATCTTTTAGATCCAAGCCGCCCTCAATCCTTCGACGGACGACAACAAGAAACAGCCGCTCGATCATATTCGGCAACCAGATACCCGTTCGATCTGAAAATTCCGGACAAAGGCGTGGTTTTTCTCGCGCCGCTCTTCGAGCTAACTCAAAGTCAAAAGTCATCTGACTCGCCCGGGCGAACTAAATTGGTCTAGGTGCAAATCTTCCGATACAGCCCCGCTCGGCAGAATTAGGCGATGCGAATTTGGAGCCGTAGCGACCAGCACAGCGAAGCCGGAAGATCTTCCGGCCGTCAGCGCACAGCGCTGTCCAAAGATATCGCTGGTCGGCATTGCGCGAACCACCAGACCACAATTCGGCCAACTCTCGAGGTGGGCCACCCCACTTTGAGCGACGGGTCGAAACGCTTTTTGTTCTCGCGGTTGCCTACCAATTCGATTGTGGTCACCGGGCCAACTGAATTGGACTAACCGCTTAGCAAATTGCTCGCACATGGCTCGTTTCCAATCACGGGTAGGTGACAGCAGTCGTCCATTGCGGATCATCGTGCTTTTGCCAGTAGAGGTCCATGAGCCGTCTGGTGACGGGTCCGACGTGTCCATTAGAGACCGAGGCGTCGCCGATGCGGGTCACGGGCATAATGCCGCCGGCAGTCGAGGTGATGAACACCTCGTCAGCGTCTTTGATCTCGGCGCGACTGATATCGGCAGCCGTGGCAGAGAGGCCGATCTCGGCGCAAAGATCGAACACGGTTCGGCGCGTGATCCCCGGCAACACGCCAAAAGCAGGCGTCCTCAGGGAGCCGTCCTTAACAACGAACACATTGAAGCCGGGGCCCTCCGCAATGTGCCCGTTCGTATCGACGATCAGCGCTGTCTCAGCCCCCATGTCATAGGCGTCAAAAAGCCCCTTCACGAGATCGAGCCAATGATAGTTCTTGATCGCTGGATCGACCGACTTAGGCGGAATGCGGACGGTCTCGCTGATCGCGACGTGCAAGCCTCTTTCCAGCTGTTCCTTGTTGGCGACCGAGCCAAAAGGCACAGCAAACGCCATGAAGCGGTTCTCCGCTTGGCGGGGATCGCGACTGAATGTCGGCGATGTGCCGCGCGTGCAGATCATCTCCACATACGCCGACTGGTGCCCCGACAGAGCGACACAATTGTTGAGGATCGAGGCTATCTTTTCGCGATCATAGGGAAGCTTCATTCGCAGCCGTTCCACGCCCCCAAAGAAGCGGTCGAGATGCAAGTCCAGCCGGAAGAACCTGCCCTTCCAGACGTGCACCGTGTCGTAGGTGGCATCCGAGTGCAGGAAACCCCAATCGAGCACGGAGACCTTGGCCTCGGACATGGGCAGGTATTGCCCATCCATGAAAGCAACCCCGCGCGGATACTGACGTCGATCGACGTGATGCTCGTCCACAGTTGGAAGAGCACCTAAGAGCTGCGTCATAGCGAGCGTCATTCTTTCTCCTTCCTTACCCCCGGGACGGTTGCTTTGCCCGCGTCGAGCAGTCTGGCAACCACACCGTCCCGACGCAGGATCCACTGCGTCCGTAGATCGCACGTTTCTCCACGCGAAAAAGCCCAATCTGATGGTGGATGCGCAATGGCGGTTTCAAAAGGCAGCCCGGAGTGAAGGCTTCAGCGCAATCCGCCCAAGGTTACACCAAAACCCGCGGCTCGAACTTGACACGATCAAGCGCGATCATGCTCTTAAATTTTCGGACATTAGGATTGGTATAGAGCTTCGTTTTGACGAAGACGTCAAAGGCCTCGACGTCCTCAACAGCCACGATCAGGACAAAATCGGCGTCGCCCGTGACCATATAGCACTGGCTAACCTCCTTGGCCGCCCGCATCGCGCGCTTAAAATCGTCGACAAGGTCCAGACGTTCACGATCAAGCTCTACGGTCACCACAACGGCAAGCGATTTGCCAAGAGCCTTCGGATCCACGAGCGAGATATCCGCGACGATTACGCCATCCACACGCAACTTGTTCACTCGACGCATGCACGAGGCGGCCGAAGAACCGACAAGCTCCGCGAGTTCGGCAAAGGAGAGCCGGTTGTTCTTCTGCAGCGCAGTAAGGATCCTTCGGTCTAGGTCGTCCACCGTGCAATGCCGCCATGTCGAAGACTCAATAATCGCTCAAGGACTTTAACATTCGCACGAATTTGCGCAATGTCTATTGCAATTTCTCCCGAAAACTGAAACAAACCACGCACTCCTCGGTCGCTGGATGATCGAATGCGCGCCCATTCCGGTTTTAAATCGGTGCGAAGTGGTCTAAGCTTGCAACATTTTAGAACGCGCGGGTTTGCATGATCCGCATTTCAGCAACTGACCCATTTGGTGCAAACCTCAGAATTCGAGGATGGTTGCATGAGACGATCCGCGTTCTTTTGCCTGGCTTGTCAATGATCACGGATTCGTTCGAAGAGAGCATGTTTCCCTCGTTAAATGCCGCACTCGTCTGATCCGCTGTTGATATTCGATTTGCGACAACGGTGCGTGAGAGATGATCGTCATGGGAGCAAAGTCGTGAGCGGCCATGGCTTTCTTCTTAGTACCTCCGTTGCGCGCAACCCGTTGAGATGTCGACCACCCAGTTCTGTCGAGTTCCAACTCAAACGGGCAACACTGTCTCGACTAAGCGGACCCAGTAGCGGATGCCATAGGACAAGGCTTCGTCGTTAAAATCGTACGCTGGATTGTGCAGGGGCGGGGATGACCCATTGCCAAGGAAAATCATGGCGCCAGGCCGGGCCTCAAGCATATAGGCGAAGTCCTCCGCCCCCATACTGATTCCAATCTTGTCGTCTACTGAGGCGGGGCCCACGAGGTTGCGTGCCGCCGTGATCGACAAATTGGTTTCCTCGGTATGGTTGAAGGTAACCGGAACGGATCGACGGTAGTTGAACTCCACGTCCGCGCCGAACCCGCGCGCAATCCCCTGGGCCGATGCCAAGATGTCTCGTTCGGCGAAGTTTCGCAGGTCGGATGCGAGCGTCCTGACAGTTCCGGCGATTTCGACGTGATCGGGAATGACGTTATAGGCCTCTGCGGCCTTCAACTTCGTAACGGAGATCACGAGCGACTCCCTAGGATCGGTTTTGCGCGAGACCAAGCTTTGCAATCCAACGATGATCTGTGCGGCAATGACCACGGGATCCACAGTCCGATGCGGCGAGGCCGCATGGCCGCCTTTGCCCTTTACGACAATATCGAAATCGTCCTGCGACCCCATAATCGGGCCATCGCAAATGCCGAACGTGCCGATCTCCATACCCGGATTGTTGTGCATGCCGAAGACCTGGGAGATGTTGAAACGATCCATGATTCCTTCCTGGACCATCTTTAGGCCGCCCGATGGCAATTCTATCTCTTCTGCCGGCTGAAAGATTAAGGCAACAGAGCCCTTGAATTTGCGCGTACTCGCAAGATACTTCGCGGCACCTAGCAGCATGGCCGTGTGCCCGTCGTGGCCGCATGCATGCATTCTGCCGGGTATTTTCGACGACCAGGGTTTGTCTGAGGCCTCAACGATTGGCAGGGCGTCCATGTCCGCCCTTAATCCGATGGTCGGCCCGTCTCCACCTTCGCCTTGGATTAATGCGACGATACCGGTCTCAGCAATCCCCGTTTCGATGTGATTGATGCCAAACGAGGCCAGTTTTTCGGTCACAAACCTTGCTGTGTTGTGTAACCGATAGTCGAGCTCTGGATTTTCATGGAGGTAGCGGCGCCACTCGGTTGCTTCGCGCTGCAACACTTCGAACTTTTCAATACTTCTCATATTGCATAGCCCTTTTCGGACGCATTCCTCCGACCCGCTTCAATGTTCTTTTCCGCAGGTTGCGGTGGGAAAGGAACTGCGACAATGAAGCCCTTTTTGAGGTGAGCTTCGCGCCAAACTGCACCGCCTGCTGAAATGTGCATGACACAATGCGGTGCAGTTTGAAATGTCGCCAGCTGTCGAGACGCACTTGGGACCTATCGAAGGAAGCCAGATCGCCGCTTCTGGTCGATGACCGTTTGGGTCGATCGCTTCAGTGTGGTCGAGCGGCCCGGAAGAATGCGCTCAGTAAGGAGGCCGGGTGCGAGGTGGCGTGCGGATGATCGACGGGACTTTAACTTCAAGGCGAGCGTTTGGTTGCAGGCCTCGCAGCCTTCTCCCGGCTGCGCCACCTCACGCTCAAGCGAGCCAGAGGCTGATAGATCAGGTGTGCCAGTTGCTCGGAGCGGTAACGCGCAGCCTTCCCGCCCTACTGCGCGAGGGCGACATCGGGCTGGCTGCCAGCGGTCGCTGCCGCAAACGCAGGCGCACCTGCCGGGAAGCCGCGCCGAGAAAGCAATCTAGCGGAGATACTCACCTGTCAGCGTCTCAATTCCTTGGGAAAAGGCTCTTCAGGAAGACATTGGATACCTTTTTGATGTTGCTCAGGCTCGCGTGAAGCGCCATTTCTTGACGCGGTCCGAGTTTATCTCGAAACCGTCGGCGGTGACGCTCAGCGTCGCCCTCCAGTGCGGATCGTGACGCATGTTGGTGCCGGGCTGGAGCAGGAACCAGAGATCGCTGGCCGCGGTGATGATGGGCGCGTTCATTGAGCCGAGATCGGAGCGCAGGCGGAACATGCCACGCTGCGCATCGCCATCGATCTCGACCTCTAGGCCTTGCGCCTTGTTGGCGTAGCGACCGGCGAGAGGTGCGGCTGCCCTGGCGTCCGGGCCCAAGGGTGCGTAGAGCCTCGGTGTGCCGCAGAAGATGCCGTCGACTTTGCCGTCCGGCCGGGGGCTAAGAACCAGGTCGGTGATCCCGCGCTCGGGCTTGGCGCCACCTGGATGGCCGAAATCGAACCCGCACACACCACCGGAATCGAGGAAGGTCGGCACGCCATCCTTCGCGACGATCTCGAACACATCGGGGCCGCCTTCCTGCCGGTAGCGGCCGGGAGCAAGTTCGATCGGCGCTGGTGCGGCGTCGCCGAAATAGATGTCGGCGATACGGCGAGCAACCGCGAAGGCGGCGACTTGGTCGTTGTTGGCAATGATAACAATACCGAGCCCGCCGTCGATGAAGCGCATTGATTGCGAATTGCCGCCAGCAACGGAGCCGCCGTGGCCGACCGCGCGGCGGCCGCGATAGACGTCCGTCACCAAACCAAGCCCGTAGAAGCCGTTCGCGCCATTGTCGAAGACACAAGGCGTCGCCATGCGCCGATACATTTCCGTCTTTCCGACTTTAGCGTCGATCAGGTTCTGCTGCCAGACCACCATGTCGTTGAGCGTCGAAACCATGCCACCTTCGCCGCCGAATTCCAGCCCCCAGCCCAGTTGGATCCAACCGTCAGCGCGTTTCGTATAGTGGGCGGCCAGGCGCTTTATCGCCATGCCGTCGCGCAACACGAGCGAGGTGTCGTTCATGCCGAGCGGGCTGGTGATGCGCTTGTGCAGGACCTCGTTGAAGGGCGCACCCTCGATCTGCTCTATGATGTCAGACAGCATGAAGAAGCCGGCGTTCGAATAGATCATCGCGCTGCCGGGCTTGAAGTTGAGCGCGTCCTGCTTGGCGATCACATCACGGACGGTCTGGCGGTCGGACGGCGCGAAGATTGATAGACCGCTAACGATCATGCCATCCAAATGGTCCCGGTAGCCACTGGTGTTGGAGGCCAGATGCCTGAGGGTGACCGGGTACTCGAGCCGGGGCACATAGGGCAGGTGCTTCTGCACCTCGTCATCCAGAGTGAGCTTGCCTTCTGCCTCCAGCATCAGGATCAGCAACACAGCGAACTGCTTGCTCTGCGAACCGATGCGGATGATGGTCTTGCGCCCCATCGGGACGTCGTAGTTGATGTTCGCCAAACCATAGGCCTTGGCGAAAATCTCGCGACCGTTCTCGGTCACCGCGACGACAGCGCCAGGCATTTCCGGCCCGCTGAACTCGCTGAACAATGCGTCGACGCGCTTGTCAAAATCGGTGGGTGCCCTGGTCATGATCGTCATTCCTCGGTGGTGATGCTGGTGGACGTCCTTCAGGAGATATGACGCATGGAGAAGGTAGTTTTGGGCCAAAATGCATCGGCTTTTGAAACACGGACCGCACGAAGCGGCGTGGTTTGTGATCTCGTCAGCCTTTTGGATGTGTCGCTGTCTGACCAGTTCGGGAAATCGGCTGTAACGCGGCTGCGTGAAAGGTCACGCGTTTCGGGATGACAGATCGGCGAAGGCGAAACCGGTAATCGAGCGCCGTTCATGTCCGACGTAAGGAACCGCTTCGCACCTTTGGTTACCTAGTGGTCGCCGGCGCGCCTCAAGCGAATACCAGGCGTCATCTGTGGCGTCGCCGACTCGCCAGCGATCATGGCTGCCGGTCGCCGGGCGCCGGACTGAGAAGCAGAAAACGGAGAGTCCGACCATCGCCGTGACGGCGATGGTCGAAATCGACCGGCGAAGGAGATAGGCGGCCATTGCGCCTCAAGCCTTCTGCATGTTCCACATAGGGATCCACGCCGGCACGCCAATGAGGCCAGTGAGTGTCTTGCGGCGCGCGATTGGCGTGATTTGTTGACCTAACGGAACCTGGGAAGCATAGTCCCAAAATATTCGCTGCATCTTGCGGGCAATTGCCTTCCGTTCTTCGAGCGTTTCGACATCTGCCCATTTGGCGCGAAGAGCCTCATATTCGTCATTCTGCGGCCAACCGACCCAACCTTTTTCGCCATTCATGGTCAGGGTCACGGCCGTGATAACATTGCCGCGTATCGCTTCAGGTTCGCTAGTTATGAAGATGCTCCAGCCTCCGTCCTCCACGGGGCCCTTGTTATCGAGGCGGGCGGTAGCCGCGCTCCAGTCGCTCGGCGCAAGCTCGGCATTGACCCCGATTTTTCGCAGCTCGACCGCTAGGAACTGCGCGGCATTGTCGGCCTCCCGCCAATCCGTGGTTTCGAGAATGACGACTTTCTCGCCTGCATATCCCGCCTCCTTGAGGAGTTGCTTGGCCTTTTCCGGGTCGCCGCCCTTTTTGAACCATCCCGTATTTTCGTCATTGGACATCGGCGTTTCGTTTCCAAAGATCGAAGTGACAGTGCGGAAGTATTTTGGGTCGCCGAACGCGGCGCGCATCACAGCCTCCTGATCGACCAGGTGAAGCATCGCTTGGCGAACCTTCACGTTGTCGAACGGCTTTTGCAGACAGTTCATGCTCAGGAACATATCCTGACCCGTCTTGTCCAGAACTTGCAGTTCAAGGTTGGGATCGCTCTCGATGACCGGCAAGAGATCAACTGGCGGCAGCGAGAGAAAATCAACCTCACCTGCTTGCAGGGCCGCCAAGGCCGTCTGCTGATCGGCTATATTATCCCAGATGACACGATCGACCTTAACGATCTTCCCGCCGGCCAGTCCGTCGGGCGCTTCGGTACGTGGTACGTATTTTTCATTGCGGTCGTAGGTGAAGCTCGCGCCCGGCTTGGCAAGAGTGTGATTGAACTTGAAGGGCCCCGATCCGATATTCGCGGTTACCTGCTCCGTTGGGGGAAGATTCGCGTCCTTCTCGCGCATGATGAATGGGCCTTGGAAAGCCAGGATGCTGAGCAGAGCGCCCATCGGCTCCTTAAGCGCGATTGTGAAGGTCTTGTCATCCTTTTTCGAGATATCCCTGGCCCGAGCTATGAGCAACTGCCCGCCGGGAGCCACCTCGCCCCAGCGATGGATTGAGGCGACACAGTCCGCCGCGGTAACGAGGGTGCCGTCGTGCCATCCGAGACCATCGCGGAGCTCGAAGGTATAGGTCTTCCTGTCGTCGGATACGCGCCACTTTCCCACCATCTGCGGATGCGGTGCAAACGTCGAATCGACCCCGAACAGCGTATCGTAAATCGCGAAGGCGTGGGTGAAGGTGGTGTCAGACGTTGAAACGACCGGGTCGAACACACCGAGGCCTATCACCATGCGGACAGTCCGGTCGGGAGCCGGTGATGTCTGCGCCCGCAGGACAGAAGGGATCGATAAAGCCGCTCCGGCGGCGACACCCACCTTGAAGAGGTTGCGTCGAGAAATCGTCATCTTTCAGTTCCCCTTTTGAGCCACTGGCGCGGGTTAATCCGCGCTTATTACGTCTTGTCGACCACGGGCGAAGCATTCGTCTTCACAAACACGTTCGAGGACGCGTAGGGTAGCACCTGGGCAGGAGGGTTTGCCCCAAAATGCGTCAGCTGCTGAAACACGGACAGCACAAAGCGTCGTGGTTTGAAATGTCTCAGCCTCAGCCTCCGCCTTGCGCACGCGGCAGCTCATTTGCGATCTTCTCGTTGGACAATTCTCAGCTTTCGGCGGGACCGGGCATCACTTCGCCCTGCAGGCTCTTGCGCCGGCGGTTAGTAGATCACACAACGCCTTCCTAGGCAGAGGCATGCACGGCCAGCTTCTGTATGTGGCGCACAAGGCGGAGAAGGTGGTTGCGCGCCTGCGCCGAGCAGGCGCCGCCCACACTGCCGCGATCCCTCTGAAGCGCGTAGAGGCCACGTGGTCGGTGTAGGCCAAGGAGCTTTTGTCATCATAGTCCTCGCTGTCGTGTAGGCCTGTCTGCATGTCCATGGCCTGGCGCAGCGTGGCCTCTTCGAACGCGCTGCCGCGCAGCTCCGGCAGATAGTGCGCAAACGCCTTGGATTCGTCGAGCACGCTTTCATATATGAGCGCCGCGGCGAGCGTGGCCGATATGACGTCGTGACGGACCAGCACGCATGCGGCAGGTGCGGCTCAAGCGCGCCAAAATAGCGCTCGTAGACGATGCGCCCACGATGTAAAACGATCCCGTCCGTGCAGGTATCGTAGAGCGAACCGGCGCACGCGCCCGTCCGCGTCGGCGAAGGAGAGCGCGTCGATGTCGGCGGTCTGGTCGCAGCGATCGAGCAACGTAGGCCCGCCCCGCCCCCGCCTCACGTAGATCGTCGGCACCAGCTCGCGCATATGCGACAGGGACCAAGCGCAACTGCGGAAAATCGAGGAATGCGAGACTTTTCGAAAGTGATGCGCTTGTCCGCCGGCGGCGGAGCACCGCGCCGAGTTAATCGGGATCGGACGCGCGGCCGCCGAGGTAGCGCTGTCTGTCCAATTCGAGCATGCGTGTCGAGTCTCTCCTCGTTCGTTGCCGACGTGTGCATCACGGTTTCTGACAAATCCATTCTGGCTCGGCGAACCCCCTCAAGCGCGTAGAGGCGACGTGGCCGGTGTAGGTCTCCGCTCAAAGTGCAAGCAGATCCCAGGCTGCTCCACGTACGCTATGCGGACAGGGCCCGACCCAGTTCTAGCATCTGTGGCAGAGTAATCGGAATGTTTCCGGAGCTGCCCGCTACGGGATGAGACGCCAAGCGCGCCACCACCATCTCCGCTCTTGGCGCGATGTAGAGCAGTTGGCCGTGCATGCCTCGACCCAAGAATGCGGCCAGTTCATCATGCGTCACCCACCATTGGCTTCGATACGCATAGCCCTGCATCTCCTCATACGCGAATTTGGACGGGGCGTCCCCATTTTGGACGTCCTCTATAACTGAGCTAGGTATCAGCTGTTTCCCGTTCCACTCGCCGTGGCGTCGCATAAGCTCGCCGAAGCGCGCCAAATCGCGCACGGTCGCCGACAGGCCGGCTCCAGCCATTGCTGTGCCCGCGGAATCCACGAAGACATATCCGTCCTCTTCGCAACCGAGTGGAGCCCACAGGCGTTCATGCAGCAGTTGTGCGAAGGAGTGCCCGGTTACGCGGTTCATTACCCAGGCCAGCACATCGGTATTCACGGTCTTGTAGTCAACGAATTCGCCGTGTACGCCTTTCTTGCGGAGCGTGCACAAGTAGTCGAACAAAGTCTGCGGACCGCTGTACCCAGCAGGCCGAGGTCGCCAGCCGCAGGCGCGAGCATGCGCCCAGAAGCTAGCGTGCCTATCGGCGTAGTTCTCGCTGTAGTCGAGGCCTGTCTGCATGTCCATTACCTGGCGCAGCGTCGCGTCCTCGAATGCGCTGCCGCGCAGCTCCGGTAGGTAGTGCGCGAGCGCTTTGGAGTCGTCGAGCACGCCTTCGTGCACGAGCGCCGCGGCGATCGTACCCGCATATGACTTCGTAACCGAGTGCAATGCATGCGGTAGGTGCCGCTCGAGCGCGCCGAAGTATCGCTCATAAACGATACGCCCGCGATGCAGAACCACGATTCCGTCTGTGTAGGTATCGTAGAGCGCCTCGTCGAAACGGCGCATGCGTCCGTTCGCGTCGGCAAAGGTGAGAGCGTCGATTTCCGCGGTCTTGTCGCTGCGTTCGAGCAGCGCAGGGCCACCCCGCCCACGCCACACGTTGACAGACGGCACAAGCTCGCGCATGTGCGACAGCGACCAGCGCAGCTGCGGAAAGTTGAGGAATTCGTCGCTCTCGAAAGTTATGCGCTTGTCCGCGGGGGGCGGCGCACCGCGCATCCAGCCGAGTGCATTGGGATTAGACGCGCGGCCATCGAGAAAGTGCTGTCCATTGAATTCGAGCATGTATCAATAGTCTCCTCGTTCGTTGAAAACGTATGGCAGGTAGTCCACGTGGCCCAGGTGTTCTGACAAATTGTTCTGATTGGTCGGGTCGTAGGCCTCTATTGCAAGTACCAGCGGTTGGGCAAAGCCCAAGTCTCGCGGCCCAACGGCCCTGGCTAGTGCCCTCGGGCGGGGGATTCGCCTAGCTGCACCCGAGACATCATGACATGCCGTGTCATTGCGCCGAGCTGGGTCGCAGTCGAATCAGTCCGACGTCGTTCTCGATGGCGATCTCGGTGCCAAACGGCTTGGAGAGCTTTTGGAGACGCTCCAGAATGGCTATTCCCTGAGCTGCGGGAGCAAGACGCGGCACTCCCCGGTTGGCAAACCTGTTCGAGCGGCGGAGTTCGATTGGATAGAGCCTCAATTCAGCAAGCCGGTTCTGCTCAAAGCGGCTGATAGTGACAACGCTCTCATAATAGACCGCATCGGATTGGGGGCCTACAAATCCTGCTGCCGTCGGATATCCTTTTGCCACCTCATCTACGGTCACCTCAGCATCCGTATCAACCTGAGGGTCCTTGCCGTATGCCTCGAACATATCAGCGCCTACCGGCGACCGGAGATCCTGACAGAAGAAATTCCCCAAGCTATAAAAAATCGGTCGCCCTTTGTAGATCTCGATGCCTCGCAACAGATGCGGTCCGTGTACGACGTATGCGTCTGCTCCGGCATCAATGAGCCTGCGGGCAAACGATTGTTCGTAGTCAGGCGGCTCCTGGCTCCATTCCCCGGGCTCGTGTCCGTGGTTCGTGACGATGCAGAAGTCGGAGAACTGCTTGCCCTGACGAACGTTTCGCAGAATACCGGCGACGTCGCGAGGGTCTGTTTCGAAGCTGTAACCGGCTTTGTTGCCCGCTTTGTATGTCACCCCGCCCAGTACGACCCGGCTGGAATCCTGTCCGGCGGGATTGTAGCCTGGTAACACTTCGCGCACCCGTCTCAAGCTCTCGAGCATCTCGGGCGGGACTACGATGCTCGTCGTGAAACGAAGGGCGTTGAGTCCTGGTCTGCCTGGCGCATCGCCGGCGGGATTGCACCCACGGGACATCGGCGAGAACGTCGTCGCAAACGAAACCAACGCAACGCGACCGCGCGAGGTTTCCAAGAAGCGAGCTGCGCCGGCTTGTGCCAGGTTTTCGCCGGCACCTGCATGGATGATCCCGTTCTCGTCAAGCGCCCGGGTTGTTTCGCGCATCCCTTCGACGCCCCAGTCAAGTGTGTGGTTATTCGCGCGACTGAGCATATTGAAGCCCATCGTCTTTAAGTCACGTCCCAGCTCTGGGGCGCTGATGCAATACGCACCACCGTACTCAGCCTGGGGACTTCCTTTAGACTGAACATCCAAGATGTTGGTCTCCAGATTTCCGAAAACGACGTCAGCCTTATCAAAGATCCTGAGGACATCAGCCAAGCCGGGATGATAGCCTTTTGTTACGGGCCGAGCGAAGAGAAGGTCGCCGACTGCGGCCATCGTGAAGCCGTCTGCAACGTTCGTGGCAATCGAACCCACCGTATCAAAGCCACCATCCTGCTGGATCGGAGGGCGACCATCTTCATGCGAGTCCATAAGATCTCCTACCTTTCACGAATTTGCATTTTGACTGCAGCTATTGCGTTTCCCATACCTAGGACCGGGTGATGAGGCTAAGACACATGAGCAGGCGAATGATCGTCTGCTACAGCCGGTTGGGTCGGGATGTTCTCTGTAGCCGGAGCACGCACATGACAGGCCACGACCCGCCCATCTGGCATCGGCACCGGAGGTGGTACTTCGATGCGGCAACGCTCCACCGCGAGCGGGCAGCGCGGGTGAAACGCGCACCCGCGCGGCGGGTTGATCGGGCTTGGCACCTCGCCTTCCACGGGCACCTCCAGCCGAGCCCGCGTCGGATCCGGGACCGGGGCTGCTGCGATCAGCGCCTCCGTGTAGGGATGGACCGGTTTGGCGAAGAGCGCCTCGCATGGTGCGAGTTCCACTATCCGACCCAAATACATGACCGCGACACGATGGCCGATATGCTCCACGACGCTAAGGTCATGTGAGATGAAGACGAAGGCAATGCCCATCTGCTGCTGGAGATCCAGAAGCAGATTCAAGATCTGTGCCTGCACTGATACGTCAAGGGCTGACACCGCCTCGTCGGCGATGATGAGCGAGGGCTGGAGGGCCAGCGCCCGCGCGATGCCGAGGCGCTGCCGCTGGCCGCCCGACAACTCGGACGGGAGCCTGTGCATCATCTCGGGCGACATTCCGACCTTCTGGAGAAGGTCCGCAGCAAGCGCGGTGCGCTGCTTCCGGCTGAGGCGCTCGAAATTCTCGACGGGTTCGGTGATGATCTGTCCGGCGGTGAGACGGGGGTTCAGCGACGAGTAAGGATCCTGAAAAACCATCTGCATCCGACGGCGCCAGGCGTGAAGCGCGTCCTTCTTGAGGCTCGCAATGTCGGTCCCGTCGATCAGCACGCGCCCGCCCGTCGGTTCCACGAGCCGCATCAGGAGCCGCGCCACGGTGGACTTGCCGCAGCCGGATTCGCCGACGATGCAAAGCGTCTCGCCCGCCTCGACGGAAAACGATACATCCTCCACCGCCCGGATTACCGGAATGCTTTTCTTGAAGATTCCCGAGCCAAGCGGGTAGTGCTTGGTCAGATTCTCGACTTTCAGCAGAGGACCGTTCATGCGCTCATCACCTCTTCGGCGCGCCAGCAAGCTGCGGCGTGGCTCGACCCGACATCACGCAGGGGGGGGTCGTGTCGCGGCAAATGTCGATAGCGAACGGGCAGCGAGGAGCAAAGCTGCACCCGACAATGGGCTCGCGAAGACTTGGGACAATGCCGGGAATTTCCGGAAGGCGGCGCTGTCGGCCGCGCCGCCGGTCAGGCACCGATCGCATGAGGCCCTGAGTGTAAGGATGCGCCGGACGCGCAAACAGATCAGTTACGGTCGCTTGCTCGACGATTCGGCCAGCATACATAACAATCACGCGTTGGCATGTCTCGGCTATAACGCCCAGGTCATGCGTAATGAACATAACGGCCGTTCCCGTACGCTCTTTCAGATCGACCATGAGCCGCAGGATCTGCGCCTGGATAGTAACGTCAAGCGCAGTGGTTGGCTCGTCGGCGATCAATAGTTCTGGTGAGCAGGCAAGAGCCATGGCGATCATGGCGCGCTGGCGCATCCCGCCCGACATTTCGTGAGGATAGTTGTTGACGCGACGCTCGGGGTCCGCAATGCGGACAAGACGGAGCATCTCTTGCGCCTTTGCCATCGCATCGAACCGCGAAGCCTTGGTGTGGATCTGCACCGCCTCGGCAATCTGGCGGCCGACCGTATAGACCGGGTTCAGGCTCGTCATTGGCTCCTGGAAGATCATGGCGATCTGGTCGCCGCGGATCTGTCGCATCTCCCGATCGGACAGTTCAAGGAGGTCACGTCCGTGAAAGCGGACCTCGCCGCCGACGGTCCTGGCGGTCAGCTTCGGCAACAGGCGAAGGATGGAGAGGGCGGTGACGCTTTTCCCACATCCCGATTCGCCGACCACGCCGAGCGTTTCGCCTTTCTTCACCTGGAAGCTGATGCCGCCCAGGGCGCGGGTGACACTTTCTTCGCCGTAAAAGTGCGTCTCCAGGTCTCGGACGTCGAGAAGCACGTCATCCCCTGCGGATTCTCGCATGAGCATATCAACGTCTCCGCTTTGAACGGGGATCGAACAGGTCGCGCAAGCCATCCCCGAGCAGGTTAACGGCAAGGACCATGACAGCAAGGCAGATACCGGGGGCGAAAACCGTCATTGGGGCGATAGCGAGATACAGTCGAGAGCTTGAAATCATGTTGCCCCAGCTCGGAATCTCGGGCGGCACGCCCGCGCCCAGGAAGCTCAGGCCGGCCTCTGTCAGAATCGCATCTGCGCAGATTATGGCGCTCTGCACCATAAGCGGCGGAATGGTGCTTGGCAGGATGTGCCGCCACAGCACTTTCGGCATGCGGGCCCCGCCGCAGAGGGCCGCCTCCACATACGGACGCTCCCGAACACTCAGAACCGCCGAACGAACCAGCCGTGCAACGCTTGGTAACTGGGGGATCGTGATGGCGACGATGAGGATACCGATGCCAGGCCCTGTCAGAGAAATAAGAGCGATGGCCAGCAGAATCGTCGGGATCGACATAAGCCCGTCCATGACCCGCATGACCATATTATCAAAGGTCCGGTTGTAGCCGGCGAGGACACCTATCAGAGCGCCGCCCAAGGCCGCGCCCACCGCCGACGTCAATCCGACCATAAGGGATATCCGGGTGCCGAACACCGTCCGTGCGAATACGTCACGGCCCAAATTGTCACTACCGAACCACATCTCGGCCGAAGGCGGCTGAAGGCGTTTGAATGGATCCATGTTTAATGGATCGCCGGCGTAAAGCGGGGCAGCGAGGGCTAAAACGATTAACAGAGCTAAGAGGCCGCCGCCGATGGCGACCAGGCGATGCCGCCTTGCCAGACGGGGAAGGTCAGATATTCGCAGGCGACCCGTCGGGACGTATTCAACTGGTGCGGAGAGGAGCGTCATAATCAGTACCGGATGCGGGGGTCGATCAGGGTGTAGGAAAGATCGACCGCGAGATTGATAAGGACGTAAAGACCCGAAACCAGGATGAGCACACCTTGAATGATAGGATAGTCGCGGTTGTTGATCGCATCGACCACCAAACGTCCGACACCAGGTATGTTGAACACCGTTTCCGTGATGACGACACCGCCAATCAGACCTGCGAAACTTAAGCCGATGACGGTGAGGATCGGGGCCCCCGCATTCTTCAGAGCATGGTGGAAAAGCATAGCATAGGAAGACGCGCCCTTGGCGGCGGCTGTTCGCATATAGTCTTCCGACAGAACCTCGAGCATGCTCGCGCGCGTGATCCGGGCGATGAAAGCAATGTAGGGAACGCTCAAAGTCACGGTCGGCAGGATCAAGTGCACAAGCCATGGCCCGAAGCCATGGTCGATCGGCTGGTATCCTTGGACGGGCAGCCAATGTGTCCTGATCGCGAACAAGTATATGAGGAAGAAGCCGACGACAAACACCGGGACAGAAAAACCAACTGTCGCGAATGCCGTCAGGATGCGATCAACAAGACCGCCAGCTCGCCATGCGGCGAGGACGCCAAAGGAGACCCCGACCGTCACGGAAACGATCATCGTCAGGATCGACAGGGAAATGGTCGGTTCAAGCCGCTGCGAGATGAGTTCGAGAACCGGTCGTCCGGCAAAGATTGAAGTGCCGAAATCGCCGCCGATCAAATCCCGCACCCAACGTATGAATTGAACCGGCAGGGGATCGTTCAGTCCCATCTGCTCGCGGATGCCAGCGATCATCTCCGCCGTGGCCGACCTGCCGGCGATCATGGCCGCCGGGTCGCCAGGCGCCAGCCTGAGAAGCAGGAAGACGAACATCCCGACCATCGCCATGACGCCGATGGCAGAGATCGACCTGCGTAGGATGTAGACAGCCATCAGGCCTCAGCCTTCTGCATGTTCCAAAATGGGATCCAGGCCGGCACGCCGATGAGGCCAGTGAGCGTCTTGCGTCGCGCGCTTGGCGCAACACTCTGACCTAACAGAACCGAGGGCACATAGTCCCACCATATTTGCTGCATCTTTCGAGCCAGCACCTTGCGCTCCTCGAGCGTTTCGAGATCTGCCCATTTGACCCGAAGAGCCTCATATTCGTCGTTCTTAGGCCAGCCGAACCAACCACTTTCGCCGTTCATAGGCAGGGTGACGTCGGTGATAACATTGCCGAGAATCGCTTCAGGTTCGGTCGTTATGAAGATGCTCCAGCCGCCGTCCTCAACGGGGCCTTTGTTCGCGCGGCGGGCGACAACCCCGCCCCAGTCGCTCGGAGCAAGCTCGGCATTAAGCCCGATCTTCCGCAACTCAGCTGCCAGCAGCTGCGAGGCATTGCTTGCCGCCGCCCAGTCCGTGGGCTGCAGGATGACGACTTTCTCGCCGTCGTATCCCGCCTCCTTGAAGAGTTGCTTGGCCTTTTCTGGATCGCCGCCTTTTTTGAACCATTCCGTGTTTTCGTCATTGGACATCGGCGTTTCATTTCCAAACATCGAAGTGACGGTGCGGAAGTATTTTGGGTCGCCGACTGCGGCGCGCATCATGGCCTCCTGATCGACCAGGTGAAGCATCGCTTGGCGTGCCTTCACGTTATCGAATGGCTTTTGCAGGCAGTTCATGCGAAGCAAATAGTCGCTGCCCGCCTTGTCCAGAACTTGCAGTTCAAGGTTGGGATCGCTCTCGATGACCGGTAAGAGATCGAGCGGGGGCGCCAACAAGAAATCAATCTCACCTGAATGCAAGGCCGCCAAGGCCGTCTGCTGATCGGCGAACAAGCCGATGTCCCAGATGACACGATCGACCTTTACGATCTTCCCGCCGGCCAGTCCGTCAGGTGCTTCGGTACGTGGTACGTACTTTTCGTTGCGGTCGTAGGTGAAGCTCGCGCCCGGCCTGGCAAGAGCGTGATTGAACTTGAAGGGTCCCGATCCGATATTCGCGGTTACTTGTTCTGCTGGAGAAAGATTCGCGTCCTTCTCGCGCATGATGAATGGGCCTTGGAAAGCCAGAATGTTGAGCAGAGCCCCCAACGGTTCCTTGAGCGCGATTGCGAAAGTCTTGTCATCCTTTTTCGAGATATCCCTGACCCGCGCCATGAGCAACTGGCCACCGGGAGCCACTTGGCCCCAGCGGCGGATCGAGGCGACACAGTCCGTCGCGGTAACAGGGGTGCCGTCGTGCCAGCCGAGACCATCGCGGAGCTCGAACGTATAGGTCTTCCTGTCGTCAGATACGTCCCACTTTCCCACCATCTGTGGATGCGGCGCAAACTGCGAATCGGTCCCGAACAGTGTATCGTAAACCGCGAAGGCATGGGTGTAGGTACTGTCAGCCGTTGTAACGACCGGGTCGAATACACTGAGGTTGTCTATCACCATGCGGACCGTCTGGTCCGTGCTCGGCGATGTCTGCGCCCGCAGGAGAGAAGGGATCGATATGGCCGCTCCAGCGGCCATGCCGGTCTTAATAAGGTCGCGTCGAGAGATCATGTTCCAGTTCCCCTTTCGAGTTAATGGCGCGGTTGATTCGCGCGCTATTTTTGGACTTGTCGACACCACCAGCGAAGGTATTGCTTGCGTTTCTAACGAGCCCAATCGGGTGGCGGCGATTTGGAAACGCTAGCACCCTGAAGAGGAGAGTTCGCGCCAAAATGCATCGACTGCTGAAATGCAAGCCCCACAAAGCGGCGTGGTTTGAAATATCTCAGTCTCCGCCGGCTGCCCGGGGCAGTTCATCTTCGCTCGCAGACGGACAAGTCCTAGAAGGGGAACTTTCGAGGCGTCCACTTGTCGGCACGGCATGGGCATTGGTCTCTTTTCAATGAGTGAGCAGCGCTCACCGGTCAGGCCTTGCGCTGGCCAGCGGCGGCACGAGCTGCGCCCGCCAACTCGCATTGGACGTCGTTGGTCGGAACGCTCAAATAGCCTCGTGATAGATGAGATGCCGATCACGACAGAGACGCTTTGTACCTCGCTAAATCGCCGGGTGCCTTCACGGCGATACGGGCGCAATCTTCAGTTATATGATCCAATACGCGTTGTCTCTACATCGGAGATAGCATCGCACTCCTCCGTCGCGCTTAGGCAACTTGTCGTGCCTCGGCAGACAGGTCACCCGAAATGGCCTCCGCAAGTATCTCGGCAGTTGCAGCCGACAACCTCCAACCCAAACACGGCCACAACTATAGAACATATCACGCGCCTGACCTTTGCCGACCCACGGCATCCTGTGACGCCGATGCATCGAGCTTGACCGTGATAGCTATCCCTTGACCGGATAAATGTTGAGTCGACTTGTCGCCAAAGTCGCAGACACCGACCCGGGTTCACGCAAAGGACTATCCTGATTTCCTCGCAGACGTCGACGAATATTCCCTCATGTCCGATATCGAATGACTCCCAATTCCCTGCCTACCTCCTTGAACGCCTCGACCGCACGGTCAACGTCCGTACTCGAATGTGAGGCGGACATCTGCGTGTGGATGCGCGCCTGGCCCTTCGGCACGACGGGGAAGGAGAATCCGATTACATAGATGCCACGCTGAAGCATCTTATCGGACATCTGCTGCGCGAGGCTGGCGTCGCCCAAAATCAAAGGGATGATTGGATGGTCCGCGCCAGCCAGCGTGAACCCCGCCTTCGACATGTTCGAGCGGAAGCGGTCGGCATTGGCAAAGAGCTTTTGGCGCAGCGCATCACCTTGTTCGATCAGATCGAAAACCTTCAGCGACGCCGCTGCGATCGCAGGCATCAACGCATTGGAGAATAGGTATGGCCGCGAGCGCTGGCGAAGCCAGTCGATGACCTCACGCTTGCCTGCTGTGTAGCCGCCCGAAGCGCCGCCGAGCGCCTTGCCGAGCGTGCCGGTGATGATGTCCACCCTGCCCTCGACGCCGCAATGTTCCGCCGTGCCGCGCCCATGCCTGCCGACGAACCCGACGGCATGGCTGTCGTCGACCATTACCATCGCGCCGTATTTCTCGGCCAGGTCGCAAACGCCGCCAAGATTGGCGATGACGCCATCCATGGAAAAAACGCCGTCGGTGGCGATCAGCTTAAAGCGGCTGCTTTCGGCCTTGTTGAGCTCCTCTTCGAGAGCTTCCATATCATTGTTAGCGTACCGGAAGCGCATGGCCTTTGAAAGCCGTACCCCGTCAATGATCGAGGCGTGGTTCAACGCATCGGAAATAATGGCGTCTTGCTCGCTGAGCAGCGTCTCGATCAATCCAGCATTCGCGTCAAAACAGGATGAATATAAGATCGCATCCTCCTTGTTGAGGAATGAGGAGATGCGCGCCTCGAGTTGCTTGTGCTCTTCTTGAGTGCCGCAGATGAAGCGGACGGAGGCCATGCCGTAACCATAACGATCGAGTGCCTGCTTGGCCGACTCGCGCAGTTCGGCGTTGTCGGCTAGGCCGAGATAGTTATTGGAGCAGAAATTCAGGACCTTGCTGCCATCCGCGAGTTCGATCTCGGCCGACTGTGTCGAAGCGATCACGCGCTCGGATTTGTAGAGCCCAACGGACTTCAAGCCAGCTAGTTCCGCTGACAAATAGGCAACAAAATCGTTCTTCATCGGCAACTTCGCAGGAATGGCATGGAGTACGCCTTACAGAGGCATATGCTCATCAGAGCGCGGCAGCGGTTGCCAATTCGCTCAACCTGGCGCGCTTCGAGGCAATGGCGAACGGTTCGCTTGCCTCGTTGAGGTAAGAGTCCTCGGGCGATGCGAGCTCGGCGGCGCGGGAAAGTTGCCGCACCATCGGCATCGCACGTTTCCTAGCTGAGCTCCCAACAGCAGGAGACATCGGCGTGTATCGGCAGGCCACCAAACCCGGGGCGGAAACCCCACCGTAGCGCGCCTGCTCGGGTTTCGGGTGTTTGCCTGACGACATATCCATTGTCATCGTCACGAGCCCGCTTAGCAAATTGCTCGCACATGGCTCGTTTCCAATCACGGGTAGGTGACAGCAGTCGTCCATTGCGGATCATCGTGCTTTTGCCAGTAGAGGTCCATGAGCCGTCTGGTGACGGGTCCGACGTGTCCATTAGAGACCGAGGCGTCGCCGATGCGGGTCACGGGCATAATGCCGCCGGCAGTCGAGGTGATGAACACCTCGTCAGCGTCTTTGATCTCGGCGCGACTGATATCGGCAGCCGTGGCAGAGAGGCCGATCTCGGCGCAAAGATCGAACACGGTTCGGCGCGTGATCCCCGGCAACACGCCAAAAGCAGGCGTCCTCAGGGAGCCGTCCTTAACAACGAACACATTGAAGCCGGGGCCCTCCGCAATGTGCCCGTTCGTATCGACGATCAGCGCTGTCTCAGCCCCCATGTCATAGGCGTCAAAAAGCCCCTTCACGAGATCGAGCCAATGATAGTTCTTGATCGCTGGATCGACCGACTTAGGCGGAATGCGGACGGTCTCGCTGATCGCGACGTGCAAGCCTCTTTCCAGCTGTTCCTTGTTGGCGACCGAGCCAAAAGGCACAGCAAACGCCATGAAGCGGTTCTCCGCTTGGCGGGGATCGCGACTGAATGTCGGCGATGTGCCGCGCGTGCAGATCATCTCCACATACGCCGACTGGTGCCCCGACAGAGCGACACAATTGTTGAGGATCGAGGCTATCTTTTCGCGATCATAGGGAAGCTTCATTCGCAGCCGTTCCACGCCCCCAAAGAAGCGGTCGAGATGCAAGTCCAGCCGGAAGAACCTGCCCTTCCAGACGTGCACCGTGTCGTAGGTGGCATCCGAGTGCAGGAAACCCCAATCGAGCACGGAGACCTTGGCCTCGGACATGGGCAGGTATTGCCCATCCATGAAAGCAACCCCGCGCGGATACTGACGTCGATCGACGTGATGCTCGTCCACAGTTGGAAGAGCACCTAAGAGCTGCGTCATAGCGAGCGTCATTCTTTCTCCTTCCTTACCCCCGGGACGGTTGCTTTGCCCGCGTCGAGCAGTCTGGCAACCACACCGTCCCGACGCAGGATCCACTGCGTCCGTAGATCGCACGTTTCTCCACGCGAAAAAGCCCAATCTGATGGTGGATGCGCAATGGCGGTTTCAAAAGGCAGCCCGGAGTGAAGGCTTCAGCGCAATCCGCCCAAGGTTACACCAAAACCCGCGGCTCGAACTTGACACGATCAAGCGCGATCATGCTCTTAAATTTTCGGACATTAGGATTGGTATAGAGCTTCGTTTTGACGAAGACGTCAAAGGCCTCGACGTCCTCAACAGCCACGATCAGGACAAAATCGGCGTCGCCCGTGACCATATAGCACTGGCTAACCTCCTTGGCCGCCCGCATCGCGCGCTTAAAATCGTCGACAAGGTCCAGACGAATGGCGGCAGCACATCGCGAGATACTAGAGGGCTGAAGTGTCTATGCATCGTGGCGCCCTCGCCGGCCGTATACCCCAATCCGGCCAAGCCCACTTACTACGCGCAGCCGTTCGCCGGTCCCCTTTGGTGCGGTCGCTCGCCCTAGTCCGTGGGTCTTGCCGTGGTGGGTGATCCGATGATCCGACTCCTCAGCCTTGAAAATTCACTCCTACCCAGGAAGGCGCCTAACTCCCTTGGAATTGATACTTATCGCAATTCGCTCATTCACCTTTGGAGCCCGTCCGTGTGGATAATGAGCCTCCATCAGCACTTCCTGGCCCGAAACATCCAGCCGAAGGCGGCAGAGAGAGCCATGGTAGTTGCTCGATGTCACCCGCGCCTCAAATGCATGTGCTTGACCAGGAATCTCCACAGGCTTCACGTGTTCGGGCCGCACAATGACGGTAGCAGGGCCTGGACCGGCGTCTACTGGCAACCGAATGCTATCGCCGACGGAAAACTCGCCTTGTCCATTTACCATGCCATCAAAGATCGAACACCATCCAATGAACTCTGCGACGAAACGTGTTGCTGGGGTCTCGTAAATCTCCGACGGTGTGCCTACCTGCTCTACACCCCCATTGCGCATCACCATAATCCGATCCGCAAACATCAGAGCTTCTTCCTGGTCGTGGGTTACGAACAACGTTGTGATTTGAATCCGCTTCAATAAGGAACGCAGATCCTCGCGTAAACGTACTCGCAACTGCGCATCGAGATTTGAGAAGGGTTCGTCGAGAAGTAGTACAGCAGGATTCATCGCGAGCGCGCGCGCAAGAGCCACTCGTTGCTGTTGCCCGCCAGACAATTCAGCTGGATATCGCCGAGAAAGATGTGCCAACTCAATCAATTCAAGCATTTCCTGGACGCGCTGTTCTCTCAACTTTGGAGGCTTGCCCAGGTTCTCAAGCCCGAACGCTATGTTTTGGGCAACAGTCATATGCGGAAATAGAGCATAGCTTTGGAACACCATCCCGGTGTCGCGCCGATATGGCGCCAAATCTGTGACCTCTTTGCCTTCGATCTCTACGGTCCCCGATGTCGGCTTGACAAAGCCAGCCACCATCCGAAGCGTGGTTGTCTTACCGCAGCCGGATGGACCCAGCAAACACAGCAACTCGCCTTTCTCCACATCAAGCGAGACCGATTCTACCGCAGCAGTAGCACCATACATTTTTGATATATTTTTTAGCGACACTACTGACATCTTCGCCCCGTTCTGCTTCGCACCCGTTTACATACGACAGCCTATGACCCATCTCTAGAATAGCTTATCCACTCCGATTACTCGTTCAATTATGAGTATGACTACTATAGTGACGGCAATCACTATGCTTGATACCGCAGCCACAATGGGCTCGTAGCTGTACTCTACGTAAGTGAAAATTTGCACCGGCAAAGTTACCGTTCCTGTGACCGCCAAAAAGGATGAAAGCGTTACGTTGCCAAAGGAGGTGACGAACGCAAACACTCCGGCGGTAATCAAGCTAGGCGCCAAAAGAGGCAGCGTTATCCTCCTGAACACACGAAATGGCCGCGCCCTAAGATTCATCGCGGCCTCCTCCAATGCACGGTTAAGAACCAGGAGGCCACCGATCATTGTGCGCACCACGTATGGCAACATTATCACCAGATGGCCAACAAAGAGCCCGACGAACGAGTTGCTGAGTCCCACCCAAGCAAGGAACTGTAGAAGTCCAAGGCCTAGAACGACAATAGGTACGATGAGCGGAGACAACACCAGAGATTGGAAAAGCGATGATCCCTTAAAGCGGTATCGAGCAATTGCGAAAGCGGCCGCAGTACCCAGTATTAGAACAACAATTGTGGCCACAATCGCCAATTGACTGCTTGTCCAGAGCGCAGACATAAATGGCGAACTGCTAAATGCAGCTTCATACCATCGCAACGAAAACCCACTTGGAAGGAAGCTCAAAGTGTCTTCACGTGTGAAGGATGCTAGAACTACGATGCCTGCTGGCGAAATCAGCATAACGTACACCGTGAAGCGAACGGCCAACCCTGCAACGCCCAACACAGTGTCGATAAGATCACTGTTCACTTTGCGATACTCCGGTGTCCCGTCAAGGTTTTTGCGGCAAGCGTGTTGGCAACACCCACGACCAAGCTAGTTACGGCTAGCATAACCACAGACAGCGCCGCCCCGAGCGGCCAATTCAGTCCGGTGACAACTTGCTCATAAATGATACTTCCCAGCATCTGCACTGATCCGCCGCCAACAAGTCGTGGAGTGATAAATGCAGATACGGTCAAAATGAAAACAAGGGTAAACCCCGTCATGATGCCCGGCATAGCAAGCGGAATAACAACGCGGCGAAACGTCGTAAATCTATTTGCGCGCAGATTCGCAGATGCGTGCTCCAGCACTGGATCGATTTTCGAGCATACGCTCATCACGGATAGTATCATGAACGGGAGAAACTGTTGCAATAGGACAAGCAGTACTGCGCCTTTTGTGTATAGAAGTCTAACCGGACTATCAACAGCGCCGATGCCGATAAGCAATTGATTTACGATGCCACTGCGGCCAAGAATAACAATCCAGCCGAACACGATAACTACAAGGCTGAGTGTCAGGGGCAAGATGACTAGAATCAGTCGTGATCGGCGTTTGTTTGCAGGTAAACGCGCCAGTGAGTACCCTACCGGAAATCCGACCAGTAGGCTGCCGACGGAGACGACCAATCCATAAACAATAGTCTCAACCAAGACGATTTGATAGAAGGGATCAAGTGCAACTTCTAGGTACTGTTCAAGAGAGAACCCCTCTGCACCGAACGATCGCACACCAGGGTAAAAGCTGGTGCGAATGACTCCTGCGAGAGGGACGATCATAAAGAGCAGCAACAGACCTACACTGGGCGTGATCAGCCATACCCACACTGTGGATCGTTTATCGCGGGCTTTAAACCTGACCAATGACCGGTTTTGCAACTCAAATTCCTGCTTGCCAGAACTGCTAATCAAAAAGGACGGGGCAGGCTTGAGCGCCCGCCACGCCTACCGCATCTCGCGGTTGAATTGGGCGATCCATTCGCTCCTGTATGCGGCAACCTTCTGCCAGTCGACCGGCTGGAGGTTTTGAAGACCATTTTCTCCGTATGGAATCATGTTCGCAGCAACGTCTGGCGGCAATTGTACGCGGGTGGTTGGCACATAGCCAAAGAACCTGGACATCTCTGTCATAAATGGCCCGGTCAGCAGTTGTTCAAGGTACGCCTTTACGGCCTCCGGATGCTTTGTTCCCTTGACTGGATTTATATACGAACGGAGCCCATACAGGCCCTCAACCGGTACGATTAGCGACATCGGTTTCCCTGCCCTCTGCATTGAAAATACGCGCCCATCCCAAAAGGGGCCTGCCAGCGCTTCTTCCTGTTCGAATAGCTGAAGCAGATTTACCGTGGACGCAGTGGTCGAGGTGATGTTTGGCTTGATCCTGCGGAGTGCCTCGAAGCCAGGGCCGACGTTGTCTTCGCTGCCGCCGTTCGCCTTGGCCAGCGCAAGCAAAAACAGCACCCCACCCCCGTTCTCCAAATTTAAGGTTGCAACGCGCCCCTCAAGGTCTGGTCGCGCAAGATCTGCATATGACTCAACTGGCGGGTCAACCAACTTTGTATTATGGGTCAGAACCATCGATGATGCAGACATCGGGATACCGTGGTCCCCAAACTCTCGAATATTTGGGGACAGCATTGCAATCAGATCGGCATCCAAATCCGTAGGCGTTATAGCCTCGGCCTTGATCAAATCCGGCATATTTGGACTATCAGCCATGATCAGATCGAAAGGAGGATTGGCGGGCGACGCAAGAATTCTCGCAGTTGCCGCTGCCGCAGTGGACGGAGTGTGCATAACCGTTAGGCCTGTCTGCTCTTCCAGGGGCTTTGCAACGGTCTCGACGAGGATTCGATCGTAGTCCCCCCCATATCCGTTGATATTCAGCGTGATCCCCTCAAATCGCTTTTCCTGACCCCAAGCGATGTTTGGTAGAGCGAGGCCGCTGGTCGCGAGTGCCAAGGATTGCAGAAAAGAGCGGCGTTTCATTGTATTTTCCCTTTTCTAACGTATCGCGAGGGTGGCATGCGAAGCCGACATCCTGCATAAGAAGGCCAATTCTCACTTCTCACAAACAGAGAATGTAGATCGGGGGCATCTCGCCGGGAGATGGGGAAGCTTGCGAGCCGACCAAACACCCACGCAGGGAGTATTTTTTGCAGAGCCTTGCTGCAACTGGCGGTTAGGCAGTTCGAGTTTCTGGCTGGGTACTCAGGGAATGTGGTCAGCACTTACTAGTCAGGTAGTCCGCTGATCGTCTCGAACAGTTGACGAGACGTGCAAACTGTCTCCGCTCGGTCGAGTGACGGATGGCCACGTAGTCACGCGTATCGTTCTGCTTCCGGTTAGTGCTGCCAATCGTATTGGGAACCTCCTTCCCGCTGACGGATGATGAGGCGGTGTCCAATGTGCGGTAGCGGTCACGCGGCAGAGTATCTGCCGCAAAGCCGAGGAAGCAGGATGTCAATCGCAAAGCAGTCCAGCTGCGAACTTCGACCACAGGGCTCCCCACCAAGTGAAGTCCAAAGTCACCAATCAACCCCAACCTTAACAAGTTCGACTTGCACGGGAATCGTTTGCGCTAGTTGGTCGAGCGGTATTCGTGGAGGCGCCGAACTCTTTGCGCAAAGCCTCAGAATGGGCTCCCATGGCGGGAACGGGTCGCAACAGCGGAGCTTTTTCTCCGTCAAAGATCGCCGCGGGCGCAATCATTTCGATTACTCCCGACGGCGTTGCGACCGATAGCCGTCGCAGATGTGGATGTTTGGAGACGTGCTCTACTTGGTTGAGGCGTCCGTAGGCCAAACCTGCCGCCTCCAATTCGGTCATTGCTTCGTCGCTCGATAATTCGGCGAAGCGCTGGACAACAATCTCATCCAACGCCGCCCGGTTGCCGAGCCGCTTCATATTATCTGCAAAATCTGGACGGCGGGTAAGTTCAGGCTGCTTGAGAAACTTGGCGCAGAAGTTGGCCCATTCTCGGTCATTCTGGACGGAGAAAATGACGTCCTTCCCATCAGCGCAACGGTAGGCCCCATACGGCGCGAGAGAGGGGTGATTTACCCCCGCTCTCATCGTTTGGTAGGCACTGTAATCAAACTGCAGCACCGGAACGTTCATCCAGTCGGCCACGGCGTCAAAGAGCGAGACCTGAATCCCGGTTCCCCTGCCAGTGCGCTCACGTTGGAAAAGCGCTTGCAGGATCGCGCTGTGTGCAGTCATGCCGGCCGAGATGTCACAAACCGAAACGCCAACCCGCGCCGGCCCATGCTTCGTCCCCGTTATGGCGCAAAGCCCTGTCTCTGCCTGCACGATAAGGTCGTATGCTTTCAAATGGGAATAAGCTCCAGCATCGCCAAACCCGGATATGTCGCAGGTTATCAAGCGAGGGAAGCGCTGACGAAGCTCGTCAGAACCAAAGCCGAACTTGTTGATACTGCTGGGCCTGAGATTTTGGATGAAAACATCGGCTCCAGCAACCATAGCGTCAAGAATCGCGCGATCCTCGTCTGCCGTCAGGTCAAGGCAGATCGACTCCTTTCCGCGGTTTAGCCATACAAAATACGCGCTCTGGCCTTGCACAAGCTTGTCGTAATTTCTTGCGAAGTCACCATTGGGGCGTTCGACCTTAATAACACGCGCGCCGGCATCAGCAAGCCGCGACGAGGCATAGGGAGCCGCCACCGCCTGCTCTACAGCAACAACAGTAATACCTTCGAGAGAACTGTTCATGCAGATTCCGCGTTGGCGTCCTGGACGTCGTTCCGGGAGCGTCGATAGTTGAGAGCGGCGAGCAGCCTGCTCTGCTCATTGCCGACAATAGAAATGCCTTCATCGACGCCCATCCCGGGCTTTGCCAGCATCATGTCAGCCTGTGTTGCCACTGCCACGTTCGCCGAGGCTCTTGCCGACAAGTCGGTCTCGGTGCAGCTGCCGCCGACATACGCCCATACGCCGTGTTCTTTGCAGGCCAGAACGGCCCAGGCCGTGTCGGCGATCGAACCGACGTCAGGCATCTTGATTTGAACTACATGTGCTGCTTTCGCTTCGGCGAAACGCCGGATGTCGTCAAGGGTGTTGCAGTGTTCGTCGACTACCAGACGGGCGTCGGAGCCCCGGGCGTCGAGAAGGTCGACAATTTTCGCGTACTCGTTTAGTTGCGCATCGGTTGACCCGAAGTCTGCCGGGCACTCGACATGCAGTCGGAAGCCGGGCACGTCATCTGCAAGCCGCGCCATGAAGTCCGCGATTTTTCCGGCTTCAAGCCCAATTTCCAGACCGATCCAGCCGTAGACGTCGAAGTGCAGGATAGGATGATACCCTGGCTCCCCGATTTCTGTTATCCGCCTCCCGACCCATTTCACGAACTCTCGGAATGTTGCTCCCGAGGGGCCGAACTTCTCCCGGGTGTTGATAAGCCCGTGCGGAAGCACATCGACGGACTTGAGGATCATCTTGTCGACGTTGATCTCCCTGGCATCTCCACTTTGGGCGTAGATGGGCACACGCCTCTCTGGCAGAGGCAGGGAAAACTCCGAGCAAATGACCTCGGCTAGGGTGGTCCGCGCAACGTGTGCGGCAGCACCGAGCAGCGCTTGGCTCACGCCATACTCGATCGCAAGCGGAAGCCGCTTTCCATCGTGATAGGCAAGGACATCGTCGCACGCACCCAGAAAATTCGACAAATCAGCGGATAAAAGTCGCGGAACAACGACAGATCTCGCGAGTGCTGCAATTGCGTCAGTCTGGAAAAGAGAGTCGCGACCGCCTGTGCCTGAATACTGAACACTCATCATGTCCCCCCAGACGATCGCATCGTCCGACAGGACAAGGCCAAGACTGACGGACCGGGAGGGCATTCGGATAGTTTCAAAGCCGGATGTCCGAGGTGCCCCTACATACCGGAAACCATCAGTGGCGACGCCTGCTCGAATCGCTGCTTGATCATCATAGAAAAAGCTACCATTTCCCGGCGCCAGGATAACATCTCTTACTTTGAGAGCAGTTGCCATGATAGCGCACCCAATTCTTCGACGTCGTTAATCAACTGTAGCGACTTCGAGGAAGCAGCGGTTCTGACGCGGCGGTGCCTCCCCCTTCGCGGTGCAGTATGCCCAGCGGGGCCGGATACACGCCAATATAAAATCGGCTTTCAAGCCATCTCGTTTCGAGATAATGTCGAGGATAGCCGTTGAGAACCCAACGGGTTCGGAACGTCACGAACAGCGGCTCCCCCAAGGGACACCATGGAACTGAGACAACTGAAATATTTCGTCGGCGTGGTGGATGCGGGTAGTTTCACCAAAGCTGCAGAACAATTGAACGTGGCACAGAGTGCGCTCAGTCACCATGTCCGACAGATGGAGGAAGCTTTCGGCACGCAGCTCCTGGTCCGCGAAAGAACCGGAGTGACGGCTACGACCGCCGGGACGAAACTTTTAGACCACGCACGCATGATCTTGCGCCAAGTCAAACTCGCCGAAGAGGAATTGACGAGCAAAGCGAAATCACCTGCCGGCGAAGTGACGATCGGGATACCGTCCGGTGCAGCGCGCGTCATGGTGACGGAACTCCTTGCGTTGGCCAGAGAACGCCTTCCGAAGGTTTCCCTCAAGATTGTCGAAGGGATGAGCGGGTTTATCGAAGAGTGGATGACTGCCGGTCGCTTCAATCTCGCGATCCTCTATAAGAACGGCGAGAGTATCGGCAACTCGACAGTGCTGGCCCGAGAAGAATTTTGCCTTGTGGTGCCTCCGAACCAGCCACCATTCGAAGACACGATCCGCCTGTGTGACCTGCATTTCTATCCCTTGGCTGTGCCGATGGGCGCCAACAACGTTCGCCGTTCCGTGGCGGACGTCGTGGCGCAGCACGGATGCACGCTGGATGTGCGATTTGAAGTCGATTCTCTGTCGACTATTGTCAGTATGGTGATGGATGGAAAAGCATATTCGATCTTGACCCCTTCGGCCATACAACGTGAGGTCTCTCTCGACCAAGTTCGAACTGTGCGAGTTGTCGATCCGGTGATTACCCGATCTGTAGTTCTCGCAGTGAATCCTAGGGACGAGCGGTCAGTGGAAGTCGCCGCAGTACGCACACTCATTCCCGAAGTTGTGCACCAGCTAGCTCAGAGCGGCAGATGGCCTTTGATTCTTCCGGCAGTTGAGCCGGCGCTCCACTCGTAACTGACTAAGCCTTGTGATCTTGCCCCCAGTTTCTATCCAGTTTTGAGTTCGTTTCCGGCGTGGGTTGTGCCCTGCTGGGCGGGTGAAGCGACGGGCGCTGGCCCGGAGCCTTTGGCATAGCGCAGCGCGAGCGACCGTCGCGGATTGAAGGTGCTGGCGAACTCTGCCGGGGTCTGCCAGGCGATTTGGGAGTGCGGCCGCGCGGTGTTGTAGTCGGCGTGCCACAGGGCGATGGCTACGCGCGCCTGAGCCAGCGAGGTGAACAGCGTCTCGTTGAGCAGTTCATCGCGCAGTCGGCCGTTGAAGCTCTCGATGAAGCCATTCTGCATCGGCTTGCCGGGCGCAATGTAATGCCATTCGACGCGGTTCTGATCCGCCCAGGCGAGGATGGCGTTCGAGGTGAACTCGCTGCCATTGTCGCTGACGATCATCCTGGGCCGGCCGCGCTCGGTGATGAGCCGGTCCAATTCGCGGGCAACCCGCATGCCCGAGAGAGACGTATCAACGACGAGTGACAGGCACTCTCTCGTGCAGTCGTCGACGACGGCCAGGATGCGGAAGCGGCGCCCGTCGGTGAGCTGGTCCGATACGAAGTCGAGCGACCAGCGCTCGTCGGGCCTCAGCGGCACCAGCATCGGCGCCCTGGTCCCGATCGCCCGCTTGCGGCCGCCACGGCGGCGAACGGCGAGCTTCTCCTCCCGATAGAGCCGGAACAGCTTCTTGTGGTTCACGACCAGGCCCTCCCGCCTCAGCATCACGAGAAGACGCCGGTAGCCGAACCGGCGACGCTCCTGCGCGATCGCCTTCATCGGCTCGCGAACCTCGCGGTCGTCCGGCCTGCTGGTCTCGTAGCGAACCGTCATGCGGCAACAGCCGATGGCTTTACACGCCCGCCGTTCCTCATGCCGAGGAGCCGCCTTGACATGTCGACTCTCGAGACACACGACAGGGAAGCCCACGTCGACCAGGTGTCCGCCGATCCACTCCGATGTCGCACCGGCTTCTAAGCCAACGCGGACGAGATCGTCCCGCCATCGCTGAAGTGCAGCCGTCACAGCATCCGGGTCACCGAGCACCTTCCCCTGCCACAGCATCTCGCCGGTCTCGGCGATAACGCAAATGGCTACCGCGTCGAGTGAAGTATCCAGTCCCGCATGAACGCTCATGCCGATCTCCTCTTGCCAGGTCGGTTCTGAGCATCAGACAAACGTCATGATCCGAAAAGGGGCCAGACGTTCAGGGAGCTGAACCGAACACCCCATCTCTTCAGAGAAGCGGCTACGTTTCATGTCCTGGTCCTCTCGATGGGCCAGAACGAACTTCAAACCGGATTAGATCAGAGGGGCAAGGTAACTAGCTCTTCGGCCCAAGGCGCTACCGCTTCGTCTGACGCAAGAATCTAATCAGCGATGTCAGCTTCTCCTTCTGCCTGCTCGACTATCGGGTAGGCGGTTCTTCCAAGGTCTGGCTTCCTCGATATCGCGTGCGACGCGAACCAGAGTGGCTTCGTCACCAAAGCGACCGACGATCTGAATTCCAATTGGTAGCCCAGCGGTGCTTTGTGCCACAGGTAGAGACACAGAAGGTTGTCCAGTGACATTGAATACGCCAGTGTACTGATAGAGCGCGGCATCCGCTTCCTTGAATTCCTCCGCGGAGAGCGTAGGGTTGATCGTACTGAAGATGCCGCCATGCGGCAGGGCCACCATTGGCATCGTTGGCGTAAGCAGGATATCATAAGGATCGACTGCCTCGCCGACGCGGAACCGCAGCCTCCTCAAGACCTCTTCGATGTCGCCTGAAGGACGCTGCGAACTCCGGCCGTATTCATAGATCTTCAGATTGATTGGCTCCAAAGTCTCCGCGTTGATCTCGCGACCAATAGTCTGCGCGGCTTCTTCGAGTGAAATGGCGAAATAACTTGACCCGGCGAGCATGACTCGCGTGTACTCACGGGACGCATATGGTGGCTCAACTTCGGTCACAAGGTGGCCCATTTCTTCGAGAAGTGAGGCAGTCGACTCCACTGCGCTCACAACTTCCGGATCGAGATCGACCGTACCCCACTTGGTTCTTGCCAGCCCTACCCGCAATTTGCCGGTGGGTCGCGAAAGCTCTTCTCTATAGGGACGGTTGGGCTGTACGATTATAAATGGGTCGCCCGGATGGGGACCTGAAAAGACGTCCAGGGCAGCCGCCATATCGCGGACCGTCCGGCATACAACAAACTGCCGACTTCGACCAAACGACGCGTCCCTGGTTCGCCCAATGGTTCGGAGTCCGGCCTTCTGGGCGCGACGGAAGAAATAGCTGTCGGTATCGGCACGGCAGCCCTTGAACAGACGGCTCCCTCTCTCTTGCAGGCGGCCAGTTTCGGTGGCTCCAACATCCTTGCGAAAGAACGGTACGCCATGGAAAATTCCTTCGTCCGCACCGGTAACAGTCTCGGCATCTGCATAGAATTCGATCACGGCGTTGATCCGCGAATTGACCTCGTCATGGGCCTCCCGAGCTAACCGCGTCAACTCTAAGGGCGATACTTCCCCTCTCCGCACAAGAGAGGCCAAACCGGTGGCATCATATTCTGTGTACTCGCTCAAAGTCATCCTAGTTTCCCTCAGCGGCTTCATATCGAAGACTCAAGTTATTTGTACTTCAGGCTAAATCGCGGTCGAGGGAGAACACGGTCTGGCCTGACGGTGAAACCGCCCCGCAAGCTGCCCAAACTGCTTGCGTTTCTGCGGATCCGACGCCCGGCTCGTCCGCGGGACAGGTATTGATTGGAGGTTCACTGGGAAACGTGCTCAACGAGCTGGCCGCTCTTTTGAAGCGTTTGTCCTTTGGCATACTTCATGAGAGGGTCGCGACCGAGGGGGCACTTTGCACCGAACGCCTCGTGCTAGCACCGCCCTTGTTTTGTAGCTGAATGCGCATGAGATCTTTCGCACTGATGTGGCAACGGATGAAGTGGCCGGGCTCGGCCTCGGTAACTGGCGGCTCGGACACCTCGCAGATCCCGCCAATCTTTCGCGGGCATCTGCTTTGGAAGACGCACCCGGGCGGCGGGTTGGCGGCGGAGGGACTCTCGCCGGTGAGGCGGATACGGTTGGTTTGAGTGCCTCCTATGCTCGGGACAGCGGAAAGAAGCGCCTCGGTATATGGATGGTTTGGCCCTCCGAATACACGCTCAGATGGTCCCATCTCCATAACTCGGCCCAGATAAAGGACCGCAATCCGGTCTGAGAGGTATCGCACGACCCCTAGGTCGTGGGAGATGAACACGTAACTTACCGCCCGGGCTGCTTGAAGCTCAGTGAGAAGGTTGAGGATTGCTGCCTGGACCGAAACGTCAAGCGCAGAAGTAGGCTCGTCGCAGACTACGACGCGAGGATCGCCAGCGAAGCTTCTCGCTATGGCCACGCGCTGCTTGAGCCCCCCAGAAAGTTGCCTCGGGCGCAAAGTTAGATGTCGAGGCGACAATCGGACCGCCTCAACAAGATTGTCGAGACGCTTAGCCAAGTCGGTTCCCCGAAAGCCTCCGAGCCTGCGCAGTGCGCGACCAATGATACGTGCGACGGAGTGGGAGCGGTTCAAGGCCGAGTCTGGGTTTTGGAACACGATCTGCACCGCCTTTACCTCGTCCTCCCGTCGCCGCTCGAGACTACCGGCGAGGGGTCTGCCGTCGAGCTCAATGCTTCCGCCGGGGTCGGGCGGTACCAAGCCCAGGAGCATTCGGGCGAGCGTGGTTTTGCCCGAGCCCGACTCACCAACCAGGCCGAGTGTTTCGCCTGCCTGCAAGCTTAGTGAAACGTCGGTTACCACTCGGATGGCATGGTTTCCTTGACCGTAGGTCTTCGAGAGATTGCTAACCCGAAGTATCTGCGCGGCTTCGGATGGAGGCTTCGGAAGTACGTCGCCAGCCTCTATGCTGGGCGGAAGGTTAGCCGCCCGATCCGGGTAGTGGCAACGCACGAGCCGGCCGCCGCAGTCCTGTAGTTCAGGGATTTCTGCGCGACAGCGGCCGTCGGCGAGAGGACAACGCTTGACAAAGGGACAGCCGGAAAGCTGCGCGCCGGGCGGAGGTAGGAAGCCCGGAATAGACTCAAGCAGCCCATGAGTTTTTGTCTGCCCAGCATGCGGCATGCAACGCAGAAGTGCGACAGTGTAGGGATGACTCGGTGAACCGAATATGTCGCGTGCAGGCCCTTCCTCCACAAGCATCCCGGCATAAAGGACCCCAACCCGGTCACACATTTTAGCCACTACCGCGAGATTGTGGCTGATGAATAGGATGGAGGCGCCGATTTCATTCCGCAGATCAGCGACAAGGTCGAGCACCTCGGCTTCTACGGTGACGTCAAGACCGGTGGTCGGCTCGTCAAGAATCAGCATTGTCGGATCGTTTGCCAGAGCCATGGCGATCGCGACTCGCTGCTGCATCCCGCCTGAAAGCTGATGAGGATAGCGCTGCATCACTGAATCAGGATCGGCGATCCGCACCTTCTTCAGCATTTCGACCGCGCGAGGTTCGCGCTCTGCCGGCGGTACCCCCATCACTTCAAACACCTCCGCTAGCTGGCGGCCCACCTTTAGCGAAGGATTGAGTGCTTTACCGGGATCTTGGTAGACCATCGAGACCTTTTTTGCGCGCAGGCTCCGAAGCGCTTCAGGCCCAAGCTGCATGACATCAGCACCGTCGAGGTTGACCGATCCGCCGGTAATCTTGCCGTTACGCGGAAGATAGCGCACAACAGTGAGTGCCACCGTGGATTTGCCACAGCCGCTTTCGCCGACTAGCCCGTAAGCCTCTCCCGGTGCAATTTGCAAACTGACGTCGCGCACCACGGCGTGCTCCCGCTCCCCAGACCGGTACCCGACAGAGAGGCGATCCAGGGAGAGAGTCGGTTTAGTCATTGAGTGCTCCTTGCAGCCCGTCGGCCACCAAATTTATCCCGATCACAAGGCTGGCAATGGCTAGCGCATCAAACACCACGGCCCACCAATAACCTCCGCTGATCATTGAGTAGTTGGTCGATATTGACAGCCCCCAGTCAGGTGATGGCGGCTGTAAGCCGAAACCGATGAAGCTCAGTGTGGCGACTGCAAAGATCGCATAGCCAAGACGCACCGTGAATTCGACGAGGATGGGAGGGAGTATGTTGGGAAGAATTTCGACGAACATGATGTGCATGGAATTCTCATGACGGAGCTTGGCAGCCGCGATGTAATCGAGTTCACGCTCTGCGAGAACAGTAGAGCGGACAGTGCGGGCGATAACAGGGGCGAAAGACAGACCGATGACGATGATCACCGTTGTTTCTGAGGTACCCAGCGCGACGATCGCAAGTAGCGCAACAATGACCGACGGCATCGCCATCATCGCTTCGTTAAAGCGCGAGACGACGTCGTCTACAACACCTCGAAAATAGCCGGTTAGAAGACCGAGTACTGTGCCAACACCAGTCGCCAAGATCGTCGCCAGAGGCGCTACTGTAAGAATGTCTCGCGAACCGACAATGACCCGGGAAAAAATGTCACGGCCTAGTTGGTCAGTCCCGAACCAATGTTCTGCAGAGGGAGGTGCCAGCGCATTCAAGATATCGTCAGCCAGCGGATCATACGGCACAAGGTGCCGGCCGAGAACGGTACAAAGCGCCCAAAAAAGAACTATCGTCATGCCCGTCACAAAGGAGCCGGAGACGAACAGCGCCGCGAACACTTCGTGGATACGGCGTTGGCGGTGACTAGCGTCAACATCAGTCATTCGCCGTCTCCATCTGAATACGTGGGTTGAGAATGGAGTACAGGATATCGGCGAGCAAAGTCGCCACGGCATAGGTGATGCCTATAATCAGTACGCCCGCCTCCAGCATTGCGAAATCCTTGGCCTTGGCTGCCCTGAAAATCAGCGATCCGATCCCTTGGTATCGGAACAGCGTCTCCACCACGATAAGGCCGCCTATAAGGTAACCGGTCTGGCTAGCTATGACCGTAATCGTGGGCAGCAGTGCGTTCCTTAGTACGTGCCGCCAGATGACACGGCGCCAAGTCAGCCCCTTGAGGACGGCAGTGCGAGTATAGTCCGAGTCGAGCGCTTCGATCATGCTTGCGCGCGTCATTCGGGCAATGTAGCCGAACAGGACGAGAACGAGCGGAATGGCGGGCAAGATCACATAGTAGAGTTGGGTTAGGGGGCCCGCACCTTCCGGCCAAGCAGCAGAAATCGGTAGCCAGCGCAGCCAAACGCCAAAGATCATTATCAGCACAACGCCACTAACGAATTCCGGCATCACGGTCGCCGACAGCCCCCCCATGCTAATAACTCTGTCGATTGGCCTGTCAGCATTTAGGGCAGCCAGCACTCCTCCTAGAATGCCGAGCGGAACGACGAGCATGAAGGCCACCAACGCAAGCTTTAATGAATTGCCGAGGGCCTGCACTATGAAGGGCGCGACGGGCACCCCATAGATGTATGACTGGCCCATGTCGCCTTGAAGGAAATGCCATATCCACGTGCCGTATTGCTCGACGATCGGTCGATCGAGGCCAAACTGGCGATTCAGCGCATCTACGGCCTCCTGATCGGCCAAAGGGCCAAGGATAGTTCGGCCCACATTGCCGGGCAGAACCTGTCCGACAAAGAACACGAGGAGGCTCAGCAAAAACAGCGTGGTCAACGAAAAGGCGAAGCGCCTACCTAGGAAACGGCTCATTGGATCGTGCCCGGATGAGGTGGCGGAAAGATTGCTAATTCGGTCGGCCTGGTGACCAAGGCCGACCGACCGCGCATGTGCCTTACCCGCATTATGCCTTGCCCGCCTCCTGCAGGAAAAGTTGCCCCATGGCGGTCGGTTGGACGCCTACGATATGTTTCGCCATCGCTGTCAGATGGTCGAAGAAATAACCGTAGAGCACCGGCGTCTCCTCAAGCAAAAGCCGCTGGATTTGCCCTGCAACTTGGCGCTGCGATTCCAGATCAAGAGTTCCGATGTAGGATTTGGCCAGGGCGTCATATTCTCTGTTCTGGAGATTTGCTGAATTCCAAGAGCCGTCGCTTGTGAGTATCGCTGTTAAAAAGACGTTCGGCACCCCGCGGTGGCCGAAGTCAGCTATACCCATGACCGAGTCCCGCCACGGCGATTTGCCTCTTACCGCATCGCCGTAGAAAACATTCCGGTCCATAATGTCCAAAGTCAGATCGATGCCGATCTCCTTTACCCAGCGCTGGATCAGCTGCGCATAGGCCGGGATTTCCAGATACTGCTCGGTTGTAAGCGCTACTTGGAAGCCATTCTCCTTCCCTGCCGCCTTCATCAGTTCTCTGGCCTTTCGGATGTCCTGCTTGCGCTGCGGCACGCTCGGGTCCGCGGAGGGATAGACCGAGGCGAGGGGACTGTCGTTCCCGATAATGGCACGGTCTTTCATTAGACCCGTCTTGAGCTTTTCGCGGTCGAGACATAGGGACACCGCCTGACGGACGCGCGGGTCCTTGAACACCTCACTGTCGCATTGCATGTGAACTGGCTGATGCGCGGAAGACTTTATGGTCATAACGTTGACGCTAGGATCGTTCAGTAGCGCCACGCCGGCGAGCGCGGGAAGCTTGTTGATTATGTCTACCTCTCCAGCCTGCAACGCGAGTATTTGAGGCTGGATATCAGCGAAGAAGGTAAATTCTGTCCTTGCTGGCAGCGACTTACGTCCCCAGTACTCTTCATTCCGGATGAAGCTCGCGCCCACATTTCGGGTGTATTTGTGCAGTCTAAACGGTCCGGTACCGTCCCAAGCCGTCTCGTAGTGCCCGGGATAGCTGGCAGGCAGAATGATCGCATTATAGTTGTCTGACGAAACCAGGTAAGGAAAGTTGCCGTTCGGACCGTTGAGATGGAACTCGACGGTGTAATCGTCCACTTTGCGAGTAGCGCCCGACTGAAGGATGCCCTTGAACACCGAAAGTGCGTTCGAGGAATTCTTGGGATCAGCCAGGCGGTCCATGGTGGCGACGACATCGTCAGCTCTCATCTCGCCGCCAGAATGAAATTTGACGCCCTTGCGCAACGTGAAGGTCCAGACGGAGCCGTCCTCATTGGACTTCCAGCTTGTCGCAAGCGAGGGCCTTAGCAGCAAGTCGGGCCCATCCACGCAGAGGAACTCGCCGACCTGCTGGAGCATCAGGAACGCACCATAGTCACCCACCAGGACAGGGTCGATCTCCGCCTCCGGCGCTGTGCAGGCAACCCGAATGGTTGCGCCTGGCTGGCCCGCGGCCCGAGCTACGGACGGCGCGGCGCCCAAGCCAGTTGCCAGCCCGACCCGGCCAAGAAAGGGCAGCGACAGGCCAAGCAAACTGCCATGCCGCAAAAATTCGCGACGACTTACGCGACCATCGACGTACCCATCTATTAAGTGGTTTTCGGGAGGCGTAAGGCCAGCGCGAAGATTGTCGAGCCAACTAGCATTTCGTGTCATTGACGTTCCCTTCCTTATTTCTCTTTATCTGTCTTCACTGACGTCTGACTGCTCTTGTCGGCGGAGGCGAATGTATCACCTTCAATGCGTGTACTTGACAGCGACTCGCCCGGAATTCGACTATGGTCATCGGCTTCATTGGTCCGCACTAGTTTAACCGATCGATCGAACAGCCGACGCCGCAGGCAAGTGCTGTTCGGTCCGTCGACCGTCAAATATGGGTCCCTATTGGTCAAATACTGTTTCACTATTTTTGCTATCTCGCAGCCAGATAGATCTTGGAAGACGGTGACGCCCGCCTGCGTCTCTCTTGCTCTCTTGATTGAGTTCGAGCTTGAACGGCGCAAGAGTAAGCCCTTTGACACCATGCGCTCAGAGGCCGAGCGGGCGATGAAGCGCGCGTCGTTGTCCCGCCGCCGGGCCGGTGGACTAAGAAATGGCGCTCACGGATGGGGACCCCTCCCTCCGCTATCGACGAGGTAGCCTGGCCAACATGGAGCAAGATAAAATACTCCCGCCCGGTTTCGTCCAAACACAAGCCTTGAAGCGGCAGATCCTCGGCCGTCGACTGGACGCTGCGGTGCCTGCGCCAATAGCTTTTTCACGGGGCTCGACGAGTCCTTCGAGCTAAGATTGCTTTTTGAGGCGTTCCGAGCGCAAGCAGATCCAAAAGGCGATCAGAACGTCATCGGCGTTTCGACCACAATCGGTACGAATGCTCAAATTCTTCCCAACGTCTCTGGAATCTGGACTGCTCGACGCGAGCGTGCCCGTCGTGCGGGCTATGCACGCAGCATCCGCCCCAGTGCCAGCATTTGCGGGACAGTGATCGAGTCATTCCCAGCATTTGTCAGCAGCGGGTGCGACGCGAAGCGGGCGACCACCATCTCCGCCCTCGGCGCGACATATAGGCGCTGACCGTACATGCCCCGAGCTTCCAAGGCACCCAGCTCGTTGTGTGTCACCCACCACTGGCTGCGATACGAACAGCCGGGCTGCGGCACATTGGGGCACTTCTCGGACTCAACGCCCTTTTGCACCTCGTATACGACGGACGCGGGAATGAGCTGCTTTCCATTCCACTCGCCTTCGCGACGCATCAGCTCGCCGAAGCGCGCCAAGTCACGCAAGGTAGAGCTCAGGCCGCCGCAGACCATCGGCATGCCTCCCGAGTCGACGACAATGTAGGCATTCTCCTCGCAGCCCAGCGGCGCCCAAAGGCGCTCGTGCAGGAGCTGCGCGAACGAGCGGCCGGTCGCGCGCGCCATCACCCAAGCCATGACCTCCGTGTCAACGCACTTGTACGAGAACCGTTCGCCGTGCGCGCCTTCCTTGCGTATTGTGCGCAGATAGTCGCACAAAGTTTGCGGGCCGACGTAGCCGGGCGGCCGCCACCGATAGCCCACGGCTCGGCCAAACGCCCGAACACCAGAATGCTCGTCCGTATAATCACCTGTGTAGGCTAGACCCGTCTGCATATCCATTACCTGGCGCAGCGTAGCATCCTCCCAAGCGGTGCCGCGCAACTCGGGCAGGTAATACGAGATTACCTTACCCTCATCGAGCACGCCTTCGTGCACGAACGCTGCGGCAAGCGTGCCAGCGTACGATTTTGTGACCGACTGACACGAATGCGGAAGGTGCGGCTGAAGCGCGCCAAAATAGCGCTCATATACAATGCGGCCGCGGTGCAGCACCACGATGCCGTCGGTGTAGGTGTCGAACAGCGCCTCATCGAACCGGCGGCTACGCTCGTTCGGCTGGACGAAGGTGATCGCGTCGATGTCGGCCGCCTTCTCACTACGATCGAGCGGCGAAGGCCGCGCCTCCCCGCGCGACACATTCACAGTCGCCAAAAACTCGCGCATGTGTGACAGCGACCAGCGCCTCTGCGGGAACTCGAGAAAATTGTCACCTTCACGGTTAATGCGCTTGTCCGCGGGCGGCGGTGCACCACACATCCAGCCGAGTTTGCGCGGATCGGACGCGCGGCCGTCGAGATAGCGCTGTCCGTCGAATTCGAGCATACCCATCAAGAGACCCCCAGCCTCACGTTTGTCTATCGCAACCAGCGCGCTCCTCAGACCTTCTGCATGTTCCACATCGGGACGATCATTGGCATGCCAATTGAGCCAGTGAGAGTCTTGGCGCGCGCGATTGGCGAGACGTATTTCCCCAGCCTAACATCGCCGACAAAATCCCACCAAACTCGCTGCATCTTCCGAGCCAGTGCCTCGCGTTCTTCGAGCGTTTCGACATTTGACCATTCGGCCCGAAGAGCCTCATATTCGTCGCTCTTCGGCCAGCCGTACCAAGCCTTGTCGCCATTAGCGGTTAGCATGGGTTCAGTGAGCGGATTGCCGAGGGAATAATCGGGTTCGTCCGTGATGAAGATGCTCCAGCCGCCGTCCCCGATGGGGCCCTTGTTCGCCCGGCGTGTAACAACTCCACCCCAATCGCTCGGTGCAAGCTCGGCGTTGACCCCGATCTTCCGCAGCGCCGCCGCCAATAGCTGCGAGGCATTGCTGGCTCCCGACCAATCTGTCGGCTGGAGAATGACGACCTTCTCACCGGCATAACCGGCCTCTTTGAAGAGTTGCTTCGCTTTTTCCGGATCGCCGCCCTTCTTATACCATCCCGTGTTTTCGTCGTTAGATACAGGTGTATCGTTGCCGAATATTGAAGTCACGGGGCGGCCATAGTTCGGGTTCATGACGCGCATGAAAGCTTCCTGATCGATCAGGTGGAGGACGGCTTGTCGCGTCTTGACGTTATCAAATGGCTTTTGCAGAAAATTCATGCGCAGGACCACGTCCCAGCCCGCCTTGTCCAGAACCTGAAGTTCAAGATTGGGATCACTCTCGATCAATGTGTGAAGATCGGCTGGTGGCGACTCAAAGTAATCAATCTCGCCTGCTTGCAGGGCTGCCAAAGCTGTCTGCTGATCGCTTATGTTATCCCAGGTGACGCGATTGACCTTGACGATCTTCCCGCCGGCGAATCCATCGGGCGGGTTATTGCGCGGTACGTACTGTTCATTTCGGTCATAGGCAAAGCTCGCGCCAGGCCTGGCAAGAGCCTCATTGAACTTGAACGGTCCTGATCCGATATTCGTGCTCACCTGTTCGGTCGCAGGGTGATTAGCGTCCTTCTCGCGCATGATGAACAGGCACGGCGTCGTAAGGTCCGCCAGGATATGGATCAAAAGTCTAAGTGGCTCTCTGAGTGAGATCGTGAAGGTCTTGTCATCCTTCTTCGAAATATCCTTCGCTCGTTCCATGATCAGTTGTCCGCCGGGAGCCACCTGGGCCCAGCGGCGGATCGAGGCCACACAGTCCGCCGCAGTGACGGGAGTGCCGTCGTGCCAGCCTAGGCCATCCCGCACCTCGAGCGTATATGTCTTCTTGTCGTCGGATACGCCCCACTTTCCCACCATTTGAGGCTGCGGCATAAACTTGGAGTCGAGTGCGAACAGCGTGTCGTAAATTGCCGCGCCATGGTCAGCGGTGATGCTAGCCGTCGTCCAGATCGGATCGAAGACACGGAGTTCTCCGGTCTTCACCATGCGGACCATCTGTGCGGCGGTTGGCGCTGTCTGTGCCCGCAGAATCGAAGGGATCGATACAACCGTTCCTGCGGCCATGCCGATCTTAATGAGGTCGCGTCGAGAAATCGTCATCTTCTAGTTCCTCCCCTTTGAGCCACTGGCGCGGTTAATCCGCACCTATCAGTGCTGTTGACGCTACGCGTGAGGCATTTCGATCTCAAAAGGGCAGACCCTCATTCTCCCGCGAATGACCTGACCACGAGACAACATCCTGAAATGGGTAGCATCTCGGCACGGAGAGCTTGCGCCAAAATGCGGTGGCTACTGAAATGCGAGCCGCACACGGGCGGCGTGCTTTGAAATGTGGTCAGCATCTGCATGCCGCATGCGGCTTCTCATCTTCGGGCGGACACGTACGAGCCGCTAGACGTCATGTTCCCGGTCAGCAGCGGTGGCCGGTTCTTCGTGTGGGAACGAGGGTTGCTCCGGGCAAGCCGAGTCTCGTGCATCGGGGGCGGACCACGGGAGAGTAGAGCGAGGCGTTTGTCGCATTCGCCGTCGCGCAGCGAAGCACGCGTGGCTGTCGCCGAGGGGCCGGAGGGGGCCGGTTTCTCGGCGGGGTTGAGAACAGCGCGGCGGCAATCGAGCTGACGCTCAAAAGCTGGTGAGGCGACATGGCCGGCTCCATGTCTGTTTCGAAGCTGGCCCGTCCGGTTACCGGGAGCCTGGCCAGCTTGCATGGTGGTCGCTCCGGCCCTTGTTTTCCCGAGGTGCTCCTGGGGGAGCGCGTCAAGACCAACCGTCGGGGTGCTGTCACGCTGGAGCTGACGGGGGTCTGGGTTCCCGGCGCTGTCCACGCCGCGCCAACTCGCCGCCGGCGCCGATCGGCGTGCCGTCGGCGCGCCAACACGCGGCCCTAGTCATGCACCGTTCGCATCGAACCGGATTGCACTCATCCCGCCGCCAATGTTGCCAACTGCCGCCACATGACCGCGGTCGCGCATTGCCCCAGCACACCTTTCCGGCACCGAAGCCTCTACGCAATCGCAGCGTCCAGCGCCGCTGCGCCTCCAACGACTTGGCCCAGCGCACCACGTTCGCGGGAACCGGCGCGTTGTTGGACGTCACACAGGGGGACTGACTTCTATAAGCATCTTTGCGAGAGTTACGAAGTCTGCGACCAACAAGCCAGTGTCGCGCCGAACTGCTTCTGCTGCGAGTGTGAAGCCGGCGCATTCGAAAACGAGTGCACCTACCGTTGGCTCCGCATTCAAAAGCGATTTCGCCCCCGCCAGTACATCGGCTGTGATAAGGTCGGGAGTGGCGTCGGGGAAGGTGTCTGCAAGCCGCTGCCACGTTAAAGAGCCTTCGATACCGCCAATTGCTACGTCTATCTCGGTTGACGACCATCCGGCCCCAATGAGATGGCGTTCAGCAAGTTTGGTAGAGTCATAGGTCAGAATTCCTACTTTGCGCCCCAAAGGCAGACTCTTGGCGACAAGCGGCACGAGCGCGAGGCTCGACATCACAACAGGTACAGAAACCGCTGCCGCTACTTCGGCTTGATGCAGTGAGCTGAAGCCGCAGTTGGTGGTTATGGCTGCCACACCCTCGCTCTCCAGCTTTTGTGCTCCACGGATGTAGGCATCCTTTACTGATCGATCGCCAGCCACAAGCCTGGCCACGTTTGCACCTTCGACGGTCAGGCACTTGATCGGAAATTGATGTGTTTCGGGCGCGCACAGCGCTCCGGGATGACCGATCGGTCTATTTTCGAGTTCCAAAATCCCCAAAGTCTTGTTATTCACGGCGCGTCTCCTGATCGGAACATTTTTCTAACCGTTGCCTTAGATTGCACCGGGCGGCTTGGCTCGACTGCTGCCGTGACGTGGTAGATGTTGTGGCAGTGCCTTTGGCGCGCAAGCTAGGTACACACACCAATCGCCCTCCCTCGCGCCACTATCATGCCTCACGTGCATGACGTCGCTCGATAACGCGCCAACCTTCAAAACTGTGCAGGCCACTCAAACATTTGGCGATGCACCTGGCGGCTGCGCCAAATGATCATTTCCCGCCAGTCCGCTGATCTCGGATCGTAGTGTTCGCGAAGACGTAGGCGGATAGCTCCTGCGAGTTTGGGGTCTACATCTGAATTTTTTGCCAACCAGTGGTCCTCTCGCAGGACACGTCGACCGTTCTCAGGATCAAACGTGCCGAATTCAAGCGCCACATACACGTGCCGTTCACCAAGCAGCCGCTGCCAAAATTCATCAATACAGCCACGTATCGGCACTGACGACGACGTCCCGAGATCCGGCGAAGTGACCGATCGACCGAACATTGCCAACGCACGCTCATATCCAGCCAAGCCAGAGGGCTGCTCAGTCTGAAGCTCTCCGTAGCCGAAGGGGCCAAGACCCGTATGTGTGTCAACAATCACTACCCGATCTCGTGACTTCAGATCAAAGTCCTCGGCAATATTCTCTAGCATTAAACGAGAATGGCTGGGACCGAACCCTCCAAAGAACACACCATTGGGGTGGCTGTACTGGCCAGCCTTCCTCGCTGTTTGAAACGCGACTTCGCCTCTTTCCTTGCGGAATTCCTCAATAGCCCTCTCGGAAGCCTCGAACACCGGCCCCTCGACTTCTGCCGGGACCAGGTAATCTGCAAGTGCGTCGTAACCGGGATTGGCTGGAACAGGTTGCGAAAAGTCTACGAAGTTTCGATTTAGATCGCAGCCCTCCTCCGTCACGCGGCGATTCCATGCAAACCCGTAAGGGTTGAGTGCATGTATCATCAGCATCGCTTGGCCCGGCGTCAGCGAGTCCGCAATGCCCCTCCGCGTCCAGTCCACCTGTCCAGCGGAGCCGCAGTAGCCCTCGACGCCGTGAGTGGCCGAGATCAATATGCCGAGATGATGTGCTTCTGGATCGCCAAACCAAGCGACGTCAGTGAACAGTTCCTCGCCTCCGGGTCCCCGGGCTGGCGATTTATATGATCTGGCTGACTTGGCTGAATCAGCGAGCTTCAGGAACTTCTCGCGCGCTTCGAAATACGTCTCTGAGAAGCTCTCTGAGACGTCATGCAGTATCTCGTCTCGCATCATTCAGTCCTTAACAATCAGCTCACGAGCGGTTCTGGTAAGCGCCTCATAACCACCGTTAGTAACAACAAACGACTGGGTGATCGTGATGCCTGTGTCTTTGAGCCAAAGGCCGGCCATCAAGTGGAGTGCCACCCCGGGCTGAAGAACTGTGTGATCTCCTCGACGAATACTTGCCGTACGCTCGCCCCAGGTCGGCGTATAGGCGACTCCTATCGAATATCCCAACCGGTTCTCTTTCTCGATGCCGTGAGCGCTCATAGTCTTCCGCCATGCCAGTTCGATCTCTTCGCATGTCGCTCCCGGCCGCACCACATCAAGGGATGCGTCGATGCCTTCAATGACGTGGGACGCCAAATCACGGTAACTTTGAGGCGGTTCACCAAAGTAAATCGTGCGGCTCATCGGAGCATGGTAGCGTAGCCGGCAGCCGGAAATTTCGATATTTGCAACAGAGTTGGGGTCAATAGGGCGATCACTGAAAATCGGGTGAGCTTCACGAGCTCGTGCGCCGAACCCCATATGAGGCGGGCTAGTCGCGGGAAGCCCACCGAAAGACTCGGTTCCCGACATTTGTGCGTGGTAGATGGCTGCCGCCACGTCGCACTCTCTTACACCGGGAGCGGCGACTTCAACAGCGCGAGCCATCATGCGCTCGGTGATCTCGCCTGCTTGTCGCATATATGCGACTTCTTCGCCGCTCTTCACAAACCGCACCCAGTTCACAAGAAGTTCGGCGTCCTTGAAGTGAACGTTGGGCATTGCCTTCACAAACTCCGCGTGGTCTCGAGCCGTGTAGTAGTAGGCACCCATCTCAACTCCCACTACATTCGCGCTTGGCGATTCCTGCAGTATCATTTCGGCAATGAACTGTGACGCGTGCCGATCCGCAGCTTGAACATAGACATCGGGATACGGGATTATGCGGTCGGCTGGGAGGTAGGTCGTGACATGCGCGGTTGCCGAGTCAACCAGTCTCCCAATCCACAGGGGCAACTCAACATCTTGGAACACGATTAATGCCTGAACAGTATAAAATGACCAAGCGTCGTATCCACTTAGATAATATAAGTTCGCTGGCTCCGTGACGACAAGTACATCTAGACCAACTTCCGCCATACGCTTCTTTACGCGGTCCAGTCGCGACCTGTACTCAGCTTCGGAAAAATTTAGAACGCGCATTCAATCACCCAAAAGAGTTTTCGACTGGCAAAAACTGGAGAGACCAGCGCTGACAGGTCGAGGCTTGCCATTGCTTTGCCGAGCGTTACGGTGCGGCGACAGCGCGAACTGTATGAATGCAACCGACAAAGTCCAATACAGATACGAGGGTCCGTTCATCGCGAATCGAGATTGAAGTAGGTAACCGGTGCTGCGGCCCTTCGATTATCTGCCTAAGGGGCCCTACTCGGAGTCTTTGACATCTGCACCCCGTGGACGAGCGGCTCCGGATAAGCCGAAGGTCTCGCCCAGGCCATGGGTGTTCGACTTAGCCGCGGAAGTACCAAGACCGGACATCTACGGGCACAAGCCCGCGATTAGCCGTGCAGAGAAGTGATTTTGTTGCTTGATGGAGAACTTATGCGACAACATCGCGTTGGTCACGAACATTGCTAGCATTCAGATTGGAAACTGTGGAGGGGGATCGTCAGCTACCCTGCTCGAACCTTTGGTCGCCGGACGCTCCAGGGTCTTGCCTCCTCCAGATCACGTGCAACACGGACCAGTGTGGCCTCGTCGCCAAACCGGCCGACGATCTGAAGACCGATCGGCAGCCCGCTGGCGCTTTGCGCCAAAGGCAACGACACCGCAGGTTGTCCGGTGACGTTGAATACGCCAGTGTACTGACATATCGCCGTATCCGCTTCCACATATTCCTCTGCGGAGACCGCCGGGTTTGTCGCAGAATAGATGCCGCCATGCGGCACGGCCACGATTGGCATTGTGGGCGTCAGCAGAATGTCGAAGGCATGGATCGCCTCGCCCACACGGAAACGCATTCTGCGGAGCACCTCTTGTAAGTCCACCGCTCGGGAAGGAGGTAAACTGCGGCTAAATTTATAACGTTTAAGACTGACCGGCTCCAAGGTGTCCGCAGTGATAGTGCGCTCCATGGCCCGCGCCGCTATTTCGAGCGAACTCGCGGTCGTTGGGACGAGATAAAGTTTGCTGTAATCGACGGGCTCATATGGCGGGTCGATGTCTGTTACCATGTGCCCCATCTCCTGCAGAAGCGTTGCCGCCCCCTCAACAGCGTGCAGCACCTCGTGATCGAGGTTAACGCGCCCCCAACTCGTTCTCGCGACCCCGACCCGAAGACGACCGGTGGGCTGTGAGAGCTCCTCCACATAAGGACGGTTCGGCTGGACAATGATAAAGGGATCACCGGGATGGGGACCGGAAAAGACGTCCAGCGCGGCGGCCATATCACGCACTGTCCGACATAATACAAACTCCCGAACTAGGCCGGACCCTGCGTCCTGACGGTCCGGGCCGCCGGAAATGCGTCCGCGGGAAGGGTTCAGCCCGACAAGACCGCACCACGAAGCCGGGATGCGAGTTGAACCGCCGCCGTCGCTGCCATGGGCAATAGGAGTAATGCCGGCGGCCACCGCCGCTGCCGCTCCTCCTGAAGAGCCTCCCGCAGAGCGTGCCAAATCCCATGGATTGCGGGTGATGCCATTGAGACTGGATTCGGTCATGACCGTAGACCCAAGCTCGGGCGTTGTTGTTCTTCCGACACACCGGAGACCTCCGGCTCGGGCTCGACGAAAAAAATAGCTGTCGATCTGGGGACGAAAGCCTTTGAACAGCCGGCTTCCCTTTTCCTGGAGGCGGCCAGCTTCGGTGGCCCCGATATCCTTGCGCAAGAAAGGCACGCCATGGAAGGGCCCACCGTCCGCGCCGGCAACATTTTCAGCATCTTCGTAAAACTCGATGACAGCGTTGACGCGCGGATTAACCTCATCATAAGCCTCGCGAGCTAGCTCCGTTAATTCGAGAGGCGTCACTTCGCCGGCGCGTGAGAGAGAGGCCAAACCGGTGGCATCGTGCTCGACGTATTCACTTAGCTTCATTTGCAGCTATCCTCTCACCCTTTGCCTGCTGTCGGGCAGAAGGCATTGGCACGCACAGCGCGATTTTGAATTGTTAATCAGAGCTCGATGCACCGGAGGTAGCCGTTCTCCAACAGGAGTGCAGGGGCAAGATTTCGGCCTGAACCAGTACCTACAATCCATCCCGAGTCCGGCGCTGGTCAAATATAGTTTCGCGATTGATTTATCTGAAATTCAGATGGCAAAAATGCTGGCGCCGCCCATTACCGATCCGGTGGATTTGATTGGCTCTCTTGCTACTGTTGCAATGATGAGTTGAGGCAAAGAGCTCTCGACGAATTTCGAACGGTCGGCTGCGAACTTCGAAGGGCTGTCAAGGCGACCAATCCGTGATCCGGCTGTGCGTGCGTTGGGTATTTTCGCGTGCTGGTCACCCGCAGCCCAACATTAGGTAGGACAAGAACTGCCTCACGCGGCTCAGCTGCAGTTGCGTGGCAGCAGAGTTGGATTTTCCGTTCTCGAGGTGCTCGAGAAACGTGGCGATCATGTCGGCGTAGAGTCTCCCAGCTTGTGCGCGGCGACCACACTGAGATCCGCTTCCTCTACTTGGCGGCCGTCTTCTGCAAGATCCGGGTTGCGCCTCGCCCGCGCCTCGGGCTCGTTCGCCTATGCTGCATCGCTCCATGGCCGCCTCTGTCGTCATCTAGATCGCCCCTCAAGAATCGCGCTTCCATCTGGACTCCAGATAGTTGACGACAACAAAATATGTTTGACGATCTCAACAGGCAAATTGACAATCCCGCTTAACAAAGGACTTGAGAAATCAGTGGCCATGAACCAAGCCGAGGATGTCCATTGGCGCTCACTTCTCTTCGTTCCGGCAGACAACGCGCGTTATCTGGAAAAAGCACGCACTTCTCGAGCCGATGCCATCGTTCTCGATCTTGAAGACGCTGTTCTGACGGAACACAAAGCGGAAGCGCGCTCTGCGGTTCAAGGCATGGCCAGGAGTGTTCGCACCGGCTCACGAGACGTCCTTGTGCGCATCAACCGGCCCTTGTCATTGGCCGTCCGCGATATAGAGGCCGCCGTCTGTGGCCATGTCAAAGCGATCGTGGTGGCGAAATCTGCCGGCGCGGGGCATCTGGCGCTGCTGAGTGAGGTTCTCGATGAACTAGAAGCTGCGTCGGGCCTATCGCGGGGTCATACAAAACTCTTGCCTCTTATCGAAACTGCCGAGGCCGTAGCTCGGCTGGAAGAGATCGCATCCTCTCCGCGTGTGATAGCGATCGCATGCGGCGATGAGGACCTCGCCGCAGTGCTGGGGTGCGATCCGAACTCGGAAACCGTCATCGCGGTGAAGTATCGGCTTGTCGTAGCCGCGGCCCTTCGGGGAATTCGGCCGCTCGGCCTCTTGGGCACAATCGCAGAGTTTCGGGACATCGAGAAGTATCGCTCCTTCGTCCGGCGATCGCATGATGCCGGATTAAAAGGGACGTTGTGCATCCATCCTAGCCAGGTGGACGTCGCGAATGAAGGCTTTGCGCCAGATGACGAGCAGCTTGAGTATGCGAGACGCGTCGTCGAGGCCGCTGAAGTTGCTCGCAAGAGCGGTGCGGCAGCCGTCGCTCTAGATGGAAAGATGATCGACACACCTGTGTTACGCCGCGCCGAGAATGTGCTGAAGGCTGTTCAGTTGTAAGCCCGATGCCAGGCGGCATTGCATTCCACCCCTTCTAATCACTGAAAGTTGGCAATGTCTTTCATTCGCTAGCAGGTTTGGTGACCGGAGGGCAGCCTCAAGTCCCTCAAGCATCGCGTTCGCAGCAGCACCTTTCGGTAACTCTTCTAGTCGGGGTCGGAGAAAATGGGCAGGGTGGCCAGCGCAGATGGGGATCCAATTTTGCCGGCGACGTTCGAGCCGGTCGAGAACCCGACCTTTCGTTCGATCTGGTTCCCCAAGCCGGTTTCCAGCTCGGACTCGAAAGATAGTGTGTTGACGTGTTTTCAGAAGTGCCAACTCTGGTGGCTCGACGCTGCCACGACACCCGGCTCGGACCATTCGGCGGTTCATCTCTGCGGAGGCTAAAGTTTACTGTGACTCTCGACGTAAATATCGAGAACGAACTGCCTCTCTTCGCTGATTTCGAATCACGTGGGGCCGCCTCACACGGTAGTTGCCGTGCCAGAACATGGTGCGGTGCAGAAGCCGGCATCGCGGCTCCTCGCCGTGATCAGCGCCCCGCGCACAAGTCTTCGCGTTCAAATCTAGATTGTCGACCGACCATTCAAGATTTCTCACTTTTCGATTAACAGCGCCGCACACAGCGTCACGATTGCAGAGCGGATCGTGACGCGTGCCACACCGCCGTGACCAAACGTTGCAGCAAATTCTTCAAATAACGTTCGCAGACTCTTTGCAACTGCAAATGGCTGGGACTGGTAATACGTTGACCTACAGTCTGAGCCAGGCACGGCTGAAACAACGGGTTTCGCTCGGACCGTCACACATCACTCAACGTTGGGAAAACAGCCAATGGCAACAAGAACGCTCATCCTGATTGAAGGCACAAGGGGTAATGGTCCGCTATACGTTCAAGCGGCCCAGCGCCTTGGTCTTTATACAATTACCCTGTCCGCTGATCCAGCTCAGTACGACTATCTTGCGGCGGGAAGCTTTGAGGCGATACGTGTGGACACAGGCAGCCTCGATGCGCTGATCCGTGAATGTACCCGACTATGCGTGACCTATGACATCGCTGGTATTACGACTGCCACGGAGTCGTTCTATGCGACGGTTGGGAAGCTCTGCCAGCACTTCGCTTTACCGGGACCCAACCCGGCATCGGTTGAACGATGCTGCGACAAATTCGTTCAACGTCAGCTCCTTGCGCAGGCCGGCGTTCCAATACCTGAATTTCGCTTGGCAGTGGATGCGGCGGACGCAGAAAGCTCCGCCGTGAAGATCGGCCTCCCGGTTATTCTTAAGCCATCCGTTGGCATCGGCAGCAGCGGCGTCCGTTTGTGCTGCAATGTCGACGAGGTAACCGAACATATGACCTATTTGTTGGGCGGAAAGCACATGTGGCTGTCTTCACAAAAGCAACGTAAATGGCAGTCCTCGCCAGGAATACTGGTCGAAGCGTTCGCACAGGGGCCCCATTATATCGCTGAGATAATGGGGAATGAGGTCATTGGAATCAGCGCCGCTGGCTTCGGTCCGCCGCCGCATTTCGTCTTTCGTGAGTTGACCTTTCCGGCCCTGCTGACTGAGGACGAGAACAAACGTATCGCCGCTGTTTCACTGAACTGTTTGCGAGCTCTCGACCTTGGCTGGGGGCCAACGTGCATCGAACTCCGGTGGACGAAGCTTGGCCCAGTCGTCATTGAAGTCAATCCGCGTCTTGCTGGCGCGCCCGATCCTCAGCTGATTCAGCTGGCTTACGGTGTCGATCTCATCTCCGAGCACATCAAGCTTGTCATCGGCGACGAATGCAATTTGAGCAGGAGGCGTTCGCAGACTGCGGCTGCGCGTATGTTAGTCCCTGATGACGATGGCACCCTCGACTGGATAGATGGAAACAGACAGGCGGCTGCTATATCAGGTGTCGCCGAGGTCAAATTATATGTTGAACCCAAGACGCTGATCGTTAGGAAAGGCGATGACCGAGACTGCCTCGGACGTGTTATGGCCGTCTCACCCAGCCCTGCCCTGACCGCGGCGATTCTCCAGCGTGCCGTCGATTCAATTCGTTGGTCCATCACACCATCTCCGATGCTTGGCGAATAGGAACAATCTGCTGATAGAGACGCATCGGAGTATGGGTACGCTGCGGATCAGGTGACCCATAAGAATTGCTCCGCGAGGGATGGGCTACATGCGGCGACCGTAGCAACCACGCAAACGGCTTGTGGTTCGCAGGAGATAATCGCCTTCTATTGGTCTGAGCTAGATGGATCCGCGCTTTCCCCCGGGGAAGCACTTTTGTTGAGGTCTGGACGATGCAAGCGGCAACACGAAGGATCGGCATATGACTAGCAGCGCGCAAACATGGCCAAGAGTGCGCGGCGATTGCGATCGTTTGCGCAGCAGATGCAGCTGGTGGGTGCATTTGGACGCCCATTCGAGCAATTTTTGAAGGAGATGCATCCATGTCATCGCAGACCCCGCGTTCTCTAGGAATTCTGAACCTCGAACGGGGGCTGCAGCCTGGCGCCCCGCCCCGCAAGCCGAAGCCCGGATCGATGCTGAATCCCGCCACCTTCGACTTCCCGATCATATCGGAAACGGTGGCGGGAGCTTGGGCGGATGTCGTCATCCGCGGAGATCCAACGCTCGAGTCGGCCTGCATCGCGGCCGCCCGGCGCCTAGTCGAGCGAGGCGCTGTGGCAATAAGCGCAAACTGCGGCTTCTTTATCCGGCATCAGGCAGCGGTGGCCGCGTCGGTGAACGTCCCCGTGGCGACATCAAGCCTGCTTCTGTTACCGATGTTGCTCCGCCAGTTGCCGCGGCCCGCCAAGATCGCCGTCGTGGCCGCCGACTCGACGTGCTTGGTCGAAGACCTGCTCGGGGTTGACGATCCGACCGATCGGGCAAGGGTTGTCATCGGCGGCATCGAAGGCGGCAAGTTGTGGAGAAACGAGATGATGCGTCCGCCACTCCCGACCGACGTCGTCGATATTGAGATAGATGTAGCCGCCTGCGTCGCGCGACTCCGCGCCGCGCATCCGAAAATCGCGGCGATCCTGTTTGAATGCACGGCCTTCCCGTTAGTCACGCCCGCGATCCGCAACATCATCCGATTGCCCATATATGACATCACCACCCTCTGCCGGCTGACGTTCGCGTCGATCAACTGACGCCGTCGTTGCATGCCCCCAAGACAGGCCGTTGTGCTGGCAATACGTGAGGTTGACCAATATTTCGGGCATGGTGCGATTGCCGGCTTTGACGAAGCCGGTGAGCACGCCATGTTCTGTAAACGCAGCCCAATCCATCTGGCGCGGCATGAAATGGGCGAGAAATGATGACAGGAAGGAGCCGAGAAGCTTGCGCTGTCAATTTGTATGTCTGCGCCTATGGCTCCGGGCGCGAATGTGTCGGCGATCGCGCGACAGGCTGGACTGGCGACCTCGCAGCTGTTCGGCTGGCGGCGCAAGGCGATCAAGAGCGGTGCGGTCACGCCGCAGCGGGATGCGGATCGGCTTGGCTTTGTCGGGGTCACCCACCCGGCGTCTTCAACGGTCGAGATCTGTTAGGCGATGTGGCATTCGGGCTGGCGCCGATGTCGGCCAGGATCATTTGGCCAGGATTATTCGCGCGGTCCGCCTGGCATGATCCCGGCCAGCGTGAAGGTGTTTGCCGCCAGCCATCCGGTCCGTTTTAGAAAGGTCCCGACGGCCTTATGGCACCGATGGTGCGATTGCTGGCTCGGACCGTTATGCGTTGGGCGAGTCTATGCGGTGGAGCCGGTAGTGTGCTGAGAGTTCTGCAATTCGCTTGAGAGAGGGCGGTCATGGCAGGCTGGTGATTGTTCACGTCACCTGATTCCCGCGAAGGAACGCCACCATGACCAAGACAGAAGGTAAATCGACCAGCGCTGCCGTCAAAGACATTCTGCTTTTTAATACTACAGTTGTTGATCAGTTGATTTTGTGATTCCCTTCGCGAGGTTATGGAGGGAATCATGTCTGTCGCGTCGTGGTCAGGGTCTTTGTTGGCCTGGGAACAGGAGCTCTCGGCGCTGAAGGCGCGGGTTGGGCGGGCGCTTCCTCGTCGTGAGCTGCGGGAGACGGGCACAGATTTCCTTGACGGCCTTCTTTCCGGCATTGAGCGCAAGACCGGCTGGCTGATGGGAGAGCAATCCGGAGCGGAGCGGCCTTATCGGGTGCAAGCGCTGTTCGGGCGCAGCCACTGGGACGCGGATCGGCTGCGAGACGAGGTTCGCGATTATGTAGTGGAGGCGTTGGGCGATGCGGATGGCGTCCTGATCGTCGACGAGACGGGATTTGTGAAGAAGGGCGATCGTTCCGCCGGTGTTGCGCGTCAGTACTCGGGAACGGCGGGCGGATCGAGAACAGCCAGATCGGCGTGTCTTGGCTTACGCGAGTCGCTACGGTCAAGCGCTGGTCGATCGTCGGCTTTATCTGCCGCAGAGTTGGACAAAGGATCGGACGCGGTGTGCCAAGGCGTCATTTCCGGAGACGGTCGAGTTTGCGACCAAGCCGAAGATGGCGCGCCATGGTCGAGGCGGCGCTCGATGCCGGCGTCCCATGCGCTTACGTTCTTGGCTACGCTGTCTACGGGGCGGACAGTAGCCTTCGCCGGATGCTGGAAGCTCGCGAGCAGCCCTATGTCTTGGCGGTGCGAAGCGCTCACTTCATGCGCCGCCGGGAGGATCGTCGGTTTGATGAAACCTCGCCCGAGGAACTGGCCGGCGAACTCGCACCCGAGGACTGGGCCTGTCATGCGGCAGGCGAAGGCGCCAAAGGGCCCCGGCTCTACGACTGGGCCCGTATCCGCCGCCCTTGGACGTCAAAAGGCGGCTTCGAGCATTGGCTTCTCGTCCGCCGCAAGCGATCGACATCCGGAGAAGAAGCCTACTACCTGATCTTCGCCCCGCCCGGCTCCTCCTTGGCCGAGCTGGCGGCAGTGGCCGGCCTGCGTTGGGCGATCGAGGAGTGCTTTGAGCGCGCCAAGGTTCGGAGCGAGCCCTGGTGGCGACGCTTGCGGAGATGTATGTGCTAGGGGTCTCGACCCGCAAGGTCAAGGCGATCACCGAAGAGCTGTGCGGCCATGCCTTCTCGGCCTCATCGATCTCGGCCATCAACAAACGCCTGGACGAGAGTTTGAAGGCGTTTGCCGAACGCCCGCTTCAAGAGCCTTTTGCCTTACCTCATCCTCGATGCCCGCTACGAGAAGGTGCGTGAAGCTGGCATCGTCATGAGCCAGGCGGTGCTGATCGCAGTCGGCATCGACTGGGATGGGCGGCGCCAAATCTTGGCCGTCGAGATGGCCAATCGCGAAAGCCGCTCGGCCTGGAAGGACTTAGCCCTCAGGGGCGTCGAACTGGTCGTGTCCGACGACCATGCCGGCCTTGTGGCGGCGATCGGCGAGGTGATCCCGGAAGCGGCATACGTGCCGCGTGGCCAGCGGCAGGTGCATAGGCCACCAAATCTCTTGGCCCAACGCCTTTGAGCTCGCGTTCAGCATCTCGTTCACGATGAACCGGCCGTCTCATCAAACTGGCTTCCCCGGAAGCATCCAACCTTGGAAATTGATCGAGAAGCTCCATGCTACGCCGGGGGGCAACCAACGTTGCAACAGATCCTTCATACCAATTCACAGAAATTTTGCGACCACACACCTCCGCTAATAGTACATTAACGGCAAAGTCTGAGGTCAGGGACAGCTTAAAGCTGATGCCGATTTACGCTTGGACCGCGCACCAGCATGCAATATCGGAGCAACAGCCAATGGCAAGAAGAGCGCTTATCCTGGTTGAAGGTCATCGGGGAAATGGTTTGTCATACGTCCAAGCAGCCCAGCATCTTGGCCTTCATCCAATTACCTTGTCGGCCGACCCAACTCAGTACAGCTATCTTGCTGCGGAAGAGATCGAGACTATCCTTGTCGATACAGACAATCTCGATGCTTTGATTCGCGAATGTTCTCAGCTACGTGCGACCTATGACATTGCTGGGATCACGGGCGCCTTGGACTCAGTCTATGCGGCAGTCGGCAAGCTCTGCCAGCATTTCGATCTACCGGGACCGAACCCTAGATCGATTGAACGGTGTAGTGACAAATTCACTCAACGTCAGCTTCTCGCGGGGGCTGGCATTCCAATTCCTGCTTATCGCTTGGCAGCGAATGCAACCGACGTACAAAGCTCTGCTGCGGAAATCGGCCTTCCGGTGATTCTAAAGCCAACGGTAGGCAGCGGCAGCAGGGGTGTCCGATTGTGCCGCGACGTCGATGAGTTAACGGAACATACGGACTATCTGCTGGGCGGGAAGCACACATGGCGGTCTTCACCGAGAATACTGATCGAAGAATTCGCACAAGGCCCGTATTATTTCGCTGAGACAATGGGAAATGAGGTCATTGGGATTGGCGCCGGTGACTGGGGCCGCCCACCGCATTTCGTTTGTCGAGCGATGACCTTTCCGGCCCTGCTGAGCGATAACGAGCATAAGCGTGTCACCGATGTTTCGCTAGGCTGTTTGCGAGCTCTCGGCCTTGGGTGGGGTCCGACGAACATTGAATTCCGGTGGACGAAGCTTGGACCAGTCGTCATTGAAGTCAATCCGCGTCTTGCTGGCGCGCCCGAGCCTCAATTGGTTCAACTGGCTTACGGTGTCGATCTCATCTCCGAGCACATCAAGCTTGTCATCGGCGACGAATGCAATTTGCGCAGAAGGCATTCGCAGACTGCGGCCGCGCGGTACCTAGTTCCTGATCGCGATGGCACTCTCGATTGGATTGACGGCCACAGTCAGGCGGCTGCTATACCAGGTGTCGCCGAGGTCGAATTGTATGTTGAACCCAAGACGCCGATCGTTAGGAAAGGTGATGTCCGAGACTGCATAGGACAGATCATCGCCGTTTCACCCAGCCACGCTCGGACCGAAGCGATAATCCAGCGTGCCGTTGACTCGATTGATTGGTTGATCACGCCGGTGAAGTCCTAAACTTGCTTCTCTACTCGGCGTGTTGAAGTCGAGCGCTTGCGAGCTTTCCGCTTCGCCGGCATCTGATGTTCTTTCGCGGCTTTTGCTTCTCTACGGGATTGGCGCTCAGGCCCTCCCTCCATGGGATTCAAGTGAACGAGGTGAGCAATCTGGAAAGCGTCCTGCCGAAGCGGAACAAGCAAGTTTGCGAACTCACCTCATTTGTTGTCCGCGAGGGACAATCGTCCCACCGGCAAGTGGGAACTTATCGTCTGGCTCCTTCCGGCTTTTACATTTCCTCCTTCATCAATATTCCCCTCTCCGGTTCGACCCTGCGGCCATCTTCACGTCCCGACCTTCTGCGGCTGGCCGCCTTGCGCAGTGGTCGTCAAGGGTGGGTCCCGACAGCGCCATCGCGTAGGGACTTGGCGCCCTTTACGAGCGCGAGCACGGCGGCAGGCTAGGTTTGGTTCGGCATGAGTTCCTTCCTGGTCCAGCGGAACTGTATTCCGTCGCTCCACATGCGATGCATGATCACCGCCAACCGCCGTGCAAGCACGACGATTGCTTTTCGCATGCCACGCCGCTTGACGATATTATCGACCAAGCCTTTAGTCACGACCACTTGGACACGCGCGCCAGCAGGACCTGCGCGGCTTCATAGAGCAGCGCGCGCACCATGGCGTCGCCGCACAGCGAGATGCGGCCGACCCGGCGGCTTTCGCCCGACTCACTAAGCATCGGTGTCAGGCCCAGGACCGGGCCAACAGCTTTGAAGCTGCGGAGCGGATCGCAATGTCCATGGTTGCGGTGTAGGCTAGCGCCGCGACCGGCCCGACCCCCTGGGACCGTCATCAGACGGCACCTCCCATCCTCCCGAGCGAGCACCAGAACGTTTCGGTGAAGGGCGGCAAAGTGCTGGCGCAGCTTGCTTCGTGCATCGAGCAGCGGCTCAAGGAGCTCGATCAGGTCGGGCAGGCCTTCGGCGAGCTCGTGGATGCGTTGCTCGAATTTTGCGGCACTGACCATGCCCACCTTGAGCCCCGAAATTGCGCAGATCCCGCGGATGTCCTTCTCGATGGCAATCGCCCTGTCCTGCAGCAGCTTGCGTGCCGACAGCAGTGCCCGACGTTTCGCACCATCTGGGCACCGCAGGAATAGATGCGATCGGATTTGTTCGGCTGGGCCTGGAGAAATGCCTTGATGTGCCGGGTCTCGATGCAGATCACCGGCAAGCCAGCTTTGGCAAGACGCTCGAACAGCCATTGGATAAAGGTCCGGCTTCAAGCCCGATCCGCTCAAAATCCCAAGCAGGATCCTCGAGCACCCGCGCAAATCCACGGGATGGCTTGCCACTTTCATTGCCCGGTACACCTTGCCTGCTTCATCGATGATGCACACCGCCGGCTCTTTCACCGAGCAGTCCAATCCGGCATAGTGTTTCGCGCTGCAATCCTTTCCTGATGCTTGTGGCTGTTCCTCACAGACCACGTTTATGATCAGCTCGAGCGCAGCACCTCAGCCAGGCGTCGTCACCAAAGATGAGGCTCCGAGCCGAATACCCCATCTGGAAATTGAGGGCGGGTGCATGACGATGGAATATCGGCATGGACGCGCACGCGCCAATCCCTTTCCGACCTGATTATGAAGCTTGCGACCCGCCTGATCCTGGAGGAAGCACTGGAGGGGGAAAGCCGGGATGCGGTCGGGCGGGACTATTACGAACCCGGCGCCGAGCCGGCCAGGGTTACCGCAACGGCCTGCGCAGCGGGCGCCTTAAGACGGCGGAAGGCTTCGTGGAATACTCGGCCCCCGCAGGTGACGGGCCGCGGTGTGCCGTCCGGCGAGTATGTGAAGGGACGCACGGAGGCGCTCGAGGACCGCGCGGTGGAACTGCTGGCACGCGGTCTTTCGGTGCGCGAATTGAGGACGCCTTCGGCGATGAACCGGGGCGGCTGCTCCTGTCGAAAACCGCGGTCAGCGAGACCGGCCGGCAGACTACCAGGAGTTCGCCACGCGTGATCTTGGCGAATATGAGATCGCCTATCTGTTCGTCGACGGCATCGCGTAACGGATCCGCTCCGGGCAGAAGCGCCAGCCGGTGCTGGCCGCCTGGGGTTTACGGCATCTGGCGCCAAAGTACTTCTGCATCTGATGGCGGGTTTCAAGGAGGACGCCGAGACGGTGAGCGCATTCTTCCAGGACATGCGCGGCTGCGGGCTCGGCGATCCGCTGCTCGTCGTGTGCGACGGGGCAGCCGGCATCATTAAGGCGATCGAGACCTGCTTTCCGCGCTCGGAGCGTCAGCGCTGCCTGGGGCACCGGATGCGCAATGTCGCCGCCAAGGTGCCGGCAGACCGCTGGCCCGAGTTCAAGGCCCGCGCCACCGCGGCTTATCAGGCTCCCTCGCGCGCCATTGCCCGCGATCTCGCCGCCGGTCTGGTGAACGACTACGAGGCCCGAGCGCGGCCGCCTGCTTCATGGACGACTTCGAAGCGGCAATCGCGCATCTGATTGCCGAGCACTCACCGCCGCCATCAGTACCACCAATCTTCTGGAACGTCTGTTCGTCGAGGAGCGGCGCAGGCTAAAGACCCTTCCCAATGCCCTCGGCGAGAAGCCCGTTCTCAAGCTTATGTTCAGCGCCATGATCCGAGCTACCGAGCGGTGGCGGGCAATCAGGATCACCGATTTCGAGCGCCGCCAGATGACCGCCGTCCGGCACGAACTCGATCAGGAATACGAGACCCGAAAAAAAGGGCCTCGACAAGAAAGCAGCGGCAAAGGAGCCCCGCCAGAATTTATCCAGCAGTTCCCGGACTTGACCAGCTGCGACGGCACGCCTGATCAGAAAGCTCGCTTTCGGCGAGACACCCTTCTGCAGTTCATTACACCCGCAGATCCGAGCATACATGGAATCCTGCGCAGGTTCATAGTGGCTCGCCCGGAAGATACGGGCACTTGGTCAAGGTGCGCTTGATCCCCGCGCAATTCGTGAAGATTCCATGAGGAGGAGACGCGCGCGCCTAACTCGGAAGAGTTGGGCCGCTCACTTCCTCGACGGAGACCTTTGCCATGCAGGCTGCCAGAATGACCACCGCACATACGCTTGCGACCGTTGGGTGCGGCGCGATTTCCGTTTCTCTGGAGCTCAGCCGCTCAACGTGGCTGGTGACATTGCGGCCCCCGTGGGATCCAAGCTGTCGACGCAACAGGTGCGGGGTGGGGATATGCCGGACTGCTGGAGCGCTTTTCGGATCTGCAACGCCATGTCCGCCGCCGGACCGGCCGGATTGTCCCATTGATCGTGATCCAGGAAGCCGGACTGGACGGGTTCTGGATTCACCGCGGCCTGATCGCGGAAGGGATCGAGAGCCACGTCGTTGACCCAGCTTCGATCGCGGTTTCGCGCAGGCATCGCCGCACCAAGACAGATCGGATCGACGGGGGAGGCGCTTGTTCGCACACTCATGGCGTGGAAAGGGGCGAACCGCGGGTCTGTTTGATGGTTTGCGTACCGACACCGGAAGAAGCGGATCGTCGGCGCCTTTGCCAGAACTGAAGACTCTGATCGGAGAGACTATCCGTCATGTAAACCGGTTGAAGGGTCTGTTCTTGTCGCAAGGGACGGCGGGTACGATCCTCTGAACAATGACCGCCGGGATCGCCTGAAGGCTCTGCGCATAGGAGACGGGCGGCCGCTTCCGACATCTCAAGACGCTGGCCCTGCGCGAGCTGGAAGTCATCGAGCTGCTTAACCGGCAGATCGAGGCCGTGAAGGCGGAGCGTGATGACTCTTGGAGGCTCCGGCCGCCAGCTCCGCACTGGAGCCGGTTCGGATGTTGCTCGAGCTCAACGGCGTTGGCCCCGGTTTTGCCGGCCCTTGTGATCCGAAGCCCTGTTCAGGAAATTCGCGAATGGAATTCTGGTGCAGCCGTTATTTCGGCGACCGCATGTGAGCTTAAGCGCGCAGGTCGACTGCGACACGCGTTTGCCAACGATGACCTGAAAATCCATACTTGATCCAATCCTCCTCATGTGAGCCTTATGTGGAGTCGAACAAAAACGACATCATCGACGCTGAGGCGATCGTGGAGGCTACGGACGCGGCCGGTTCATCACCGTGAAGGAAACTGATCAGGTCGATCTTGCGCTGCACCGGATCGCGACCAGATGATCGACTCGAGGACGCGGTTGATCAAACAGATGCGGGCTTTCTGCCTCGAATACGGCGGCCTTTGCGTCAAGGCGCGGGATTGTTCAAATTTGATCTGCGGACGCTTTGAATGACGAGGAGAACGATTTGTCGCCGACTGCTGGGCGATCTAAACACCGATCTCTCTCGCCTTGAAGAGCGTATCCGCCAAGTGACGAAGGAGAGATCGAAGCGATTACCGATCGAGAGGAGGTGGCACGCCGACTATGACAATCCTGGTATCGGCGCATTAGGTGCGACTGCTTCGCTCGCCGCTATCGGCAACGGGTAGCAGTTTCGCACAGCCCGCTGCGGCATGGCTGGGCTTGGTGCCCAGACAATACTCGACCGGAGGAAAACAGACGTTGCTGGCATCAGCAAGCGGGGAACTGCTATGTGAGAAAGCTCCTGGTACATGGAGCGCGATCCTGGTTTCGGCATCTGGACCGAACGCGCGATAGCTTTGTAAGCTGGCTCAACGGGCCTTTAGTGTCGCATGCATCCGCACAAAGCAGTCGTCGCACTTGCCGCCAAGATGCCACGCATTGTCTGAGTGGTTTAACCAAGCCGGGTGCACTCTACGAACGCAGAGATCCTGCTTTCGCTGATGCTTGCGGCTCGATTGCAAGGCTCGTGAATCGAGATAACGAAACAGTGGACCAGCATGCCGTACGCCCTGTGCAAAAAAGCGGGCTTCGTGCCCGAATTGGGAACGGCGTGCGCGGATCTCGTCAGTGGCCTGGCTGCAACAGGAGTCCAGTCGCGAGAGGCCGGACACATTTATGCAACTGAAATCGTCATTCGTGATGTCGCGACACCTTGCACGGACGGGGCAGACCATACATTTTTTGACAGAAGCTCCCAGTGCCGAGGCTTCTCATCTGGTCGGGGAGCAGCTTCTTGAGCTTTGCGTTCTCCTTCTAGGGCCTTCAGCCGCTTGGCATCAGAGACTTCCATCCCGCCTTCCCGTGCTGGCGGACCAGATCGCCCGCCTTCGCACCCGCCTCATGCTCGCGGAAAACCGCGATGATTCCGTGAAACGCTTTCCCTTCATCTGTCCGTCCTTCAATCGAGGCCCGACTCCAATCTCAGGTGAAGTAAATTACCCGTGGCAGGTCAAAGCAAGACACGTCGGATCACGGAAATGTCCAAACGTTCAGACTCAAAACAAATTTTTTAATGTTACGTTTGCCGAAAAGAAAATTAAGATACCCTTCGCTCAAATTAACATTCAGCCTTTTGTTGGTGTGATAGATTTTGGGCGATACCGGTCGAGGACGGCGCCATGGCCGCAACCCTGCAATCGATAGCTTTGTGCACCCGTGCACGAGGTGACAACATCCAGCGTAAATAGCTGCGGAGCTGAAACTATGGAACGCCTGCCGATAACTGCGGCCTCTCAACTTGCATGGCTGGCAACCAGATTGTCCGACCAGTTTTTTTGGTCCCGTCGGTGCATTTCCTGAAGGGCGCCAAGGAGGCGTTTGCGCTTTGCCGACATCCGTTTAGAAAGATGGATGAGTTTGACCGATGAGGCTGACGACTGAACGTCTCATATTGCGTCCCTGGGAGGACAAAGACCGGGGCCCAATGGCACGAATTTACAGTGACGCGCACGTCAGACGCTTCTTTCCCAAAGTGCTGACGGTCGAGGAAGCGAATGTCAAGATCGACGTTGCGATCGAGCGTGCCCGGACCAACGGGTTTCATTTTCAGGCCGCTGAGCTGAAGGGCAGCGGCGAGCTTATCGGTATGATCGGGCTCGGCGTCTTCTCAGAGGCGGTGCAGGCGGCAATTCCCAGCCATCGGAGCGTCGAAATCGGATGGGTGCTCGCAAAGGAACATTGGGGCAAAGGATTCGCGACCGAAGGTGCGCGGGCATGGCTCGAGTACGCCTGGTCAATCGGTCTGCCGGAGGTCGCGGCCTTCACAGCCAAGGAGAACGAGCCGAGCCAAAAGGTCATGCAGAAGATCGGCATGATTTATGATCCCGCGGGCGACTACGAGAACCCCGAGTTCGGCGCGGGCCACTGGTTGCGGCCTCAAGTGGTCTACCGGAAGCGGAATCCGACGTTGTAAGAGCGGCATCCCATCAATTGAAAGAAGCGGAGGATGAGATTGCGATGTCAGCCGAGCAACGCGTCCCTCCAGCTGCACGCGGGGGAGCGTCCACCTATCGCTTTCGGATTGAGCGGTCGACAAGCTCGGTCCGCAATCCCGAGCCATAGTATGTAGCGGCGTTAACTTTTTCACGGGCCACGCGGGCACGGCCCAGAGCAAATAGGTTCTTCATGCTATCGACACATGGACAAGCAACTCAGTCAATCAGAAGCATCGAGGTCAGCGGCCTCAATGAACCGGTCGAAATTGCTATCGATAGATGGGGGCTGGCCCACATTCGCGCGCATGGCTTGGAGGATCTCTTCTTCGCACAGGGTTACAACGCCGCGCGCGATCGCCTGTGGCAGATTGACCTTTGGCGCAAGCGAGGACTCGGACTATTAGCGGCGGATTTCGGTCCCGGATTCCTCGAGCAAGATCGCGCTTCCCGTCTTTTCATGTACCGCGGAGACATGGCAGCCGAGTGGGCGGCATATTCGCCTGACGCCAATGCGATTTGCCAAGCATTTGTCACCGGGATTAATGCCTACGTGGACCGCGTGAAGCGCGGCCAGGAAAGGCTTCCTCCCGAGTTCGGGAAGCTCGGCACTAGTCCGTCGCGCTGGAAAGCCGAAGACGTCGTACGCATCCGAAGCCACGGCATTATACGCAATGGGGTCTCTGAGATTGTGCGGGCGAATGTTCTGGCAAGGGCAGGAACGAGGGTGGATGCCCTACGCAGATATCTTGAACCTCAGGTTCAGCCCGCTACCGATCCCAACCTGGCATTGAGGGCCATTCCTCTTGCCGTCATCAATGCCTTCAATTTGGCGACCGCTTCCGTCACCTTCAGTCAGGAACGCCTCACTGCCCGCCTGGAGATGGCCGCTCTCTGGAATCGCGTCGATACGCTGGGAGAGGTCGTACAGGCAATCGAGTCGGAAGGTTCGAATAACTGGGCCGTCTCGCGCTTACGAAGCGCAACCGGCCGTCCCATTATGGCGATGGACCCGCACAGGCCACAAGCGGTACCGGCGCTCCGCTACATGGTGCACCTCTCGATGCCTGGCTTCGATGCGATTGGCGCGGGCGAGCCTGCCGTGCCCGGCATCTCTCTGGGGCATAATGGTCGCAGCGCTTTCTCGCTCACCATTTTCCCCGCCGACCAGGAGGATGTCTACGTCTACGAGACGAAACCTGGCGATTCGGTCGCCTACCGCTATGGCGACGGCTGGGCGACCATGACGGCAGTTGAGGAAGTGTTCGATGTGAAGGGTTGCGTGCCGCAGATCCTACCCTTGCGCTTCACTCGGCATGGTCCAGTCGTCTACGAGGATAGGGAAAGCCGGAAGGCTTTTGCCATTCGCACCCTTTGGAGCGAACCGGGGTCGGCTCCCTACCTTGCAAGCCTCTCCGCCGTGCGCGCCAAATCCTTCGACGAATACCGGAAGGCCCTGCGCAACTGGGGAACGCCTTCGACCAATCACCTCTATGCCGACGTAACCGGGACGATTGGTTGGCAGACGGCCGGCAAGATCCCGATCCGGCCCAACTGGAACGGACTTTTGCCTGTGCCGGGCGACGGACGCTACGAGTGGAGCGGCTATGTGGCGCCTGAAGATTTGCCGTCGGCCCGAAATCCCGAACGGGGCTTCCTTGCGACAGCCAACGAGATGAATCTGCCGTCGGGCTGGAAGGTGGACAATCCACCGATCGGATACGAATGGAGCGACCGAAGCCGGGCGCAACGCATTTGCCGCGTTTTGGATGGCCAGCCGAAACACACACTCGGCGACTCTTGTGCACTTCAGAATGATCTTTATTCGATCCCAGCGGAGCGCATGCAGGCGATCCTCCGCCATCTGCGGTTCGAAAACGAGGCAGCGGGCCGTGCGGCAGCCCATATGCTCGCTTGGGACTGTGTGACGGATCCAGAGTCGTCGCCAGCCGCACTTTTCGAGACCTGGATCACAAGTCACCTGAAACCGGCGCTTTATCAGGCTTTCACGAAAGGCGATAAGATCGACGCTCTACTGCAGCCCGGCGACATCCAATCCGTGCTCTCGTTTTCGGAAAGGCCCGAGGAATGGTTGGAGAGCAATGCCGACGCGGCGCGCCGGGACATTTTTCAGCATACGCTGGGGGCGGCATGGCGCGACTGCGAAACCCGCTTCGGAGGAGCCCCTAGACTTTGGCAATGGGGCAAGCTCCATAAGCTATCTCTTGAGCATGCGCTGAGCCGCGCTTTCCCCGAACTGTCGGCGTCCTTCGACCTAGAACCTATGGAGCTTGGCGGCAGCGGCTCAACACCGATGTGTGCTGTCTACCGGCCCGACGACTATCAGACCATCGCAGGCCCGTCCGTGCGAATGGTCATCGATGTAGGAAACTGGGACAACAGTCTTTTTATAAATTTTCCTGGGCAGTCGGGCGATCCGGAGTCGCCGAACTACAGCAACATGAAGGAAGATTGGCAAAACGGCAAATACAAGCCACTCCTCTATTCGACGGAAGCAATCGAGCAAGCGACAGCATTGCGGATCATGCTGAAACCGGTCCGACGCCCGCAGTGATGCGAGTGGGCAAAGCCAACCCGGTCTAAATCGCGCCGGCCGAGATGAAGTAAGAAGACGTCTGTGACTGAAATCGAAGACATGAAGCCTTGGAAGTGGCCCGATGATCGTTGGCGCAATCACGAACTAAACGACTTGCGCTATGGTGGAAAATCGATCGGCCCGCCTGTCTTGGGGGCAGTAGGGAAACAGGTGCGGAATGCCCGCATCATATCTGTGCTCCAAAAAATGCGACATCAAAGCTGCTGGCCCAGCCTAGCTGTTTGATCCCAGGCTCACATGACGATGCTGAGGTCAAGAGGTGTGTTAGGACGGCATCGTATTGCTCCCAATTGGTGGCGGAATCCAGAGCTGGGCCCGATTGCGTGACACGGCTCGGTCAATCGAGCCTAATCAAACTCACATACGGTCGCCGCTTCAGACGGCTGCACCAATATCCCTTGCGGCGGCAGGGGCCCAGAAGGCGAGACCCATCTTTGATACGGCATTCTAGCCAGCTGGGATCTCGGTTCGCCTCCTGGATCCGCCGAGGCTGATCAGGCCTCGAGGGATGAGTGTATCGGTGTGATCTCGTCAGACGCCTTCATGACAGCACCTTCGATGACGACGCCCGCGGTCACGTATTTCCACAGCGCCACGAGCAGCTTCCTTGCAAGGGCGACGATGGTTGTCTTTTTGAGGCGCCCTTGGTTGCGCATCACGCGTTCATGGAACCAGCGGGTAAGCGCTGAACTCGGTTGATTGCGCAGCCACAGCCAGGCCAACTCGATCATCGTCGTTCGCAGTCGGGGTTGCCGGCCTTCGAGACGCCTTGCTGGCGCTGGACCAATGCGCTCTGCCAAGGCGTTGGCGCGAGCCCGGCATAGGCGGCGACCTGCCGGCGATTATCGAAGTGCCGGAACAGACCTTCCGAGTAGAGGATGGCGGCACAGTCGGGGCCGATGCCCTTGAGATCGAGCAATGTCGCTGCTGGAGTTTCGGCGACTTCGATTGCCAGCAGAGCGTCGCGCTCGGCCTGCACCTCTTTGATTTGGGCTATCACCAGTTCGAGTCGGTCGAGCTCGCGACGGATTTGCCCCTTCAGATGTTCTGGCAGTGCGCGGCCGTCGCCGGTCCTCAATTCCTCAAGCCGATGTCGCCGGTCACGTCCCAGCGGCTCGTAGCCGGTGATGCCCTGAGCAAACAGCAGGCCCTTGATCCGGTTGACATGGCAGGTCCGCTGACCAACCAGAGCCTTGCGTTCACGGCCGATGCGCCGATGGTCCTCCTCCTTGACGCTCGGTACCCTAACCATCGCGCACACGCGCGGCTCGCCTCGTTTGTAGGCGAGCAGCTCACGCACCAACGCCTCACCATCGATCTTGTCGGTCTTGGCACGACGCCGCCGGCGCGGCGTGGCAATCGAGGCGGCGTCGACGACATGGCTTTCGATCCCTTCGGCCGCTTTGCCCGGCTTCAGGACAAGGCACAGGCGCGCACCGGCCGGGACTTTGCGCTTGTGGTCATTCAGGAGGCGGGTCTCGACGGCTTCTGGATCCATCGAATCCTGGGGGCGGGAACGGACCTCGGTGGCCGATTTGCCGACCGGTCCGAGAGAGCCTAAATCGACGGTGCTCTTGCGTCGCCATGAGAGCTTTGTCACTGGCCGCGGGGCTAAACGAGACGCCCACCTTTCCGCCTCTTCGGCGCGCAAGCCTCGGCCTGAAAGTCAAGCGAATTGAGAAACTGCCCCCCTGTTGCCTCACCCGAAGAATGTTACCTTACGATGTGGCGGGTTGAAGAAGCGGGGAGATCGCCATCTAGTCGCCATTGGTTATTTCAACGGCTGTCTCTTTACGCCAGGCTTTCACCGCTATTTGCACCGTCCGCAGGCTTTTGTTCGTGAACCGTCTTTGATCGACGTTCATCAGCCGCTGCAGCACCGTGCCCGAATCTGAGCCTCATAGGGCTCAAGCATGCTCGGTCTCTTCGGATAAGGCTTTGTCCGCCGATAAGGCCTTTTATGGGTGGGTCGCACCTCACCGCCCTGCCAAGCCGTCTTCAGATTTGCGGTAAAGCGCTGCAGATCGATGACGACCGGTTCCTGTGGCGTTGTTTGCACTCCACGACGATCGACCCGTCTTCCCAGATCTTCCTGTGCCGCACGGATGCCGGTGAACAGCATCACCGGGTCCGCCGTTGCGAGCATCGCACGCAACGCAACAGCTCCTTGTCGTCCTCCGCCACCTCTGGATGGCACGCTCGACCGGCGGCGCTGGCGGATGATAGCGCTTAATCACACGCGCGCCGATACGGGTCTTCTCTCGCAGCTTGAACGAGGGCTGGAAGAGATTGCCGTGCAGCCGCACTGCGTCATAGAGACGAACAAGCGCCGCCGTGGCTTCCGCACCCACGAACCTGCCATAGCCGACCAGGCGACGAACGATGGCACCGTTCTTCTGCTCGACCCATGCCTGATCATTCTTCCGATAAGCACGGGAACGCGTCACTTCCAATCCTTGACTTCTGCACCAGGAGACCACGAGTTCATTCATGAAGGCGCTGTCATTGTCAAAGTCCACGCCTTGAGCGGAAAGGGGAACAACGACCTGGCCCGCTTGATGGCAGCGATGACAAGACCACTTCCTCGCGTCCGCACCGGCACGCACTCGGTCCAGCCTGTGGCGATATCGGTCAAGACCATCGTTTGCACAAAGCTGCCGGACGAAGAGGTGCCGGAATGGGCAACGAAGTCGACCTCGACATATCCGGGCGGCGGATCATTCCAGTCGCCGAAGGTGCGCACCGGAACCGACGTACGCACCGCAGAACTCAGTCCGGCGCGACGGCGCTGCCCCCCGCGAGCTACAGCACGCACTTCCGAAAGCAGGCGATCCATCCGCTGCGCTGATCGTCAGCAGCTTGTCGCGAAGTTCGCCATCCAGATCGAGCCGGCCATGCCGCTCAAGAGCCGGCAGCAAAATGGGAATCAGCGGTTTCAGCCGTTTCGAGCAAAGGCGATCGGACGCCTTCCACAATGCCACCAGCGCCTCCAGAAACTTCGGCGCCATAAAGCACCGGATATTGTCGGGTGGGCGACGGACCGGCAGCCCGAGGTCGCAACACCCGGATCGCACGTTTGCGATGATAGCGACTGCGACGAACTCGTCCAAAATCCCTTGTTTGTCGGCCCGCAGCCCGATCGATATCGCTCGACAATCGCTTCAACCAATTCCAACCGTGTCGCCATGCTAACCCGCCCTGCCATCCAGCCTCCGAATCAGGATGACAACAACGGCTTCATCCCCTCGGGACGGCGACCCTATTGGTAACAATCAACGTGAGGCAATGCGGGGGGTCAGTTTCTCAATTCGCCCGACACCTGAAAGTATAGCCGAGAAGTCTAGTTGTGATTAGAATGGTTCCGCGTCGATCGTCATCCTTACAGTAGACGATCTTCGTCTTTCGGGATGTAGCGTCAGCCCGCAGTCTGCGAACCGCTTTTCAAGAGCGTCGCGCAGCACCACTGCCTGTTTTCGGTTCGGCAATGGCAGATGGCATCATCGGCATAACGCTCGAACGGGAGGTCCGGATGGTTCCGCTGCATCCACATGTCTGGCATTGCGCCGAACGGACTGTACCTAATTGCCAAGGGTCGGGAATGGTGTGATGGACCAACGAATTGAGTCGACAGCACGCTGGAGTATCGCCTCCGTCCGGGCGGGGCAGGCTGACGCGGCGATGACATGTCCGAGCTTGTCTAAGTAATCGCCTCTCCTAACGATCAGCGTCTTGGGTTCAACATACAATTTGACCTCGGCGACACCTGATATAGCAGCCGCCTGACTGTTTCCATCTATCCAGTCGAGGGTGCCATCGTCATCAGGGACTAACATACGCGCAGCCGCAGTCTGCGAACGCCTCCTGCTCAAATTGCATTCGTTGCCGATGACAAGCTTGATGTGCTCGGAGATGAGATCGACACCGTAAGCCAGCTGAACAAGCTGAGGATCGGGCGCGCCAGCAAGGCGCGGATTGACTTCAATGACGACTGGGCCAAGCTCCGTCCACCGGAATTCAATGTTCGTTGGCCCCCAGCCGAGGTCGAGAGCTCGCAAACAGTTCAGTGAAACAGCGGCGATACGTTTGTTCTCGTCCTCAGTCAGCACGGCCGGATAGTTCAATTGACGACAGACAAAATGCGGTGGTGGGCCGTATAAAGCGGCGCCTATCGCAATCACCACATTTCCCATTATCTGAGCGATATAGAGAGGCCCCTGGGCGAACTCTTCGACCAGTATCCTCGGCGAAGACCGCCATAGGTGCTCCCCGCCCAACAAATAGGTCATATGTTCGGTTACCTCGTCGACACTGCGGCACAAACGGACACCGCTGCTGCCGGCGCCCACGGCTGGCTTAAGGATAACCGGGAGGCCGATCTCCACGGCAGAGCTTTCTGCCTCCGTCGCATTGGTAGCCAAGCGAAATTCAGGTATTGGAACGCCGGCCTCCGCAAGGAGCTGACGTTGAACGGATTTGTCGCAGCATCGCTCAATTGATGCAGGGTTCGGTCCCGGCAGATCGAAGTGCTGACCGAGCTTACCAGCTGTCACGCAGGCCGACTCGTCGGCGCGCGAAAAGCCAGTAATACCAGCAATGTCGTAGTTGGCACGTAGCCGGGAACATTCACGGATCAGCGCATCGAGATCGTCTGTATCCACACGGATTGCCTCATTCTCTTCAGCTGCAAGATATTTGTACTGAGCTGGATTAGCCGACAGGGTAATTGGATACAGACCGAGACGCTGGGCCGCTTGAACGTATAGAAGACCCATACGCTGATGGCCTTCAACTAGGATGAGCGCTCTTCTTGCCATTGGCTGTTCCCCAAGGTTGCGTGGTGTGCGGCAGTCGGAGCGGAACGGCGCAGCTGTTTCAGCCGTGCCTGACCTCAGACGCTGTGGTGAACCTACCATTGTCAGCGATTTGCGGTTGTGAAGATAGTTTAAGGTTGTGTTAATGCCGAGCGACGCACTGAAGCCCGAGCAAGTGTTGTCGTCTGCACGACCAGTGAGGGTCGCCCATGTAAGGGGCAAGTGACGCCTGGGTGTGGTCGTTGCCTGCTAGTCATCTTTCATCATGAGCAGCATGGTTCGAGCGCGCTGCTGCCGATGGTCGGACTGACGTTGCTCCCAGTTTCTATCCAGTTTTGAGTTCGTTTCCGGCGTGGGTTGTGCCCTGCTGGGCGGGTGAAGCGACGGGCGCTGGCCCGGAGCCTTTGGCATAGCGCAGCGCGAGCGACCGTCGCGGATTGAAGGTGCTGGCGAACTCTGCCGGGGTCTGCCAGGCGATTTGGGAGTGCGGCCGCGCGGTGTTGTAGTCGGCGTGCCACAGGGCGATGGCTACGCGCGCCTGAGCCAGCGAGGTGAACAGCGTCTCGTTGAGCAGTTCATCGCGCAGTCGGCCGTTGAAGCTCTCGATGAAGCCATTCTGCATCGGCTTGCCGGGCGCAATGTAATGCCATTCGACGCGGTTCTGATCCGCCCAGGCGAGGATGGCGTTCGAGGTGAACTCGCTGCCATTGTCGCTGACGATCATCCTGGGCCGGCCGCGCTCGGTGATGAGCCGGTCCAATTCGCGGGCAACCCGCATGCCCGAGAGAGACGTATCAACGACGAGTGACAGGCACTCTCTCGTGCAGTCGTCGACGACGGCCAGGATGCGGAAGCGGCGCCCGTCGGTGAGCTGGTCCGATACGAAGTCGAGCGACCAGCGCTCGTCGGGCCTCAGCGGCACCAGCATCGGCGCCCTGGTCCCGATCGCCCGCTTGCGGCCGCCACGGCGGCGAACGGCGAGCTTCTCCTCCCGATAGAGCCGGAACAGCTTCTTGTGGTTCACGACCAGGCCCTCCCGCCTCAGCATCACGAGAAGACGCCGGTAGCCGAACCGGCGACGCTCCTGCGCGATCGCCTTCATCGGCTCGCGAACCTCGCGGTCGTCCGGCCTGCTGGTCTCGTAGCGAACCGTCATGCGGCAACAGCCGATGGCTTTACACGCCCGCCGTTCGCTCACCCCGAAGCCTTCCTTCAGGCGAGCGACAGCTTTCCGCTTGGCCGCGGGCGTCACCATTTCTTTCCCACAAGATCCTTCAACGCGGCATTGTCGAGCATGGCGTCGGCCAGAAGCCGCTTCACCCGGGTGTTCTCGTCCTCCAGAGCCTTCAGTCGCAGAGCCTCGGAGACATCCATCCCGCCGAAGCGGGCCTTCCAGTTGTAAATCGAGGCGTCGCCGACCACGTGCTTGCGGCACAGATCGGCAACCGATACCCCGGCCTCAAGTTCCTTCAAAATTCCGATGATACTGCTCTTCAGAGAAGCGGCCGCGTTTCATGTCCTGGTCCTCTCGATGGGCCAGAGCGAACTTCAAACCGGATTAGATCAAAGGGGCAAGGTCAGGACCATTTCGGTGTTGGTTCTCCTTCAGCGCGGTTTTGACTATCGGCCTTGCGCCGATGGCGGTCGGAGAGCGCGTGCAACGTGAGCATGAGCCGATAGTCACGTCAACTATCAAATCTCGCAGTATCGGTCCGCATTCCGCTATATTAGAACCGCACTTCTTTAGCTGTCAGGGTGCATCTGCATGCAGGATAACGTAACGACATTAGACATTTCGAAGTTCATCTGTGCAGCGTACGAGCTGGCGCGTAAGTCCGGTCTCCACATCACGATGGGAGACGATTTTGAGGAGTACGTCAGGATCACTGACAGACTTCCTGGAAAGTCACCGACCTATCCACACTTTCGTCCGGACTGTTCTGATCTTCTACCTGGAAAGGCTTTCTGGATTATTGGCAGGGACCGGGAAGACAGGGTAGCGCATGTCCAAGCAATGCGGCTGTACGATCTCTCCACCACAAGTCTTGATGAGCACCTTGGGACGCTCAGAGACTGCTTCGCGGACCCTGGTCTTAAAGCAGGGCCTGGCTCTTCGTGTAGCTGCTACGCACCGTCCGCCAGAAGCATTACCGGGCTTGTAGCATATCGCGGCGACCTCTGGCTCCGTGAGGATTTTCGGGGACGCGGTCTTCTGTCCTTCCTTGGTCGGATCGCATTTGGAGTGGCATGGACTCAATGGTCGCCGGATTTCATTTACGCCCTCGTTGGTAGCTGGAACATCGAAAAGGGCATAGCAGATCGCAACGGCTATCTACACAAAGAGCCACATGCATCCGTCCTGCGGTTGCCAGCGCGGGGCATATGCGACGACGACTGGCTCGTTTGGTTGACCCGTGAAGACCTGCTGAAAATGCTTTCAAGTAGAAGCTGTTCGTCGACTATGCCGGCGACACGGTGACGGTAATGGTCGACCGCCTCAAGGGAAGGACGCGTCAGGCGCATCTGTTCCTGGCGGTGCTGGGCGCGTCTAGCCTGTCCTAGCAGAGGCACGTTGGAGCGCACGCTGCCCGACTGGCTCGGCCGCCAACTCAATACGCTCGAGGCATTCGGCGGCGCGCGCGCTGGTGGTTCCTGATAACGCGAAGGTCGCGGAGGCCGCCGCTACTATCCGCAGATCAACCGCACTTATGCCGGGATGGCGGCCCATTACGGCAGTTCGGTGCTGCCGACCAGGCCGCGCCGGCCGCGCGATAAGGCGAAGGTCGAGGCGGCGGTGCGCATTGTCGAGCGCTGGCCTCTCGGCCTTCTACAGTCTGGCCAAGGTGAATGCGGCAATCGGCGAATTGCTGGCCGATCTGAACGATCGTCGGGTGCCGGCAGCTGTTCGAGGAGGTCGACGGTCCGGCGCTCAAGCCGCTGCCGGCGGAATGTAAAGTCTTCGCCGAATGGCGGATCCGGCGTGCCGGTCTCGACTATCATGTCGAGATCGATCGCCACTATTACTCCCTCCTCTGGCCCTTCGCGCGCGAGCAGGTCGAGGCGCGCGTCAAGCGACCCGTCGAGTTGTTCTGCAAGGGCGAATGGATCGCCGTCCATTTGCGTTCCAGCGGCAATGGCCGGCACACCAGGGTCCCGATCACATGCCATCCTCGCATCGGCGCTTCGCTGATCGGACGATTGAGCGGATCGGCCACGATGCCTCGGCGTTCCGACGCGGCGCTGCTGTGCGAGAAGATCCTGGCTGACCGGCCACATTCCGAGCAGGGCTTCCGGGCCTTTCTGGGCATCACTCGCCTGGTCAAGGGATTTGGCAGGGAACAGGTCAATGCCGCCTGCGGTCGCGCGCTTGAGATCGGCGCGCGGACCTACGGCTCGGTCCGCTCCATTCTCGACAACCATCTCGACCGAGCGCCGTCGCCGCGGGCGGCGTCCCGCGAGCCATCGACCATTCCCAATCCGCGGCTGTCGCTATAACGACTGAAGTAGAAAGGGATGCTTGCACCCCCCACCCTCGATCGCCTGAACGCCATGGGCCTGTCCGGCATAGCCAGGGCATTCGACGAACTCACCGCCAATGCCGAGGTCGAACAACTCTCTCATGTCGAATGGTTGAGTCTGCTACTCGACCGGGAATGGAGCTGGCGGTACGATCGCAACCTTGCTGCCCGCCTGCGCTTTGCAAAGCTGCGCCACCAGACCATTCCCGAGGATGTTGACTATCGCAGCGCGCGGACTCGATCGGCTCCTGTTCCTCCGCCCCGACAATCCGGCGATCTGCGGGCCATCAGACGTCGGAAAGAGTTGGCTCGCCTGTGCGCTCGGCTACAAGGCCTGTCGCGATGACCGCTCCGTCCTTTACCAGAGCGTGCCCAGACTGTTTGCTCCCTGGCATCGGCGCGCGGGGATGGTCGCTATCTACGCCTGCTGCGCAAGCTCGGCAGTGTGCAATTGCTGATCCTTGACGATTGGGGCCTTGAGCCCCTCGACGGCCAGGCCCCTCATGACCTCCTTGAAATCCTCGAGGACCGCTATGGACGCCGCTCCACCATCGTAACCAGCCAGTTGCCCGTCTCCGCTTGGCATGAGGTCGTGGCGACCCAAGCAGCGCAGGATGCCCCTCTTGTTGATCCGGTTGGTATCTCATGTCACGGTGGTTGACCGTCGACACGCACCCTGTGGACAGCAGTTTGAGGTGGCATCACTTCGGTCAGTGCGCGGATCTGCCTTTTTTGTCATCCGCCTTCCGGATGGACGGTCGCGCAATATCCGCCGCTCAGTTACGAATCTGTCGCCTGCTAGCGATGATGATGGTGAACATCGTAGCGGGCTGGAAAGTTAATACCCGTTCGGACTTTGCTTCCTTTAGTGTATTGTGCGCGAATCACCTTTATAACTCAATGGCGAGTTGCGATGGTGCTCATGCTTTGGCGCATCGGATTGCGGTGGCTCTACCGGAGACCAGTGTTCCACTGGTACGGATCAAGCCAGATACGCCCAGCCTTTTGGAACAATCTCCCACCGGTATCTCAGCACCAAGTCGCGCAGATGCTCGCGCTGATCCGCCGGATGCCGCCGGACGCGCCAGCCGCGAGGGACCAGTTTGATGTTGGTTATTCCGAGAGCGGCCGTCCGGCGTTCAAATTTCGCTTACGTGTTGTGCGCCAATCCTCGATAAACTAGGTGCGCCACCATCAGGAAAGCACCGAACTTCAGCACAGCTTGGTGGACCGCGCGTCAGATTGGGCTGGCCGCCGGATCGTGTCGTCGCCATCGACGAGGATCTTGGAAAACCAGGAAACGGCCAAGTCGAGCGCGGCGACTTCCAATGGCTCATCGCCGAGATCGGGGCCGAGATCGGGCTCGGCAACGCGGGTCTGGTGGTCAGCCTCGATGCAGCGCGCAACAACCGGGACTGGCATCAACTCCTCGAGTTGTGTTCATTGCTCGGCGTTGTCATCGCCGATGGTGAACGTCTCTACGGTCCCTGCGCTTATCAAGACCGGCTGCTGTTAGGGCTCTCGGGGATCATGAGCGAAGCGGAGTTGCACCAGATCCGCACCCGCCTGCATCAAGGGGGACGGCAGAAGGCGGCGCGGGGCGAGCTTCGCATACCGCTGCCAGGTGGCTTGGCCTACAACCGCTCCGGCCAGATCGTGTTCAACCCTGATGAAGAGGTTCAGGCTCGGCTGCGTCTGATCTTCGACAAATTTAGAGAGCTTCAGACCGCGCGACGCGTTATGCGTTACCTGCGCACGCACGACCTACGCGTACCGGTGCGCCGATTCGCGGGCCGGCGCCCCATGAGCTGGTGTGGCGAGACGCCACCATCGCCGACGTCCATCATATTTTGCACAACCCGGCCTATGCCGGCGCATATGTCTACGGCCGGCGCCGAATAAATGCGATCCGCCAAGGTGCGGGTTCGCATCGCGCAACCTCGAAGGTGGCGTGGGCTCGGCATGTCGCTGTATGCGAAACGGCTCGAGAAGGGCCGGTTTCTATGGCCGTCGCCGGCGGACGGCACGGTTTCCATATCGCCGGCGCAGCTCGCCTACATGCTCGACGGGATCGATTGGCGCAACCCGGTTCACACGTTCCGCCCGCAGCGCGCGGGCTGAGTTTTCTTTGAGTTTGCGCCATTTTCCGCGAGTCAGCGGACGCGTTTTATGATTCACTCCAAGGCATGGTTGCCACCGCCCAGGATGCTGTTCCGGACGATATCGGCGCGCTGAGAGCACCGCTGACCGCGGCGCTGGCCAGAGCCGAAGACGAGGCCGCGCGCGCTGCGCTGGTCGAGGCCGAACTGGCGGTCGCCAGGGCCAAGGCATCGGATGATGCGGCGCTGATCGCACATCAGGATCTGACGATCCGCAAGCTGCAGCGGGCGCTGCATGGTCAGAGTTCTGAACGCTCAGCCCGCCTGCACGATCAGATGGAGCTCACCTTCGAGGAACTCGAGAGCACCGCGACGCAAGACGAGATCGCCGCCGAACAGGGCGCGGCCCGGACCACCGAGGTGGCGCCTTATGTGCGCAAACGACCGGCGCGCCAGCCATTTCCAGAGCATCTGCCGCGCGAATCGTGGTCGAGCCGGCGCCGACCGCTTGCCATTGCTGCGGCGGTCATCGGCTGCGCAAGCTGGGTGAGGATATCACCGACGCTGGAGGTGGTGCCGCGGCAATGGAAGGTGATCCAGCACGTGCGGGAGAAGTTCACCTGCCGCGACTGCGAGACGATCAGCCAGGCTCCGGCGCCCTTCCACGCCACCCCGCGCGGCTGGGCCGGTCCCGGCCTGCTGGCGATGATCCTGTTCGAGAAGTTCGGCCAGCATCAGCCGCTCAACCGCCAGGCCGAACGCTATGCCCGCGAAGGCGTGCCGCTCAGCCTGTCGACGCTCGCCGACCAGGTCGGCGCCGGCACCGCGGCGCTGATGCCGCTGTTCAAGCGGCTCGAAGCCCATGTGCTGGCCGCTTCACGTCTGCACGGCGACGACACGACGGTGCCGGTCCTGGCCAAGGGCAAGACCGATACCGGTCGATTATGGACCTATGTGCGCGATGACCGGCCGTTCGGCGGCGCCGATCCGCCGGCGGCAGTGTTCTACTATTCCCGCGATCGCCGAGGCGAACAGCCCGCGGCGCATCTCGCCGGCTGGAACGGCATTCTGCAGGCCGATGCCTTTGGTGGTTACGGCGATCTCTATGCGACGGGTCGTCAGCCGGCGCCTGTTCTGGAGGCCAGCTGCTGGGCCCACAGCCGGCGCAAAGTGTTTGAGCTGGCCGATGTCGAAGCGGCGGCGCGCAAGAAGGCGCGCAGCGAGAAGCCCAACCTGGTCTATCCGCTGGCGGTCGAAGCCGTGAAGCGCATCGATGCCTTGTTCGATATCGAGCGCGCGATCAACGGCCTGTTGCCGGCCCAACGCCACGCCGTGCGCCAGGAGCGGAGCGCGCCGCTGGTCACCGAGCTCGAGCGCTGGATGATCGAGACGCGCGACAAGCTCTCGCGCGGGCACGACCTGACCAAGGCCTTCAACTACATGCTGCGCCGCTGGTCATCCTTCACCCGGTTCCTCGACGATGGGCGGATCTGCCTATCCAACAATGCAGCCGAGCTAGCCCTGCGCGGCATCGCCATCTCGGGGTCATTCTGCCCATGTTGGGCAGGAGGTCGAGGTCCATTACCGTTGGCACCCGTATTTCGGACGTCGGCTTCGCTGCGAGAACAGCGAAGAGCGCGCCGACGGCCGGATCATTCACCTCGTCGTCGCGCCCGGTCATGTCATTACCGCTCCGGCCTGGATGATCGATCCCGTGGCTTGCGCGGCGATGGACCTGGGCCCCCCGCGCGTATCGCTTGCCGCGCTGCTTGAGCTTAACAAGCTCTTGATCGAACGCCGTTTCCGGCGAGGCTCTCCGGATGGTTTCACCATCGCGGAGTCGCAACATGAGAACCCTGCCACCCCCGACACGATCTCTCGAGGTCGTTCGCCAACTCAGCTTGCCGCTCGACTCGCAGAAGCTGAACGGGCTGAGTTCAACGCAACGGACCATAGTGATCGCCCGGCTCGCCAACGTACTGAGGGCCGCCGCCGGCGTGGCAACGGAGGAGGAGAGCTGCGATGACGAGCGGTAATCTGATTCCGACTGCCGTCCTCAAGCGCAAGGCCGTCGTCTATGTGCGTCAATCCACTCAGGCGCAGGTCCAGCTCAACCTTGAGAGCCAGCGTCGGCAGTATGAGCTTGTCGACGTCGCGCGGCGTTGGGGATTCCGCAAAGTAGAGGTGATCGACGAGGATCTGGGACGAACCGCAAGCGGGGCTGTGGAGCGTCCCGGTTTCGAGCGCCTGGTCGACGATCTGTGCACCGGCCATGTGGGCGCCGTGCTTTGCCTGGAGGCGTCCCGCCTGTCGCGCAACGGGCCGGACTGGCATCGGCTGCTCGAGTTGTGCGGCGAAGTCGATGCACGCGTGATCGATCTGGACGGAGTCTACGATCCGGGATTGCCGAACGACCGCCTGCTGCTGGGTATGAAGGGCAGCATCAGCGAATTCGAGCTCGGCGTGCTGCGTGCCCGCATGTACGAGGCCGCCCGCGCCAAGGCACAGCGCGGAGAACTGCGCATCTCCGTGCCCTTCGGCTATGTCTGGCACCGCGATTACGGTCTCGGGTTCGATCCCGACATGCGCCTGCAGGAGACCATTCACCTGATATTCGCGCGCTTCCGCGAACTCGGCAGCGCGCGCCAGGTCCTGATCTCGATGATCGACGATGGCGTGCATTTCCCCAGACCCTCCGACGGCAAGAAGATGGTGTCCTTCGACTGGGTTCCGATCCGTTACCGCAACGTGATCTCGATCCTGAAGAACCCATTCTACGCCGGCGCCTATGTCTATGGTAAAAGCGAGAAGCGCACTGAGATCGTCGATGGCCGCGTTCGCAAGAGCTATGGCCATTACAAGCCGGCTAGCGAGTGGGCGGTGGTGCTCAAGGACCATCACGAAGGCTACATCGGATGGAGCGAGTACGAACGGAACCAGGAACTGCTCGCAGCCAACGCTTACGGCAAAGCCGGCGGCGTCAAGTCGGGCCGCGGCGGTCGCGCGCTGCTCCCGGGTCTTATCTCCTGTGGTCGATGCGGGCGAAGACTGGTTGTCATGTATGCCGGACGCGGCCAAGGTTATCCGGTATATCGCTGCGAGCGCGGCAACCTCATGATGGCACAGGCGCGATGCATGTCGTTCAACGGCTTTCGCACCGACGCGGCGGTGACCCGCGAAGCGCTGGAGGCGGTTGCGCCGATGGCGATCGAAGCGGCGTTGGAGGCTGAACGGATGCAGCTGGAGAGCGAAGCCAAGCGGCGGCAGATGATCGAGATGGACCTGCAGCAGGCGCGCTATGAGGCATCGCTCGCCGAGCGCCGCTATGCCGCTTGCGACCCGGAGAACCGGCTTATTGCGGCCCAGCTCGAGAGGAGTTGGGAAGCCACACTCAGGCGCGTGGAGACCTGCGAGGCCCAGCTGAGCGAAGTCCAGCGTGTGGAGCCTGTCGACGCGGTTCCGGACTTCACGGGCCTCGCCCAGGATCTCGAGGCCTCCTGGAATGCGCCGGGTGTCGACATGCGCTGTCGTCAGCAACTGCTGCGCGCGCTCATCAAGGATATCGTGGCGGATGTCGATGACGATGCGCGCGACGTGATCTTGACCATCCACTGGCACGGAGGCCAGCACTCGCAGGTACGGGTTCGCAAGCCCAAATCCGGAGAGCATGGCCAGCGTACGCCTGAGGAGGCTCTGGCGATCATGCGATCCATGGCAACCCGGTGGTCGGATGCCGAAATCGCTGCCACACTCAACCGCATGGGCATGCAGACCGGTCAGGGAAAGACCTGGACCGCGCGTCGCGTCCAATCGCTGCGCACGGTGCACAAGATCAGCGGCTATCGCTCTTCCGACAAGAATGGCGAGTGGCTCACCATGTCGGATGCGGCCGCGAAGCTCGGCGTGTCGCACGTCAAAATCCGCCGGTTCATCAGGGATGGCCTCTTGCCGGCCGAGCAAGTCATGCGCGGCGCGCCCTACCAGATCCGCGCCAGCGACCTCGAAGACGAACGGATCAAGGCCGATTTGGCGCGCAATACTCCGCGTCGCATCCACGACGACAACCAGGAATCGCTGTTTTCCGCCATTTGAAGATGAGGTGCATAATGAATCAGTCTTCGCTCTCGGAAGAAAAGTCCTGGCTGTTCTGCGGTTCCGATCGCGGCGGACAGCGCGCGGCCATTCTGATCGTCAGCGCCAAGATGAACGATATCGACCCGCAGGCCTGGCTCGCCGACGTCCTCGCCCGACTGCCCGCCTATCCGGCCCATCGGATCGATGATTTGCTGCCGTGGAATTGGAGATCCGCAAAATTGCGGACCCAACCAGCGGCGGCCTGATCATGCAGCGCAATAAGGTGCATCACGTCTACACCGTCGAACGTGTCGCCAGGGACCTCGGCGTCAGCGAAGCGCTCATCCACGAACTGACCCTCGGTCTGGAGCCCGAGGACGGCGTCATCTGGGTGTACGGCGCCAACGATGACGACGGGATCTTGGCCTTCACCGATGAAGGCATCGAGGAGGTCAAACTCCTCCTCGAAGAATATCATCGCGTCTCCCCATCGAAAGCTTGACCCCAGCACTCCGGTGCTCAGGTTCTCATGGCCACCAGATACGCACGTCTGCGGTCTTCACCGGATGCGTACGTCGATGTTGTCGCCGGGCCGATTGTAGTTCCGTCGAGTTTTTTATTGACAAACCCAAAAAGGGCAACCCCCGTCACTGCAAATGACCGGAGCGTGTCGTGGCTCGTCCAATGGGGGAATGCCTAGGCTGCAGCCGCTGCGCCGCTCCAGCCGCGGACTGATCTGCCGATTATTATAAGATTAAGCGCTGTCCATATGTCGCTCGTTCAAGTTGCCTGATGATCATCAATAAGCTCATTCACCCTCTGTTTGCGGTGTATCTCAGCGTGCGCCCAACGCTCCCGTATTTCCGCGCATTTCAGCTGCATTTCGCCATACATCTTCTTTGCTACAGAAAGCTGATCATCGGTTGATCGTTGTCCGGGTCCTCCTCCGAACTGCAGAGCATCCCTGCATTCTTCAAGACTCTCCGGCAACACGCCAGTGAGGTGGCTTGCCAACTCGCTTCGGCGCTCCGCAACCGAGCTATCCAGAGACAGGCGTTGGGCGATCTCACCAATTAGTGTGTGGGCCTTCCTGAAAGGAACGCCTCGCGACGCCATCCGTTCTGCGGCGACTGCCGTCATGGGTGAGCCATCTTCCAGATTTTCACGCATTGACCGCACGTTGAAAGACATGAATTTCACAATGAGTGATGTGAGGGTGATGGCCCTCTTAAGGGCATCTTCTGCAAGGGCTAATGGAGAGCAACCGTAGTTGCTCGTTTCGATCGAGTTGCTGAAAGGCGATTTGCAGGTGGCTGTTGCCGCAGAAACGTAGGCCCCAATCGCTGTGCTTGCCGACCCCTTGACGTGTTCAAGCAAAAATGGGTTCTTCTTTTGGGGAAGCATGGAAGAGCCACCAGCAAGATAATGAGGAAGGTCAATGAGCGCGAACTCCCTGGTCGTCCAAAGCTGCAGGTCCTGGGCCACACGGCTGAGCAAAATTGCAACGCTAGCGAAGAGTGAAAGCCCTTGTAGGTGATGGTCACGGCTTGCAACCGCATCAAGCGAGTTGAATGACGGCAATTCAAATCCCAGAAGATTTGCTGTCTTCAAAGGGTCGATAGGCAGGCTGGTGCCTCCGCCGGCACCAGCTCCCATAGGGCAGTTCTTGATGTCTTCCAGGAGGCAATGGAGCCGCTGGCGCTCGCGCCGCAGAGCGAAGAAAACGCTGAGCAGGTAGTGCCCTGGCGATCCGGGGATTGCAATCTGGTACTGACTGTACAAAGGAGCAACAAATCTCGATGCTTCCTCCACGCGCTGAAGCAGGGCATCTTGTGCAATGCCTATTTCTTGGGAGATAGCACACCCAGCTTCCCGAAGGACCAGCAGAGAGATGGTCGCGTTCAAGTCGTTGCGGGATCTTGCAAGGTGCAGCCAGCCGGCCTTTTCCGGGCCAGCTCTGGCGGCAAGTTCTGCCTCATAGGCAAGGTAGAGGCCGCGCGGAGCATCGCGTCCCTCCAAAGACTGAAAGCCCTCGTCCTGGAGGTGAAAGATGTGCTTCAAGAGATCGGCAGCGACTTCCCGGTTGATCAAGCCCTGATCCGCGAGCATCACCAGATGTGCTTCATCTATGGTCGCCTGGTGCCGCAGAAGGCGACCGTCACGCGAGATTTCGATAGGCGGAGCGAGCAACTTCATCGCTTCGGGATGTAGGTTCCACCTGCCCTCGCTTGCCCCAGCGACTTGCTTGTTGTCCGATTCGCCAGCAGCCTCTTCCATATCCATCACCGTGGAATCGATCATCTGTTGAGCTGCTATAACGGCGGCGTCGAGTTCATCAGCGACGCCTACGGCGTAGGCTACTCGGTCTCTGAAATCGCCATTTATTTGAACATCCTCCCCCCCATATTTCAGAAGCCCCGCTTCGGGCACTGTCGGCCCTGGAGTTCGAGAAAAGCTCAGGCGTTTGAGCTTCCCGGATTCGTGAGCAAGGCGGAAACGGATAGCTCCCGCTCTTCCGCCCGCCCGCGGAGGCGTAAACCCTTGTCCCGCGTAAAGATTAATGACCATATCAAGGATTGAGGTGCGCAAAGCGTGCGACAGCATGACTGGAATCATTCCTCCAGCCAGTCTGGGATTGACCTCAATGATGACCGGGCCTGGCTCCGCTATTACGAACTCTACATGAGCCGGTCCGAACTCCAGGCCGAGCGCTGATACCGCACTCACGGCAAAACAGGCCAGTTCCTGGAGGGAGCGCTCCGGGAGCGGTGCCGGGAAGTCGTGCCCTACCTCGACGAAGCAGGGAGGCGGGCCCTTGTGCTTTGCAAGTATTCCAAGGCAATGCAGGGTTCCATCGTTCGCAATTATCTCTGCGGAGTATTCCTTACCCCTTATATATTTCTGGATGAGGACATCAGGGCTGCACAGACCTACCTGATCGAGTAACGCGCCCCTTGCACTCTCAAACGCCTTGATTGCGGCTGCCGCTGTATCGCACAACCGCACGCCACTACTACCACTACCGGAGACCGGCTTCACCACCACCGGCAGAGTGGCTTGGGCAAGTATCTTCTCCACGTCTCGGACGGAAGTGGCCAGTCGAGTCTCAGGGATCGTGATTGATTGTCGCTGCAACTCGGCCGCTTGCTTCCATTTGTTCCGGCAGGTAGCTATAGCCTTCGGATTGGCTGCTGGTAGCCCGATGGCCGTCGCAGCACTTGACGCTGCTTCCACAAAATAATCCGACGACGAGTATATTCCTGCCAGCCTTCCCAACTTGGCGGCGACCCCGATGAGTTCGTCCGGACTACGCGTTTCAGCTTCGACAACGTGAGCGACCGAGTCCTTCAGAAACGGATAACGCGCAGGATTACGCGTAACGAGATATGGTTCGAAGCCAAGAGCTCGGGCCCGTTTCATTAATAGTTCGCCGGTGCCCGTCGTGTTGCTTTCCACGAAAAGGAAGCTACCTCGGTTCATCAAGAATCGTCCTCCAGCAGGCTTAAGACAGCTTCCCGGCTTTTCCGATTCCAACGATATCGGTTCCATGGCGGAAGAGCGGTCGAGGGATGCTCTTCACTGGACGGAGCGTCCAGAAGAGCACCTTCATGCAGACATCCATTCTGCTTGAGCCACTCGTGGTCATAAACAGCTTCGGCATAGCGGTGGCCTTCATCTGCACATATGACGACCACGGTTTCTCCTGGATACTGCCGAGCGTGCCAACGCCCAACGATGTAGCTCGCCCCGGAGGTCGGACCGGCGAAAACGGCGTGCCGCTCATGGAGGGTATGCGTTGCAGCAAATGCGAGCGGAGCCGAAATGAGATGCACGTCGTCATACAGTTCATGCTTCACATTCTTGGGGACAAGACTGTTCCCCAGGCCCCGCAGTTTCCGGTCGCCATCCGGTTGGCCAAAAATGACGCTATTGAAGGTATCTACTCCGATCAGGCGCGCCTCCGGGGCTTTTTGGCGAAGGCGCTCTATCGTTCCGCAAGTAGAGCCACCAGACCCCACAGAACCGACCAAAGTTATGTCGGCGTCCAGCATCCCCGATAGTTGATCAGCAAAAAGCTTGTAGGCTGCGGGGTTGTCCGGTGTTTCGTACTGACGGGGCCAGAAACAGGAATGGCCCAACTGTCTCATCTTAGCGTGTAACGCGTCCAGCCGGCTTCGTTGGTAACCACCATCCTGGGCCTTTTCAGTTACTATGACGACTTCGGCTCCTAGAGAGCTCAACCTGTTTTCGAGACCTTTGTCCATCACCGGGTCCGTGAAGATCTCAAGCTGGAATCCACGTTCTCGGCAAATGACGGCCAGCCCCAGTGCGAAGGTTCCGCTTGAGGTCTCGAGAACTTTCATGCCGTGCGTCAACGTCCCTCGAGTCACCGCTTTCTCGATAATGTACTTCGCAGGGAGAAGCTTCATGAAAGCGAACTGCGCGAGATAAAGGTTTGTCCCGCACCTAATAATTCTAGGAAGAGCATACGCATCAGAATATCCGGAGAATAGAAGGTGTTTGCGAGCAGCGTCCATATTTCTTACCTCATCGGCAGCCAGTCATGGTCCGGTAAATTCTTGGCGAGTTGTCGAATCGCGACACATGTGCGAGCACGGACTGAATCTTTCGTGTAAAGTCATCCGCGGTTCGATCAAGCAGGATTCCAATCATGGTGCCGCTGTGCGCGACTATCACCCCGAGAGCGTCGGTGGCCTGCGATGCTTTCAACATCGAGTTCAGATGCTTCTTTGGAGTCCGCTCCTGATGCAGGAGAGCGCTGGCAGTGGCTATTTTGCCTATCGTCGCCGCGTCACCCCGCGGAATTGCTATCCGTGCGCGGTCCAGGAGTCCTTGATATTCTGCTCTTCGACTGGCGGAGATTTCACCTCGCCGTTGATCATAATCGACGGTTTTGATCGTCCCTCCTTCATCGATACCAACGATCGCAAGCGGCGGCATTTGGCCAAGGAACGAGAGAAGGTTACATGCTCGCTGTTGGTATGCAACCACACCCGGGTACATCACCCCGTCGGATGGCTCGATGTCCGCCATTAGCTTTTCGATCAACAGTGTCCGGATTCTACGCTTAAAGCAGCAGGCGATTGACCGTGCAGTCGCAACAAGATCGGCCGACGAACTCGCGAGTCCTTTGCCTTCAGGGAGCTCAGATTCCAAAAGGAGGATTCCTCCTGAGGCGCCGAGCGCAATCACGAGATTCTCAGCCAGCCGTTTCGCTTTGATTTTATGTGACGGATAAACGCTTACGGATTGTGTGCCTGCCATCGGCATGAAGTGAGCTCGCGCAAAGAGCGCGATAGGCATTGTGATCAAGAAGTGAGGGTCCCCGGGAACGGAACCGACCGGCAACTGTCCTTGGAGCAACTCGCCGAATGTGCCGCAACAAAGCGCGTCGCTAGAATAAACCCGTGGCTGTTGTCCGTCGTCGGCGATATTCTGGGCCGCATCTACGCCATCAAAGGTCTGATGATACAGGTACGGCCTCCAAACTTCATCGGCGGCCGCCTCGAGAAGTTCTCTAGTCGACATGCTCGCCCCGCCGGAGCCGATAGGATGGGTAGAATTTTGGATCGCCATATCACTTCCGCGTCAGGTACATTGAGTTGATCAGCCACTACGAGAACCTGAGGGCGCTGGCTGCCTGAGCAGGCGCCACAGTCCGCCGCTCCGGCAAACACGGGGCTGGGCGGACGCAAAAGTCACTGCCAAGCCATTTTACTGAACTCAACAAGTCAGGTTCGCCCCCTCCGGAAGAATGGAAAAACGTCCGGAGGGGTCTGTCATTGAAGGTTCCCCGCTATGACGGAGGTGACGCCTTCACTATCGGCACAAAACAGTCGCCGCTATCCACGGCCTATCAGGTCCACCAGAGAACAAGATCCGGCCGCGCAAACCCGAAAAAGCAATTCAGCACCAGGCGACGCTTTCCGTCGCCTGATTGACCGGTAACCCCGTGAACGAAGCCGCCATCGATTAGGGCGATATCCCCGGCCTTGAGCTGGAACTCGCGGCACGGGACGGCCTCAAGATAGGCTGCCGAATAGGGATATCCAGTGGTCTCCACACCCTGCGACTTTCGGTCCGCAACTGTCGGCTTATGGCTCCAGAGCCTCAGATTGCCCCCGTGCTCGGACATGCTGGGATAGAGGTTGAGCGCTGCGACCGTATTGTGCGCCACCGCAGAAAGCTCGTAATCATCGCCAGCACGTAAGACTTGAGCGACGTCGTCGTGGGGATCCAAGGAAAACGTGCCACTGCCTGACCAACTGAGAGCGCGACAGACGTTGGCCTGACCGCGTTCCGAACGGGCGAGCCGCAATTCAATACCCTGGTTGTGAAGCTCTCGCTTCAACGCGCCGAATATTGCTCGGACCGGGTCAACCAAATTCTTAAAAAGGGCCTCGACGTAAGGTCGCGCAGCTTCCGCATCTGCGAAATAGGTGGCTGCATCCTTCCTGTAGTGAGATGCGCCGACATATTGTCCGGGCACACCATCTCTACGCTCTCTGAGACCGGAGCTTCCAATAAAGTTCGTGGTGATCTCCTCGGCTACTTCGGTGCTGAAAGCTTGCTTGACGTGCAGAGCGGTGAGCTCACCTTTCAGGACCGAGATGATCTCCCCCGTGTTGATCGACCCGGTCCGTTCTTTGATCGAAACCGGGGAGATGGCTGGCACTTGAGTTATCTGCTTAGGCATTGTCTTGCTCCTGTAGTGCGTGATCAAGGATGGTGATGCCACGATCGAGTTCGGCATCGGTGATGGTTATCGGCGGGAGGACTTTGATAACGTCGCGATTTGGCCCCGAGGATTCGATAAGAAGGCCATTTTCGAATGCGACATCGTGCACGCGGCCGACAAGTGCCGGTGAACGGCATTTCAGGCCGGCCATCAGGCCGCGCCCGCGCTTTTGTTGGATGTATCTGGGAAATTTCGCAACCAGGCGATCGAGGTGCGTTTGCAGCCTGACGGCTGTCCGCTCGACACCTGCAGTAAATTTCCTATCCGACCACATCTTGCACATGGCTCCTGCCGTCACGAAGGCGAAATTGTTGCCTCTGAAAGTCCCGCTATGTTCTCCGGGCTTCCATATGTCCAAGTCGGGTCGAATCAGAACGATGGAAAGCGGGCTACCTGAACCGCTTAGGGACTTGGAAAGACACACAATGTCCGGTTCGATTTTTGCGGACTCGAATGAAAAGAAATCGCCAGTTCGGCCCGCACCCGCCTGAATATCGTCGACGATAAAAACAATGCCGTGAGTACGGCAAATGCGCTGAATTTCCGTGAGCCAAGCTGCGGATGCGGCGTTCATGCCGCCTTCTGCCTGGATGGTCTCCAGAATGATTGCGGCCGGCTTTTCTATTCCGCTCCCCGGGTCGCTCAAAACGCAGTCGATGTAACTGGCGGAATCGAAAGCTTGGCTCGGATAGCCGTCATAGGGAACACGGATCACATCGTGGCGAGCAACGCCTCCCAGTTCCCTGGTTGAGGCCGAGCCCGACACCGCTAGAGAGCCGAGCGACATGCCGTGGAACGCATTCGTAAAGGCCATGACGCTCGAGCGGCCGGTGTATTTTCGCGCCAGCGCCAGAGCCGCTTCGTTGGCGTTCGTGCCGGTCGGCCCAGGAAACTGAATCTTGTACGAAAGGCCTCTGGGTTTCAGGATCCAATCGACGAACCCTTCAATGAAGTCACGCTTTGCCGCCGTATGCATATCAAGTGACAGAAGAATGTTCTCACCGACGAGATATTCAATCGCCGGCGCCATGATATCCGGATTGTTGTGCCCGTAATTGAGCGCCCCGGACCCAACTAGGAAGTCGATATATGCGTTACCGGACTCGTCCCAGATGGTGGCCCCAAGTGCCCTCGCAAAGACCGCGGGAAACGACCGGCCATAGCGACGAACGTTGGACTCATGGGCCGTGAAAGGGTCGGTGTTCATATTGAGTCCTCTGCACATAGGTCGTCAAAGAAGAGAGCTGTTTAATGGCTAGTGGTTTGCGGTAGATGTTCGTCATCTAACATTGAGAGCAGAATGCCGGAGGAAGCTTTGGTTGGTCTGGTGATGCCGGGATCCTCATCGAATATTGTTGGGTTGCGTTGCCCTCCATTCGGATGCCTTCGGAGAATGTGCTGCAACAGGATGGTTTCTAAAGCTTCCGCGAAAGCACCGCTACTATGGCATCAGGTAGTTGACGTACCCACCCATCGCTACCCATAGCGCCTCCGGACAATGAATGGGTCCAAGGACGATTAGCAGGGTCGCGTCGCCAGAGGTTGTGTAGCTCGGCGCTAGCGAAGCCGCTCGCGAGCGCGCTCCTCAATAGCGCCGTAGCGAGCGAGCGGCTTTGCGGCGGCCATCAATATTCGCCGTTCAACCTCGGGCTGCGGACACCAACCTGATTCAAGAAACTATTTGATGACCGATGACAGAGCGAAAGCCGCGCTCTCTTGGAGAAGACTGCGGATTCCGATCTCTTGCGCGAGATGATTGGCCCGAGCCGCCGGGTCAAGAGGGCGGGCCGCCGTGGGCGCCCTTGACGGAAAGCCCGTTTGTAGGCCAGGCGGAAGCAACCGAGAGACGCGCTGGCGAAGGGCCGAATCGGTTTCGAGAACGTCCACTACCGCGACGGCAACCATCCCCGGCCGCAGCTGGGGCTGCTGCCTTCAGGCGAGTCGAAAAGGAGATAGTCTGGGAGGGTAAAGGCGTTGACGAGGTGGGCCGTGAGTAAGCAATCAAGCGCTGATCGGGATCGACAACGCTGTTTCCGTCCGACCGAGGTTGACCTGTGATCGGCGTTACCTCAAGGCAGGCAGGCCGACAAGCTCGGTTGGAAGCCGAAGACCACTTTCGATGAGCTCGTCTGGGAATGGTCGAGGCCCACTGCCGCGCCTACGGGATCATGCTCGCGTAACGTGAAAACACGATCGCGTCGCCGGCAGGTGCATGTGCCGTGGGGCCATCCGGATTGCCAGGTACGCCCTCTCGGCCGGCATCCACTCAGGTCCGGTCGTTTGGGTCGGCGAATTCACACATTCTGCAAAGCAGAAAACCATCCGCTCCATTCATGCGGTCGACGATTTCGCGAAAAACTGGCTTTTCAAACAGAGCGGAGTAACCCTCATATAGAAGGTTGCCCAATACGTGACGCCGTTCAAAATCCATGGAGCACAGGGTAACGTCGCTGTTTGGAAGAAGAACATTCCGATACTGTCGTTCGTCCACGCAGGTTAGGGCTCCGACCACTGGCTGGCGTGGTGCAACGATCTTAGGGTCGACGCTTCCACCCCTACTGCTCATGGGCCGCGCTCTTATCAGTGCTTCGGTAGGAATAATGTCGGCTATATCTGGGTGGGGCTCGCCCAAAGCCACGAACCGGATCAAGGGGATATCCGCGTCGACGAGTTGACGAACCAGATCGCGATACTTGTCTCCGACCAGGCGGCTGTTCATGTAGGTGCCATCATCGAAAACATGAACCACGAATACGCCCAAGCGCAAGGCTTGCAATCGTTGCAGGTCCTCCCCGTTCATTCCCACCAGCGTCGTAAAAATCCTGATGCCATGGCCTTTGGCGAAGGCGTGCTCCACCATTTCGGTGCAGTCCGGATTGAGCCAAGGTTCGGAGTATCCCGCAAAACCAATGTCGACGGAAGCCGGTACGCGGGCTAGACACCGCTTGAAATCTTCAAGACCCAGATGACTCGCATGAGACACTTTTCTTTGCCGGACCGCGAACTTGTCCTGGGGACAATATGAACATCCTACGACACATCCCGTGGTCGTCGTTATCTCCAAAACCCTGCCGGCTGTGTTTGCTAAGCGAAGTTCCGGCAAAATCACTGGTGACGACTCCCATCTACTTACGTCGAAGCGCCACGATGGTGTGCCTTTGGCTTTCTGGCACCGCCTGCTGATCTACTGAGGCAACGCGGCCATCTACCCTTTTGGCAGCCTAAGCCGCCCGGTTCGCCGATTTGCCGGGCCGACTCCTCACAAACTTCGAGCGCGTCGGACCAGAGACAGCATTGCATCTTTCGAGGCATCACTCGCTCCGGAGATGTAGCCTCAACCGGTGATCGCTGGCCCATCGCCGAGATGCGCGCACAGCACCCTCGAACCCGCCGGAAAGAAGCTTTCTGGATGAGGTCGATCACCCCTTTCATCGAGCGAGTTCCGTGTTCTCATGCGGGTCAACCCTCACCCTATATTGCCGCACCTCGACCAGCAAAGGCCGTGCCAGTGCGCCTGGCGCGCAGTTACTGCGTGATGGGCTTCGAAAAGCCCGACAGGCCCAAGACGCTCCGCTGTTTTGAACCCGACATGTTTTCTGACGGCTGTCAGATTTGGACACACATCACTCATGCGTCAGTCGCTTAAGACGGAATGGCGTGCTGAGTTCTGCAAATTCGCTGAGAGTGGGCGGTCATGACAGGGTGGTGTTCAACGTCACCGATTCCCTGGAAGGAACGCCGCCATGATCAAGACAGAAAGTAAGACCGCCAGCGCTGCCGTCAAAGACATTCTGCTTTGGAACCCGGATAGATTGAACGAGGTGATCCGCGCGGTCATGCAGGAGGTGCTCGAGGCCGAGATGGACGATGCGCTGGATGCTTCGAAGAGCGAGCGCACGCCGGAGCGTCTCGGCTATCACTCGCGCTACTACGGGCGGAGAACTAGCTGCGCAACCTACTGCCGTTCGATAATCCCAAGTTCCAAAGCTTTTACAACAGCTACCGTTCTGCTGGTCGCATCCAACTTCCGCATTACATTTTTTAAATGGAAATCTATCGTATTTCGTGATCTGCCTAAAATAGTTCCTATTTCCCATGACGATTTTCCTTGTGACACCAAATCAATGCACTCTATTTCTCTCGCAGACAGGCTATGAACTTGTTCTGACGCAGTCGTAGTGTCGAACTTCGTAACCATCAGATGAAACCGTAGCGCGGCCATTTGCAGGTAGGTGATCGTTCTATTTAGCAATTCGCAGTCCGAGGATTGAGCAAAACTCATAAACCTAAAGCTGTCAGCAGGGCCATGTAAAGGGACGGTAACGCCTGACCTCAAGCCGAATGTTGCTGCTTCGTCCAAGACGCGGCGTCCATCTTCAGTTATGCTTTTATCGGTATACACCTCGCTCCATCGAAAGGCCCCTGCCTCCTTTCGACCTTTCTTGATGAGCGGGTCTATTTTGGCATAGCCCATTCTCGAGTAGCGCTCCTGCCATTCAGCAGGATAATTCCACATCACCACAGAATCCTGTCGGTTCGGCTTGAAAACCCTCTGTTTTGATGCGAGCGGGCCATAGGCAATCCAAGGGCAATCGAACTTCAGCGCAAACGCGGACAACAGTTCGAACAACCGTTCGGATTGAGCGATACCATCAGTCATGTTGAGGAATAGACCTAACTCGAGTTCAATCCGCGGGAGTTTCACGATCTCTCCTTCAGTTGCGTCCTCAGGTGCACAGCTCCAGCCCAGCATCGCAACATGCGTAGTGAACGGATCGACAGCCGGAGTTCTCTTCCGCCACCTAAAGACGTGGCATCAAGAGTCGTGCCACCTTGCGAGCGGAGCTTTTTCAGGTTGTAAACCGACTGGAGCGAGGTACCCAGGAGGCGAACCGAACAGCACTGTGTCGGGGAGCGCACAATCCGACAGTCGAGCATTCGATTGACCGGATGTGGGCAGGAAAGTATTCGCGGCGCGTTGGATCGCGGCTGACTTTCTCCAGGCTCGGCAACCTGCTGAATTTGTCCTTCGGCTGTTCCCGCTCAATTGGCACGACCTTTGAAGCTCACATTGTGAGGCGCCAGGAGCTGCCCGCCAAAATTGATGCTGTTGTGGGGGAGGTCGAAAATTCCAGCTTTGTCATTTAACTTCTTTGGGAGCGAGCGTGTTGATGCGCCCGCTTGGAAACTATGAAACGTTTCCCCGTCCATGGGCGCGGCGCCACTTGTCGCGACGTTTTCGCCTTCACTGTTCGCCTCTGGAACAGGCAGCCGGCCCGGCTCGCGATCATCATGACCGCGATGCTCGCCTCCACGCTGGCTGACGTGTTGATGCCGCTCTATTCTGGCCGACTCATCGACGCTGTTTCTCGTGCTGCTAATGCGGCAGCACCAGCTTGGGATTCAGCTGTTGCAGCATTCTCTGTACCGATTGGATTGGCACTCGGTGGCATTGCGATGCGCCACGTCGCCTTCATTGGCCTGAGCGACCTGGTGTTGAAAATGATTTCCGATGTCGCGACCGAAGCGTTCCATCATGTGCAGCGCTTTTCGACAGACTGGCATGCAAACAGCTTCGCCGGCTCGACAGTGCGCAAGATAACGCGCGGCATGTGGGCGCTCGACCTCCTCAACAGCACGATACTCGTCACGCTGCTCCCGTCGTTTGTCATCTTGATCGGCTCGACGGTGCTGCTCGGCTGGCACTGGCCGGTCATGGGCGTGATCTTTGCTTGCGGCTCTCTCGTCTACCTTGCGTTTTCGATTTCGCTGTCGCTCGGCTATGTCGCGCCAGCGGCGAGCCTTGCCAACCGATGGGACACAAGGCTCGGCGGCGCGCTTGCGGACGCGGTCAGTTGCAACGCTGTGGTCAAGGGCTTCGGCGCAGAGGTTCGCGAAGACGAGCGGCTTGCAAATATCATGACGAAATGGCGGCACCGCGCGCGCCGGAATTGGGTGCGGGTAACGATCATCGGCTCAACCCAAGGCGTCACTTTGGTTGCGCTCAGGGTGGCGGTGATCGGATATGCCCTGCTTCTATGGTCTCGCGGACAGGCAACGCCAGGCGAGATAGCATATGTTCTCACGTCCTTCATCGTCCTACAGGGCTATCTACGTGATGCCGGCATACATGTCCGCAACGTGCAACGCTCGGTTAATGATATGGAAGAACTGGTGGCCATCCACAATCAGCCGCTGGATGTTGCGGATCGTCCAGAGGCCAAGCCGATCCGGATCACGAAGGGCCGTATCGATTTCGAGAACGTCCACTTCCGCTACGCCGACCATCCCCTGCCGCTCTATAGCGAATGTTCGCTGTCGATTGAAGCTGGCCAAAGGGTTGGGTTGGTTGGACCCTCCGGTTCCGGCAAGACAACATTCGTGAAGCTCATCCAGAGACTCTATGACCTGAGCGGCGGCAGGATCCTGATAGACGGCCAGGACGTCTCCGAAGTAACCCAAGAGTCGCTCCGTTCGCAGATCGCGATAGTGCAGCAGGAGCCTATCCTGTTTCACAGGTCGCTTGCCGAGAACATCGCCTATGGCCGGCCTGGCGCGAGCCAGGCCGAGATCGAGCAAGCGGCACGGCTGGCCAGTGCGCACGACTTCATCGCGCCCCTGCCGAAGGGCTATGGGACATTGGTCGGCGAAAGGGGTTTGAAGCTCTCCGGCGGCGAGCGCCAGCGCGTGGCGATCGCGCGCGCCTTCCTCGCGAACGCGCCGATCCTTATTCTGGACGAGGCCACATCGAGCCTCGATTCGGAATCCGAGGTGCTCATTCAACAAGCGGTGGATCGGTTGATGGTGGGTCGAACCACACTCGTCATCGCACACCGGCTGTCGACGGTCCGCTCGCTCGATCGGCTGCTCGTCTTCGACCGTGGCCGCATCATGGAGGACGGCGATCATGCCGCGCTGATCGATCTCGATGGTGGCATTTACCGCCGCCTCTTCGAACGGCAGGCGTTGGAACTAGCGAAGGGCCTGGCCTGAGCGCCAACCGGGTTGCGCGATGCGCCGAGCCGTTGCCGGAGAGGCGTGTGGCAGTGAGGCCTTACCGACGAGCCGGGGGCGTTACGGCCGGCAAAACCAGCACGGCCGGACTGTCCGCCGAGCGGGCGGGCGGGAATGCACCACGTCTAAGCTTCGGCGAATGCCCGCAGTTACACGCGGGCACCGAATTGTCGCGCCTCACGGCGAACGCACCAAAAGGGCGGGAATGTCGACGGTCATTTGGGTCCGGGAAGTGTGCGGCCCTCGCCGTTACCCACATTTCGCCAAAGAAAGCGAAGTCAACGCACATTGAAGAGGGCGGTGCTTCCCGGCCGGCCGGGAGCCCTGTCGCTGGCCCAACCTGCCGCACGCCGGCACGTCAACGCATCAAACTCCCTTCGGTTCGCAAAGGCGTCCCTCGGAGACCCGGAAGCGCAGGAGCTCCGACCGCAGTCTTCGCTCAACTCTCGCCATCTGTTCCGGGGGATTGGATTCCGTTCCCTTGCTAACAGAGTGACAGCTGAGCACGAACTCGCCGGCCTCGTGTCTTTCGATTACGGCCAACGGCCTTAGGAAGAGATTGGATTCGCCGGCCCTCTGCGGAGCGAATGAACAGTTCTACAGATCATCGACGTCCGCGAAATTGACCTCGGCCTTTCCGGCCCAGCGCTGAAACGATGTTATGCACGTCCGGTACGGCAGGACGGCGGAATCGCAGTCTGCCGAATGTCAGCCGTTGCGAAAGGTGTAGCCGTACCCGTTGATCGCCGGCGCGCCGCCTAGATGTGCGTAGAGGACCCTCGATCCCTCTGGAAAGAAGCCCCTCTGGACGAGGTCGATCATCCCTTGCATCGATTTGCCCTCGTAAACGGGATCGGTAATCATGCCCTCGAGCCGCGCGCACAGACGGATTGCCTCTTTGGTTTCCTCCGATGGAACGCCATAACGCGGGTACGCGTAGTTCTCGAGCAATACCACGTCTTCCTCGACAATTTCCGCTCCGAGGTGGACGAGCTTCGCTGTATTTCGGGCGATGCCAAGCACCTGCGCCTTGGTCTTGGCGGGCATGGCGGAGGCATCGATACCGATCACGTTGCGCTGTCGACCGTCCTTGTCGAACCCGACGAGCATGCCGCCGTGGGTTGAACCAGTCACCGTACAGACGACGATGTAGTCGAAGGCAAACCCAAGCTGCTTTTCCTGGGCGCGTACCTCCTCAGCGAACCCCACATAGCCCAGGCCGCCGTATTTGTGGACAGAGGCGCCGGCCGGTATCGCATAGGGCCGTCCTCCCCTTGCCTTGACCTCATAAAGTGCCTTTTCCCAGCTGCGGCGGATGCCGATGTCAAAGCCCTCGTCAACCAGGCGCACCTCTGCCCCCATGATGCGGCTCAAGAGAATATTGCCGACCCGGTCGTAGACGGCATCATCATGTGGGACCCAGCTCTCCTGGACCAGGAAGCATTTCATGCCGATCTTGGCGGCGACCGCAGCGACCATGCGCGTATGGTTGGACTGCACGCCACCGATTGTGACGAGCGTATCGGCATCTGACGCGATCGCGTCGGGCACAATGTACTCGAGCTTGCGCAGCTTGTTTCCGCCGAGCGCGAGACCAGAGTTGCAGTCCTCGCGTTTGGCGTAGATTTCCACCTTGTCGCCCAGATGCTTGCCGAGGCGGTCGAGCCTCTCGATCGGCGTGGGCCCAAAGGTGAGCGGATAACGTTCGAATTTTTCCAGCATGCTCTCTCCAGCAAAAAAGTACCTGAACCGGCTACGCACCGGTCAGCCCAAGGGTGTGTGTGATCAAAGCCACCCGTCTTTCGAAGCGGGTGCAGAAGACGTTCATCGTTATTGCAGCACCGAGTTTGTCATTGCGACAAGCAGACCGCATCCGGCGTGCTGCGATGACTCTTATGTGCCTAATCGACCCAACACCCGCATCTCCTTGGCCTAAGGACAAACCGAATGTGGTCGCGTCCCACTGCCAAATACAGATCCCCTATATCGATCAGCTCAGTGATCAGAGGGTTACCAAAAGTGGTGTGGGCCTGAGCACTGATCATGTCATTCGCGCGTCAAAGCAGCAGCACATGCTGGGTAATTGACTTAGCTCGGACACAGCTGAAATTTCATTCCGCAGCTGATCAGAGTTCAGACGACTGATACCCGAGCTTTCCTGGAACCATTGACATGCTGGCCCCTGTGGCGAGTTCCACGAGCGCGGCTAGACTGCCGGATCAGAAAGAGTAGGCGGCCGAAATAGCAGGCCTGAAGCAGCAGCGAACAGGCCAGCGTCGTGACGACTGCCACACGGGGCGAATGCGAAGCGAAGTAAACCATCGACGCATTGCTGCACAGGATCAGCCCCACAAGCCGACAAAAGATATGAAGTGTAACGCCGTTCTCCTGGTTTTTTCGCCAGATCATGTTGCGAGCTCGTCGGCCGCAACATGCGTCTGGCAGTTCTTGGGGCAGACGCGGCCGCAGGCTCCGCAGCCGATGCAGCGGCCGGCATCATCGACAACCATGATCATGCGATTGAGCTCGCCGTCGAAATCGTCGTCTTCGTCATCGCAGGGGCCGAGGATTTCACCCGCGTCATTGACACCGTGAAGATGCATGACATCGCGCGAGCAGACCTTGAAACAACGGCCGCAGCCGATGCAGGTCTTGCTATCGATGAAGGTCAGGTACGACGGCATCCAAATGGAGCCGTCACGGGTGGTGAATGTGCGCGTCATCCTAAATTCTTCATTGAAGCGAGTTCTCTCTTGGCAACATCCAACTCGGCATAAACGGCGTGGGTTTTCTCGGCGACTTCCTGTATGTCGGCCCACTTGCCCGGCAGACCCTCGACAAGGTCCTGCAATGCCATCTTGGCAATAGCTGCACGCAACTGGAGCTTTCGGACTTTATTCCTCATCTTATCTAGGTCTGACATAGATCCTTCCTGGAACAATGGTTTTCTTGATGCGCGCCATCTCGGGCTAGGCTTCAATGGCTGCAGTCGCATCGTCGACCAGTTTCGTACCGGCCTCAGCCAGTTTGCGGAAAGTCTCGAAGCCGAACCGGTGGACGTCTCGATAGAACGACCAACCGCCGGAAGCCCCCAGGGGTTTCATTCCGATTATTGGCGACGTCGACACGCCGGAGCGCTCCTCAATCGCAAGCGCCACGGCGGTGTAAAACATGTCGAGCCTCCACAGCGCGTCCGAATCAGGATCGCCGATGAGAGGGGTCGCACATTGCTGTTCCTTGGTGATGATGAATTCGGCCAGCAGCTCGGCGTCCGAATTGCCTTCCCATAAGCCGAAGGAATCCTGAGTACGGATCAGCCGCAGAAGGCATTTGACGAACGGGCGAGCAAGGGCTTCTTCGTCCTTGTTGACATCAGGGCCAACCGGTGCATGAGGCATTTCGTTGTTTCTCATTTCAGTCTTCGTCTTCGAGAGACGATTTCCTTTTTCTGCGATGCCCACTCCGGGCCCACTTGCGTGGCCGACGAATGGCTTGGGCGGGCCAACCCCACGCAAGAGTGCCCCGTGGCCGACCTCGACATGTCCACGAGTGCGAGACCTACGGCGCGAATTCGCGGCGCACATCGTCTGCGCCGCGATCCGACCGGTGGTCAACGCAATTGAAATCCAACCTGCCGCAAGCCGCCCGCCCTTGCTGCATCGACATACTTGCTGCGAAGCGAGCCTCGATGGGCGGATTGGCCAGTGTTCAATTCCAATTGTCATCCCCTTCGCGATCTTTGCTCAGGAAGTGACTGCGTTTTGAGTTTCGAAAGCCTTATTTTGCGGAGCCACACAGATATCTGCGTGACAGGCGGGCTCACCCGTGTAGTTGGCCAGGGCTTGGAGCAACGGGGTGAGGTAGTGCTGTTTGGTGTGGTCCGGCATTGGCTCCGGGTGGTCCAGCGATTTGATTGCCACCTCGATCAGCTCGATCGCGCGATCCTTGTTGCCGCTCTCGTAATAATACTGAGCGACCGGGATGTACCAACGGAATTTAAGGGGCCCGTCGCCTTGCGGAGGATTAAGTTCCAGGATCTGTTCTGAGAGCTCGTTGCCCATCGCAAAGCGATCATCATGCGGAAGATGGGAGTTGTCGATCGTGGGATCGAAGAGTTGGTTCAGCGCCATGACCATCCAAGACATCGCTTCGAACTTTTTGTCGATCGCGTCCTCGACCAATTGGCGCATAAGCGGCAAGCCGGTTTTGATGTCGCGCAGCTTGTGAAGCACAAGATCCGCATGAATCTGCCGAAAATGATAAGATTCTGGCATCACGGCGAGGCCTTCTTCGATGGCCAATAGTGCCGCTGTCCAATCCTCGTCCTGCATCGCCGGCCTAAGTTTGGCGTATATCGGCCGGGTCAGCGACCTTTCGCGCGCTATACTTTGGTTACGCGCGATTCGCTTTGCATCGGCGGCTTTCGCTTCATAGCTGCTGCGCCAGCTGCCGTTAAGGACTTTCGGCAAAACGTCATCGAGTTCCGCCGGGTGGCCGATAAAAGCGATGTGGCCGTCGCGGTCGACCACGAACGAGGTGGGAATCCCGATCGAAGAGCTGGGATCCATCCAGAGCTTGTTCATTTCGCCAGTGTAATCGAACGCGATACGATAATTCAGATTCAAGAACTTCTCGGTCAGCCAGGCATCCACCTTAGTACGTGCCTCGTCCGCGGTTGCAGCCCGTTCGCCAGCTGCGACTCCGATAATCTCAAATCCGCTGTCTGCATGTTTCTCCTGCAGTTCAACCAAATGCGGCATGGCCGTCACACATGGTCCGCACCAAGTCGCCCAAAATTCAACGAGGTAGACCTTGCCGGGCTTAAAGTTTTTGACGGGCTCGCCACGCAGCCAGTTCTCCACTTTGATCGGAGGAGCCGGGGACCCCATACGCAGTTCCATGATGTTCTTATCCAAAGCTACCCACACCTTTCGTGGCTTTTATGCGTAGTTGGTTCTCTGTCAGAATCGCAACACACGGATCAGGAGGCCATCGCTCGTCTTGCGCGTTTGCATGCGATTCAGCCCTCTCACAGTGTTGCCGCCCATCAAGCAGCAATGGGCGTGCCAACCCCTCTCAGCTCCGGTAAGCGGCGGGGAATGCTTTGAAAATTCTCCACGAGCCCAAACACGGCCGATTGTCGTGAACCTGACATGTCTTCTGCCGCTGTCGGGTTTCGCCCTCTTGAGCCAGCCGCTTTAGGACAGGTGAGAGCTTGGATGGCTCGCCTGTCATTAGACTGGCCGGCGTCCTCGAGCAGTGGCACTTTGGCGCCGGGTCGAAAGTGCGGGGCGGCTTGGTCCTCGTGCCGCCACCGCCGCGTGTGGATCCTTGCCTCGTGGACATAAATCACCACGCGGCTGGCAAGTCGGCGGCATTGGGCTCAATCAGCGCGGCGTTGAGCCCCGACAGAACATAATGCTGCACCAATGTATCGGATGCCCTTCGCTGCCTCCACTTCTGCAGCCAGGCGTCGAGCGACGCTACCTGCCCACGTTCGAGCGCGACTGCAGTAATCTGCGCCGCCGGATAGCCAGCCGCCATTAGAAGGTACGATTGGGTCGGATAGGCATTCTGCCAGCAAATGAGGTCCGCTGTATTTCCTCGCGATGGATCACAGGCGTTGTCGGGTGATCGGGCACTATGCAAGGCGCGTCACGCTGACTAGCGCCTCGAACCACACCGGTAAAGACGGCGAGGCTAACACGACGGATATCGCAAGATCCCTTGAAATGTCTCGTTCCCCCGGCGGAGCGCGTCCAGCTCACCTTGCGGGCGTACCAGCGCCGAATGGGTACGCACGACGTCAACCTGCCTTTGGGCCCAGAGCCTCCTTGCCCTAGCCGCATGTGCCCCGGCTGGTCGAGAATTTCTGGTCGTCGAGCAGTAGAACTCTTTCACATGATGGCGAATGCGCGGCGTCCAGTGGGAGAACACCTCGGCATAAAGAGCGTTACTTCCCGGGCCGACGGTGGTGAAGCATAGCGCCCCGGTCGGAGCTATTTGCCTGAGGGGCGGAGGTCCTCTTGCGCAAAAGACACGTCCTCCCAATCCGCAAGCGGTCCTGTTCGGCGCTATCCGATGTCCGACAACGTCGGAGGCGTAACGTAGCTGAGCAAGATCTATCGCTTTGCCTCGAACGATTCTCATTTGGCATGGCGCGTGCGCGTTGATCCGCAAACCCCGCCATGAGGCGAAATCGGAGCTGGCCGCCACTCCACTTCCTCCTACCACGAGAGCAGACGGGAAGCAGCGCCTTCAAATGAGGAACAAAATCACTTTACCTCGAATCTTGCCTCTCGACTACAACCGGACCCATGGAACCGCGTCCGCGACCATACAATGAGTGCGCCCCGAGGCAATTGCCCAGCGCAAAATGGCTACGCGCGATCACGCCATGCATCCAGGCTAACGAAGGCACCTCGGAGAGCCTCGCCGCCATCATCGAGACCTATCTAAGCCCACTTGAGCCAGCACAAAGGAATTTCAAACATGCACCAAGATACCGTCCGTGGGAGAGCTTTCGCCATGCCCCTGACCAGCCCAGCCTACCCACCCGGCCCATATCGCTTCAGCAACCGGGAGTATCTGATCATCACATATCGCACCGATCCGCAAAAACTGCGCGACCTTGTGCCGGAGCCGCTTCAGGTGTGCGAGCCTCTGGTCAAATTCGAGTTCATTCGCATGCCGGACTCGACGGGCTTCGGCGACTACACGGAAAGCGGACAGGTCATCCCTGTCTCCTTCTGGGGCCGCATGGGGAGCTACACCCACTGCATGTTTCTCGACGACCATCCGCCGACAGCGGGCGGACGCGAGTTGTGGGGCTTTCCCAAGAAGCTCGCCAGCCCAACGCTCCGAACAGAGACGGACACGCTTGTTGGCACGCTGGACTACGGCCCGGTCCGCGTCGCGACGGGTACGATGGGCTACAAGCACCGGGCCGCGGACCTTGCGAGCGTTAAGGCCTCGCTCGCCGACCCGAACTTCCTCCTCAAAATCATCCCGCATGTCGACGGCACGCCGCGCATCTGCGAACTCGTGGAATACCACCTGGAGGACATCGATCTGAGAGGCGCCTGGACCGGCCCGGCAGCCCTGAACCTCTGGTCGCATGCGCTTGCCCCCGTCGCCGAACTGCCGGTGCTGGAAGTAGTCTCGGCCGTACACCTCGTCGCCGATCTCACGCTCGCGCTCGGGAAGGTCGTCCACGACTATCTCGCGGAAGCCGAGCCTCGCCATCGGAAAGGAAGAAACCATGAACTTTCACAATGATATTTTGTTGAACCAGCGCGACGGGGAGCCGGTGGCCGGCTTATCGACAAGGTGGCGGTGATCGCCGAAGCCGCGAGCGGGGTCGGCAAGGAAAGCGCGGTTCGCCCGCGAGGGAGCAAGAGTGGTCCGCGGATCTTGATCACAGCGAAGTCCAACGACGGCGTCCGGGATCGATCGATTGACGAAAAATGGTTGCCAGGGTGAGAGGCAGGTGGAACGCGGCTGATGCAGGCAATCGAAACCTTCGGGCGCCTCGATGTCCTGTCAGCAACGCCGGCGTCCAGAACGTAGCGCCGCTTGTCGAGTTCTGCCACAAGGCGCTTCCCGCCCGTGATAGGCTCCATCTCAGGGGTGTCGGCGAACTCAATGTCACCAAAATCAGTGTAAGGCTCGGCCTGCTGTTCGGCGTCTGCCTCAGAGGCAGACGCTCGCCCCTGTCGCCGATATCGCCGTAAAGACTCGGCCGGCAGGGAGGTGGACTACGACCTACCTTGAACTTTGCTTTCTACCGTCGTCAGATGAAGCGAGCCGAAATGTTGCGCCGCGGTGCTGATGACAAAAATTCTCGGCGGCTCGAACTTTACCTCTCGCGCCTCGACGAGGAGGTTGCACGAAAAGCGCGGCCTTGCCCACTCGTCATCACAAGAGCGACACGGGCCGACATGGCGGCCGAAACGCTCACCTCATGCGCAACCTGGTTAAGAAGCTGGCGCAAACGGGGCCGAGCGAGGCGGAACTCGAGGGGACGAGGATGAAACGCCCAAATCCTCAAAGAGACGGCCCGCATCGAGAAAAGCCGTGCCTGCCGAGATCGGGCAAGGGCGGGTGGCCAACGCTACCCAGCCGTAGGGAAACCCGTGATCACGCTTTAGGCACCCAATAACGATAATGGAAAAATCTGCGCGAAACGGTCGCACCGGTATTGACATTAATTGACACACCCCGCGAACACTTGCATAAGCCACATAGCGGTAGTGACTAGGTGCATGCCGCACCCAATTTTTTCCCTAGGGCGAGGTCTGATCTATGGCGGCACTGGCAAAATTCAGACCAGTTGATTCCAGCCAACACGACAAGGACGAACTCCGCGAAATCGTCCGTGAGCGCTCTTTTCGATCCGGACGCTACACGCTCTCGTCGGGCATAGAGAGCGACATCTATTTCAATATGAAGCCTACCATGATGATGGCGCGAGGCGCGCAACTTGCCGCTCTTGAGTTCCTAAAAATCGCTGAGCAAGTGAAAGCAGAGTACGTCGGCGGCCTTGAAATGGGAGCGGTCCCCGTAATCGGATCGATGGCAGCTGTCAGCTCGGCGATGAACAAACCCATAAACACGATCTTCGTTCGCAAGACTCCAAAGCCTCATGGCACAAGGGACGTGATTGAAGGTCTTGGGCCCAAAGAAGATCTCGAGGGAAAAGTCGTCCTGATCGTTGACGACGTTGCCACAAGCGGCAAGTCGATATTGAAGGCGATTGAAGAGGTTCGCCGCGTCGGGGGCATTGTAGGTGACGCTGCTTGCCTCGTGGACCGCGACGAGGGAGCTACGGCGCTGCTAGCCCAACATGGGGTCACGCTGCATTCCGTTCTGCATGCGAGCGAATTTGTGGAACGCCACTGACAATCTCATACAACGGCTTTCCGGCGACCTAGCCTTAGAGGACATTCCGCGGCTTTGCAGCGAGTGCAGGCGCCTCGCGAGTAAGGGCGACTGCCCTTGCCCATCCTCACTGCTTTTGGTGCAACATATGCTGGCTGCCGTTCACCAGCGGCTTGACGCCATTGACCACCTTTCTGAGCAAGGCGCCATCAGACTGAAGGCCTTTACCGATTATCTGGCGACGGTCGTTCGAATAGCTTCAGAGCGCGGAGACGCGGCACCCTGGATCGATCTAGCCAGCCGGTTTAGCGCCCTTTTCGGTCCCGACGAGGTTGCCCATTAATCTAGTGCTTATCGCTTTCCATGAACGAGCAGCCTCGGCGGCATCGCGTCATGGATCGCCAGCGGCATGCCGGCCCATGATGCGAGCGTAAAAGCGCCGAGCAGCCGGTGCTGAATCTCGGACGTGACGACGCCGATTGGCGCGATGCGCGTTGGCACGGGCCCTCGTGCCTAACCATGGTGCGTTCCCATTCCGCGGCATCATGCTCGCGATCCCGTCTGTGCCGTGCTCAAGCAAGCGAGCCCGAGCGAACCGCCCTGGGGTGCGGATTTAGACAATCGTTGGTGGAGTTGGCTGGCGAATTGGCGAGTTCGGCCTTTGGTTGGAAGACCGGCTTGCGGCGGGCCAACGAAACGGAATTGGCGACACTGGAGTATGCCTTCACTGGGGTCGCGTCCTTACGCTGTAACGCGACGGTCAGCGAAGCCGCGCGAGCGCCCCCTCGATAGCGCTGAGCGGGCGAGCGGCTTCGGGGCGGGCGCAGGGGCTGGGTAGACCGGGCCGGACTCACCTAACTCACCGGGTCCAGCCACGACATGCATCGCCAAAGGCAAGGACCCTCCCCGCTGAGCGCGGGCTCAGCCATGGCCGCTGAGGCTACCGCACTCTTTCGAGTGAACGTAAGGACTTAACGAGCGTAGGGGAAACGTCCGCAGAATATACGATGTGCCTCAGGGCCCGAGTGCTTATTCGGTCAAGATGATCTGGGCTAAGGCTCCCGCGTTCGCCGCAACGAAGGCGTACATCATTCCCTGGATGCCACCGCCAATGAACAATAGTAGACCAGTTATATCCCGCTGCCCATTTCTTCGGCTACGAGGTCGGGCCGGCGCTCGATCAACGTACGGCTGATGAGGCCGAGATGCTCGGGATTGGTGCATGGCGCGCGCCCCAGAAGGCTGTCCAGGATGCGGCGCGCTCGCCAGGCCAGCAGGCCAAAGTTCGGATCAGCCAGCCCGCGCTGTCCAAGGCAGGCGTTCTGAACGAAAAGGCGTCTGTCTCGCGGTCCGTCCCAGTACACCGAAAAATCCTCGCCGGTGGCGAGCTCATTGCCGATCTGCTCGAGGCGATCTGCGATCGGTTCCAGGAAGTCCGGCAGCGCGTTCTCGTACCCCGTGGCCAGGATGACGATGTCGGCGGTTACTTCTCCGATGTTATCCATGCCGCGCTGCAGCGTGAGCCTGTGCCCCGCCCCTGCGTTGATGCAGCGCGACACGTTGCAACTTGGCCGCAGTTTGATGTCGCATTGGTGTGGCTCGAGAAAGGCGTGGTGATAGAGCGCCTGATAGACCGCGCGCAACGTGCTTTCTGAAATCCCATCGGAGGCAAGCGCGAAACGACGCAGGAACAGCTGGCGATGCACCTCGCTCATGGCCGCAAAACGATCCGAAAAGCAAGGCGTGAACAGCTCGTTTGTGAACGGGTGGTCGTCGAAAGGCATCTCGCGCGTCAAGACCCAAGTGATCGCCGCGGGCCGCCGTTCTTTCGGCCGGCCGACAAGGTGCAGCAGCAGCTCGGCTCCCGACTGTCCGCCGCCAACCACGCAGACATGCTTTTTGTGTACCTCAGGATGGATATGCGCTAGGTCTGATGAGTGGAACAGGTTGGGTCCAGTCCAGCCATGAAACTGAGGCGGAATTTGCGCCTGCTTGCCTATGTCGATGACGAGGTTTCTCGCATCAAGGACCGCGTTGTCCGTCCGCACGCGAAACTCGCCGTCAAAGCGGATTTCGCGAACGGCCTCGCCGCCACGGACAAGCGGATTCTTCTGGAACGCCCAGTTGAGATATTGAGCGAACTCGGCTCTGAGCACCCCGTGAAATTGCGCATTGAGGAAATTGTAAAGACGCCCGTTCTCGTGGAGGTAGTTTACGAATGTGTAGGCTGATCGCGGATTGACCAGAGTAACCAGATCCTGGAAGTGGCCGACCTGGAGCTCCGCGCAATCGAAAGCGCTGCCTGGATGTCCTCGGAAATCAACCTGCCGATCCAGGAACAGTGCCCCTTGCGCAATCTCTTCCTGTATCTGACACGCAAGGCTCAAATTAGACGGCCCAGCACCGATACCAATGCAAAAGAGGTCCACTTATCCTTGCTCCTCTAGGAGTGTTTTCCAACTCAGCGGCATGTGCGCGGCGACCGCCAGGCATTGAGCATTGCGAACCTCACAGGCATCGTTGAGCCGCGGTCCCGACTGAGAGGAAGGCAAAAGCCTGCGCGGCCTTCCAGATCTTGGGCTCAATGGGCGACATCGACAGCGGGCACCGCATCATCCGAACCCAAGAGCGAGAAGGACCGCGTGTGATGCTGTCGCGCAGCTCTCCGGATTTTACGGCGGCTCCTAGCGGCTGCCTCCACCCCAGGATTGGCTGTTTCCCGGTTACGACGGAAGCGGCTCTTTCTTCGAGGGGCGTAACCATGGATAACGGCTCGTAATGCGTTCGTAGACTCCCATGCATGCAGCGTGCCGGATAAAGAAAACTGTCAAACCAACGAGTTCTCGTAATTCCAGCTCGTCTGGAACCCGACATTGTCGCACGCCCGACGATCGGGCAGAGGAAGCTCCGCGGCAGCGGCCCTTGCACACCGCAGGCCTGACAGGGGGCAGCCGCCGATTTGACCCGCGTCCGGGTACTGATCAGGGGCCTTCCAACAGGGTTCGCGCCCCGAGGCGGGGGTCCCCTGGTACACCCGCCCTGTGGCTTGGCTGCGGTCTGCTGCAGCCGTTCGTCTTTACTGCCCGTTACAGACGATCTCGCACGAGTTGGATGCACGAGAGCGTCCTGAAGCAGTCGAGGCGTCCGGTTTGGCTCTGACAAGCATCGCACGATGTTCGCGGATCCAGCCATGTCTCCGCAATCCGACCGGTAACCGACGACGACTTCGGACTGGTTGGCGGTCCTACGACCTGATCGGTGTTCCTACGGAACTGATCAGCGAGCCAAAAACAGCGGCAATGTGGTCTTCTCAAAGCTCCAGCTCGGCGGACCGCCGAAAATCCGCTCACGCAGCCGACGGCTGCCATAAGCACCCATGACTATCATGTCGGCGCAGGTGTCGGCCGCGTGCTGCGTCAGCACTGTGGCCGCCGATTTACCGGCGCTCTTAAGCAGGTCAACCGAGACCCGAGCACCGTGCCGAGTAAGATAGGCAGCGATGTCTGCTCCAGACTGCGCACCTTTCCCGTTGTTTTGCGCCTTCGGATCGACCATAGCGACACAAACTTCCTCAGCAGCGGATAGGAGACTAAGAGCTTCCCGAACCGCACGCGAGGCCTCTACGCGCGAATCCCAGCCGACCAGCACGCGTCGAGGCGACAGGGTCGCCTTAGCGCCCTTCGGCACGATGAGCACCGGCTTTCCGCTATCGAACAAGCAGCCGTTGACAACAGGAGGTCCGAGAGTCTCATCGTTGAGGAGGTCTCCTCCAACGATCGTCAGGTCAGCGCAGAGCGCCCGCTGTCGTGCCACTTCACCGAGGCTAGCCGGATCGCAATAGTCGGTGTCAACGTCACAGGAAAGCGACATAGCTTTCAGCCGTTTGAGGATATCCGCGGACCGTCTTTCCATTCTGGTCACGTCCTGTGAAAATTTCTCGATTTGCTGAAATCGATAATTCGGTACTGCAATTGCCTGTGCACGTCCCGTACCCCACTCGGGGGGCGGAGACGACATCAAGAGCAATGGAGGCGGTATAATCAGTACAGATAGGTGCGCGCCGACCTCGGCACACAGTCCGGCAGCTGTTGAGAGGTCCTCATCAGAATGATCAGCACCCGTTACACTGAATATGCTTTTAAATTCCATTTGCCTGCTTCTCCTGGTCTTCGTTAGGAGCGTCTCAAAGCGGCAACACCGCTCTCAGCAGAGGAAGAGAGAGCGGCACCACATTCGACCGATTTCAGTCGTCCGGCTTCTCGAGCGAGTAGCCGGCCGACCTGACGGTGCGAATGACACTGCCGGGCAAGGCCGTTTTCAGCGCCCTCCTGATTCGGCTGATATGGACATCGACGGTGCGTTCACCGACATGAATGTTGGCCCGCCAGGCCGCCCCGATAAGCTCGTTCCGGCTGAAGACCTTGCCGGGGGCCTCAATCATAAGCCGCAGCACGTTGAACGCGATCGGTCCGAGATGGATGTCGTGGCCATTACCGCGAACCCGATGGGCATCGAGCTTCATCTCCAGGCCTCCACAACAAATCCAACTGTCGTTTTCAACCCCGTTGGAACCACGCTTGGTCAGCCCGAGCCTCGCCCGCAGGCAGTCGAGCAGCTTGGCCGGAGCCACTGGCCGCACAAAGCTCTCAACGCCTGCCTTCAAGAGATCGAGGTGCTGGTGCTCGGCGCCAGGTGCGATCAGGGCGATAATGGGCAGGTCGGTGGTGCGCGGTTCCCGCTTGAGGTGGGCGCAAATTGCGGGCCCGTTTATGCTGGCTGGGTCGCAATCCAGCACCACGGCCTGAAGCTCCCGTTGGTCGGCCAAGGCCAGCGCAGCCTTCGCGCCGTCTGCCGTCTCACTGCTGAAACCGTCCACCTCCAGTATGTGACTGTAGAGCAGATAGAACTCGGCATCTTGCGAGCAGATCAGGACCAGCGGCTTCTTCATCAGCGATACCCCAGCAACCTGGTCGGCCTCGAGCCCCTGGATCGAGGGGGCTGGCCAACAATTCTCGGTTCCGTCATGATGGCCTTTCTCGAAAATCGCGCCCATCATGCCAGCGCCACGTGGGGAAAGGCTTCGATGACTGCAATCCCATCGTCGACCAGCTTCGTACCGGCCGTGGCGAGCTTCAGGAGCGTCTCGAAGCCAAACCGGTGGACATCGCGCAGCGTTTTGGACAAAACGACCAACCGTCCGGTCGTGAAAAGCACCCGACCAAAACCCTCATGGCTCACCTGGATCATCGGCGATGCCATAAGGCCGCAGCGCTCCTCGATCGCAAGCCCGATGGCGGCGTAGTACTTGTCGAGCCTCCACAGCACGTCCGGATCGGGATCTCCGATGATCGGGATCGCCCGGCGCTGTTCCTTGGTAATGATGAAGTCGCCCAGCAGCTCGGCGTCCGCTTTGCGTTCCCACGAGCCATAGGAATCCTGAGCACGGATCAGCCGCACGAGGCATTTGACGAACGGGGTGCAAAGAGCCGCCTCGTCTTCGGTGACAGCTGGGGGGATTGCGGGGTCAGACATTTGGCGTCCTCCTATCAGTCCTCGTCCTCGAAGGACGGTTTCGTTTCGGCAACGCCCGCTTGCGCCAGCACCTTGCGCAGCCAGGGCGGAGGACACGTCCTGAGCATCATCTGCGTGCGCAACAGCACCTCTCGGATGGATTGGGGCTCCGCCACTTTGATCGGGTGGATTTTTGCCGCGACAACCTTGGCTGCCGAAGGTCCGCCAATCGCCAGACAAAACAGCAGATGACAGCCTTTCAGCGCATCCACCTTGGGCGTGATGCGGTCATCGCCCTCGGCCCGATGCTCCCCGCTTTCATCCGAAACGTCATCGAAGGCCACGGCTTCGACGAGATTCCATTCCTCGCGCGTCACGTCGTAGACAGCAAAGCGCCTGGCCGATCCGAAATGGGCATTGAGGTTCTGCATGTCCTGAGTGGCGATCGCAACGCGCAATGCGCCCGCACGTCGTTCAGGCATCGGGGCGAAAACCTCATTACTGACCAGCGAGAGGCGGCGAACAGCGTTCATGTGATATTTCTCGATTACGGAGTGGATCAAGCGCCTCAGGAGTGGGCGCGTGTTGGTTGGCCTGGAAGATGTTGGCGACCTCGAAGATCAGGTCGCGGGTGCCCTGATAGAGAATTGCGAGCTTGTGCTGGCTGCCTAGTCGATCGAAGACCGGGAACCCGATGCGCATGAGCGGAATTCGGAGCCGCTCCGATGCTTGGCGCCCGTGCGAATGCGTGACAAGCAGGTCAGCACCGACGGCAAGACTTTCCAGATCGCCGAGATCGCCGATCTGAACCGAAACCGCCGGGACTTTCTCGAGAATTTTAGACCTGTCGGTCGTTGTGACGGCCGCGGCTATCTCGGAGCCGAGGCCAGCAAAGAAGGTTGCAAGTTGGAACAGCTGGTCTGGTTCGGCAGCGATGGCAATTTTCTTGCCGCCGAAATGGAAATGTCCGTCGAGCATCGCGTCCTGCAATTGGGCCCGGCGCCGGCGCACGCGGGCCGGTACCGCCGCGCCCGAAATCGAAGACAGCAGCGACACGAAGCGGTCCGTGTCCTGCAGCCCAGTCAGTGACTGGAACAACACGTAAGGCACGCCGGTCAACCCGAGCAGCGCTTTCGCCGGGCGGCGCATGTGCTCACCGATGGCGATGCATTGCATGGCCGTGCCCAACTCGCGAATGTCCTCGACGCTGGTGCCGCCGTATGTGGTCGCTACCCAGCGGTCAGGAACCGTACCGTCGAGCGAGCCTGAGATGTCGGGCAGAATAACCGGCTTGAGCCCAAAGCTTTCAACCATGTCCCGCATATGCTCGACGTCGGCGACAGTGAGGTTGCATCCGGGCAGGATTGCGATCTTCTTCGGGTGCCGCGCCCGTTCGCCCGAGCGTGTAATCCCTTCGATCATTGCGGTGACTGCCCTGGCCCAGCCCTCTTCGATCGCGCCGTCAAAATCCGGCGTGTTGGCCAGCACGACCTCCGTACCCGCAAGCTCTTGCGTGTGCTTCAGCTTGACGTTGGCAATATCACCCGCGCAATCTTCGCCACGCGTCTCCACCAGCGCGGTCGTGCACACCCCGATCAGCGTTGGCTTCGTGCGGTTCTTGAGGTTGAGGATCGCCTCTTCCAGATGGTCGGCTGCGCCGAGGATGGTCGCCACCTCATCCATCGCCGTAGTCTGCAAGGGAATCGCTTCTTTGAAGTGCCGCACGAAGAGAACGAGCGCAAAGCTTGTGCATCCTTGGCTGCCGTGGAACAGCGGCATCGCACCGTCGACGCCAAGAAAGGCAAAGGCGGCACCCAGCGGCTGCGACGACTTCAGCGGGTTGACTGCCGCCGATTTGCTCTGGGGAAGGATGCGGGCCATCGGTCGCCTCAACACTCGTGTGCCGTCGCGCAGGCGAATTCATCAAACAGGTACGCGGTCTCGTTCCTCGTGCACGGCAATTCGCCTATCAGCTCAGGCTGGCAATCCCACGGGGCCGGCTGGCGCACCTGAGACCAGATCGGATTGTGAATGGCGAGGTCGATCTGGCGTACGAGTTCCACCATGCCGTCATAGCCGGCATAAGGATGCTGGCGCTCCTGGTTGATATCGAGCCAGGGCGTCTTGGCCTTGAGCGCAATGAATTGCGTGCGACCGCCCGACAGCATGATATCGGCCCTGTGTTCAGAGAGCATGGCGTACAGCTCGCGCGCAGCCATGGATTCGAACATATGCTTGTCGTGCTTGAGAACTTGTTTGATGCGCTCCTTGTCCTGCACGGTAGATTTCTTGACCGAGGTGCCGACGATCTCGATTCCGATCTCCATCAGCGCATGGACAACCGACCAGGACTTCACACCGCCTGTGTTGAGCAGCACGCGCTTGCCTTGGAGCCTTTGCCGGTAGGATTCGAGTTTCTTCCACGCGATCGCCTCCTGCTGCGCGATCAGCGTCTCCGTGCGCTCGAGGATCTCCGGATCGGCGCCCTTCCTCACCAGCAGCCTGACAAGGTTGCGAAGAGCTTCCGATGTGTCGGAGATGCCGTAGAAGGAGCCCTCGAAGAACGGGATGTCCCAGCGCTCCTCCATCTTGCGGGCAAGACTGATCAGCGCGGTCGAGCACACGATCATTGCCGCCCGGGCGCGGTGCGCGGAAGCAATGTCGCGGTAACGCGCATCGCCGGGAATGCAGGCGCGCACCCGGATGCCGAGCCGATCGAGGAGCGGCTTTACAAGCCAGAATTCGCCCGAGAGGTTGAATTCGCCAAGGATGTTGATGTCGTAGGGCCCGGGGTCGTCGGGTTCGACCGTGCCGATGACATGATCGAGCAACGCCTCGGCGGCGAGCTTGTTGCCGAGGTTCTTGGAGCCTGCCAGGCCAGGCGCATTGATCGGCACCACGGCCAAACCGAACTTTTCCGTGGCGCGTTTGCACACGGCCTCGATGTCGTCACCGATCAGCGCCGTTACGCAAGTTGAGTAGACGAAGATCGCCGGCGGCGCGTATGTGTGCTTGATCTCGCGGATCGCCTTGAAGAGTTTCCGCTCGCCCTGCCCCATCACCAGGTCGAGTTCGGTGAGGTCGGTCGTGAAGCTTGTCCGCCACAAGGTCGGCCCTGACGAAACCGCACCACGGTTGTCCCAAGAATTGCCCTCGCAGGCGAGCGGCGCATGGACCAGATGCGCAACGTCGGTGATCGGCTGCAGGACGATCTTGGCTCCGTCAAAGGCGCAGCCGCCGGCTGCCGCCCCTGGTGTCAGCGACTTCGAGCAGCCCTCCTTGCGCGCCTTGGCATCTTTGCCACGGTTCTTATCGCAGGCGGGCTCATCGAAGGCGTCCTTGATTTTGGCGCTGAGGGAGGACATCGCTCAGCCTCCCCAGTCCATTGGGCAAGGAATGGCCTCGGCGAAAAGCCGGCCACGGCTCTTAGCGCGTGAGGTCATAGGAATAATCCGTCACACCCGTCTCGCTCGTCTCGCGATCGAGTTTGTCGAAGATCTTGTCGAGGATCGTCGTCAGCACGCGCAACGCGCCCTGGTAGCCAAAGAGCGCAAAGCGGTGATGATGGTGCCGATCGAAGATCGGAAACATCAGCCGGATCAGCGGCGTTCCGGTGTCGCGCTCCAGGTACTTGCCGTAGGAATTGCCGATCAAAAGGTCCACCGGCTCGGTAAAGAGCAGCGAGCGCAGCGCCCACAGGTCCTTGCCCGCCCAAACCTGGGCAGCCTTGCCGAAAGGCGAGGATGCTAGCAGCTTCTTCAAATCGGCTTCCCATGCCGAGGTGCCATTGGTGGCGAGGCAATGGGTTGGCTCGCCGCCGGTCTCCATGACAAAGCGGGCCATCGCGTGAACGAAGTCGGGATCGCCGTAGATGGCGTATTTCTTACCATGCAACCAGGATTGGCTGTCCGCCATGGCGTCTACCAGTCGGCCGCGCTCGAGGCGAATTGCCTCGGGGATCTCCTTGCCGGAAATCGCCGCGACCTCCATCAGGAATTCGTCGGTCGCCTGAACGCCGAGCGGATAGTGGAACGAGGCCGTCGCCTGCCCGACCTCCTCGCAATAGCCCAACGTCTTTCGGGTGTTGTGATGCTGCAGCGAAAGCGTTGCCTCGGCGTTGAGGGCCTTCTTCACCTCGTTGATCTTCGTGCCCCCGTCATACATGCGGTATTCACCGTCCGAAGGCGTGTCGAACTGGTCAGAGGCATCCTGGATCAATGTGTAGGACACGCCCATTACATCGAGGAGGCGCTTGAGCTCCCGGTTGTTGCCGACGCAGAAGCCGTCGAAGCCCGGAATGATGTTGATGGTTCCCTCGACTTGCGTACGCTCCTGGCCTTTCCAGAAGTGCTCCAAAATGCCTTTGACCATGTTGTCATAGCCGTCGACATGACTGCCAACGAAGGCCGGCGTGTGGGCAAAGGGTACGTCGAAGTCGCGCGGGACTGAATCTTCGTCCTTGGCGTTCTGGATGAAGCTGTGCAGGTCGTCGCCAATGACCTCTGCCATACAGGTCGTCGACACGGCAATCATCTTCGGGTCGTAGAGCTGGTAGGTGTTGGCGAGCCCGTCGACCATGTTCTTCAGGCCGCCAAACACCGCCGCATCCTCGGTCATTGAGGAGGAGACCGCCGCGGCAGGCTCCTTGAAATGGCGCGACAGGTGCGAGCGGTAATAGGCGACGCAACCTTGGCTGCCGTGGACGAAGGACATGGTTCGCTCGAAGCCGGCGGCAGCGAATACCGCACCCAGCGGCTGGCAGGCCTTGGCCGGGTTCACGACAAGCGCTTTGCGGGCGAGGTTCTTTTCGCGGTATTCCCACGTCTGGGTGAAATCGCGCTGATCGGAAACGATCTCATCGGGGTGCGGACATTCGAAGTTTAGCTTCTTCTCAGCGAGCATCTTTCTGTATTCCGGCTCGCGGAACAGGGGAGCGTGATCGAGAATTTTTTCAGCCGACTGCGGCATGATGATTACCTCTTTTGCATCTGGCTGCGCGGTACGGCAGCTCAGGACGTCGAGACGTTCCAGGCTCCGGCGGATCAGAGGCCGCGGGAGTTCACCGTCCCAGTGGGAGACTGGGGCTAAAGCAGATGTTTATTCGGCAGCCATCGCCCGCTCATCGCCCCGGCTTCTTTTCCAAGGCGCGTGGAATAGGTCCCAGACCGGGTTGTTGATGGCGAGATCCACATCACGTGCGAAAATGGCAAAGCCATCGTAGCCGTGATACGGGCCTGAATAATCCCAGGAATGCATCTGGCGGAACGGTATGCCCATCTTCTGCACCGGGTATTTTTCTTTGATTCCCGAGCCGACCAGATTTGGGCGAATCCCTTCGATGAATTTCTCCAACTCATAGCCGGTCACGTCATCATAGATCAGCGTGCCGTTCTTCACGTAGTGGCCGGTGCGCTGATAGTCGTCGCTGTGGGCGAATTCATAGCCGGTGCCCACGATGACCATGCCGAGGTCCTCGTAGGCCGTGACGACGTGGCGGGGGCGCAGGCCGCCGACATAGAGCATCACGGTATTTCCTTCCAGGCGCGACAGGTACTTGGCGATGACCGCATCAACAAGCGGCCTGTACTTGGCAATGACCTTTTCGGTCTTCTCCTCGATTTCCGGCCCAAAATGCTTGGCTATGTTGCGCAGAGAGGCTTCGATCTGGGAGGGACCGAAGAAATTGTACTCCATCCAAGCGACGCCATACTTTTCCTCCATATGCCGACAGATGTAGTTCATCGACCGGTAGCAGTGGATAAGATTGAGCTTAGCCTTCGGGGCGCGCTCGATCTCTGCGAGTGTGGCGTCACCCGACCAGTTGCCGACCACGCGCAGCCCTATCTCCTCAAGCAGTATGCGCGAGGCCCAGGCATCGCCGCCGATATTGTAGTCGCCGATGACGTTGACGTCGTAGGGGCCGGCCTCGAACTTGACATCCTTTTTGTCGAAGACCCAATCCCGGATCGCATCATTGGCGATGTGGTGGCCAAGCGACTGCGAGACGCCGCGGAAACCCTCGCAGCGTACCGGCACGATCGTCTTGTCATACTCCTTGGTCTTTTTGCGAGAAACCGCCTCGGTGTCATCGCCAATCAGGCCGATAGGGCATTCGGATTGCACGGTGATGCCGTTGTTGAGCGGAAACAAGACTTCAATCTCGTCAATGATCTGTTCCAGCTTCTTGTCGCCGCCGAAGACGATGTCCTTCTCCTGGAAATCGGAGGTGAACTGCATTGTCCCGAACGTGTCGACGCCCGTCGTACCGACGTAGTAGTTGCGGCGCTGCGACCAAGAATATTGGCCGCAGCCGACCGGGCCGTGCGATATATGGACCATATCCTTGACTGGCCCCCACACCACGCCTTTCGAACCCGCATATGCACAGCCGCGAATCGTCATCACCCCGGGAATGGACTTGATGTTCGATTTGACGTCGCATTCGGAAAGGACCTCGCTTTCCCCGCCAGCCTCGTTGCCGCTCTTTGCGACGTTGAGGTGCTTCTTGCGGCGCTTCGCCGCCTTGTCGGGATAATGCGACAGCACCTCTTCGATAAGCTTCGCATGAAGAGCACCGTCATTCTCGTATTCCCGGCTCATGAGTCCCCTTTCAAGGTTGGGTGACGCCTCAACGAATAGGCGCCGTTCTCTGCAAGGCGCGCCGATTCATGGCAGCGCTAATGTCACTACTGGGCCGCCGCCTTCGCCGCTTCCTTGGAGTGAAGCTCGGCAAGCATCTGCTCGTCGGTCTTCATGATGCCGAAGTCGAGCAGCATCTCCTCCAGCTCCTCCATGGTGATCGGCGTCGGGATCGTACCCTGGCCCGAATTGGCGTGGATCTTCTCGGCCAGAGCGCGGTATTCCCCTGCCTGCTTGGAGTCCGGCGCGTACTGGATCACCGACATCTTCCTGAGTTCGGCATGCTGGACGATGTTGTCGCGGGGCACGAAGTGGATGAGCTTGGAATTCAATCGGCCAGCCAGTGCTTCGGCCAGATCGAGTTCACGGTCGGTTTGACGTTCATTGCAGATCAGCCCGCCCAGCCGCACACCGCCCGAATGGGCATATTTGAGGATGCCCTTGGCGATGTTATTGGCGGCATAGAGCGCCATCATCTCGCCGGACATGACGATGTAGATCTCCTGGGCCTTGCCTTCGCGGATCGGCATGGCGAAGCCGCCGCATACCACGTCGCCGAGGACGTCATAGGAGACATAATCGACATCGTCATAAGCGCCATTCTCCTCGAGGAAATTGATCGAGGTGATGACGCCGCGGCCGGCGCAACCGACACCCGGCTCGGGGCCGCCGGACTCCACGCACTTGATGCCTCTGTAGCCGACCTTGAGCACGTCCTGGAGTTCGAGGTCTTCCACCGAACCTTCCTGTGCGGCGAGATCCAGGACGGTATCCTGAGCTTTCGAATTCAGGATCAAGCGTGTGGAATCGGCTTTGGGGTCGCATCCTACGATGAGGATTCTCTGCCCGAGGTCGACAAGGGCGGCGAGCGTATTTTGGGAGGTGGTGGACTTGCCGATGCCGCCTTTGCCGTAAAAGGCGATCTGACGCAGACCTGACATAATAGCTTTCCTTCCTTCGTTCTAATCATCGCGACTGCCCGCGACACAAGTGCCGATAGGCAGCTCGTGCCACCTCACACCAAGCATCGCAAAAAGCGTACCAGCGTGATCGGCCGATCCGAGAAGAAACTTTGTTATTAAATTCCAGCCACTTAGACGGCGGCAAAACGCGCGAGCGGGCCTTTCAGGCGTCTGTCACGGACACGACAAAGCCGACACAGATTGTCGTGCGCCATCGAAACCGCCCTGTGTCGAGCTCGAAGCGGGATAATGGGGAGCTAGCCCAAAGCTGATGGCGAGACCATCGGAAGACGTCGGCTATTGTCTTTTCCAGCCTGCGGTCGCTGGATGAGCAGGAGCCTGGGGCTTGACCGCCGCGCGGAATAGTTCAGGCAGGCTTGCGGAGCGGGAACGCCGGCGGCCGATAGACATCCGCGCTTAACCTTTCATAGCCCGTCTACGAGTTGGTTCCGCCGACGCGCTATATCGAAGGCAAGTAATTCAGTACCTTAGCACGAGATCATTGATATTTTCAAAAAGATACGTATTATACGGATATGACGGATTATCGGGACAATTCTATGTCGGTCATTAGCTCGGTTGAATTTCAGCGCAACTTTGGGGTGTATCAGGACAAGGCGCTAGCGGAACCCGTGATCATCAGCAAGAATGGCCGCGAACGGCTTGTGCTGCTTTCGGTCGATGAATACCAGCGCCTAAAGGCGCATCGTGACGGCACTAGCGCGGGGCCTGAGAACGCAGCCCCCCCTGCTTTGCAGAGCACGGCGCACTTTTCACTTAAGAACCAAATACCAACCGAGCCACTAAGGGAATTGCTGTCGCACTTTCATTCGATCAAATCTGCCTTCGTGTACGGTTCAGTCGCCAAAGGCACGGACACAGAACGCAGCGATATCGATTTGATGGTGGTCGGCGATAACCTGAACCTCTCTGAACTTTATTCAGCCGCACAAAACGCGGAACTGAGACTAGGCCGAAAGGTCAGTCCGACATTTCTGTCGCCGGAGGAATGGCAACGAAAGGCGTCTCAGAAAGGGTCGTTTGTCCGCAAGGTAAGTACCCTTCCAAAGATTTTCCTCATCGGCTCGGAGAAAGATTTACAAGCGTGGGCAAGCAAGAACTAGACAACCTCGTAAAGATTGGGCTGATGAAAAGTGAGCCCCCATCGCTGTCCGAATATGACGGCATGCTGGGTGGCGCGCGCAAGAATTTAACTGACGCACAGAAAGGTCTCGACCCCGACAGCCAATTCACTCTCTTATATGGAGCTGCGCATCGGCTTGCCCTGGCAGCCCTACGCCGCGAAGGCTATCGCTCGGACAATCGCACTTCGGTGTTTCAAGCGCTCGTTCATACCGTCGGAACCGACAAGGCTGACATTCAGATTTTTCTAAAGGCGCACAACGAGCGAAACCTCTCCGAGTACGAGGGGCACACAGACATTGATGCCAAATTGCTAGCTAACCTTATTGAGTGCACCACGAGGCTAGAGGTTTCGGTTGGCAAACTAGAACCGCCAGAAGATGACGAGTGAGCGGCAATCGAACACGCGCGGGCAAAGGGTCCGACGGTGCGGGTAGCGTATGCCCCGACCGGAACGAAGCCGAGCCGAGTTGCGCCGTAATCTCGGACGGCTTCACCTGTTGCGTGAACAAATCCATGAGATCGTTGGGCCAGTGAGGAAATCGATCTTCTTTATGGAAGGCATTTAAGCAACGGATGCATTCCCATGCACATCGCCGTTCTGTTTAGCAGCTGCCGTTGACCGGCGGGCCAGCCCCTTTGGCGTTCTGGTGTCTGACAGTCGAGCGTCAGGCCGGACCATGAGATACATCGATAAGGGCTGGACAAGGATGGGAGGGATGACGTGCTTGCGACGGAGGAAACAGTCAAGCAGCTGGGGCGAGAAGGCCAGTTCTTGCGGATTTCAACTTTGCGTGACGACCGCTCATCGGAGTCAAGGTAACACACGCCGGCAGCGGGTGTCCGGGCGGTTTCCAGCCGCACAATGCGAGACCGCTGGCGCGAACAAAGCTCGGCTGTACTCGGCACGCTAAGAGAGCCTGCCAAGCCGTCGGAGCCCGGCCTTCCGGTGCGACGCAAGCCGCAGACTAGACCGCCCTCTTGTTACCCCAAAGCAGAACGTGCAGCTGCGGCAACACGCGGGCTTCGAACCACCTGTCGCTGGTCACCCTTTCGACAAGCCATTCCATTCGCATCATTATTCCGTCCAAGTCGACAGAGGTGTCTTCACTGCCAGGGCGCGGCGGCGTGTGATTGCCGGGTTGCAGATAGATCGGAAGGTGCGGATATCGCGCCGCGACTTCTTTGGCGTAGGCATAGTCACTCTCGTCGAAAACGACGAGCTTGAGCACGATTTGCGGCTTCTCTTGCGCCGCTTCGAGGCACGCCTCAAACGCAGCCCAACTGGTCGTCATTTCGCTGGACGGCGGCTTTGGGCTAAGGATCAGCACGTCAAGATCCGCAAACCACTCCCTCACCACGGAACCCTGCGTTTCCAGTGCAAAACGATAGCCCTCGCGATGGCCTCGTTCTATGAGGGGACCGAACGGCTGAATGGCCGGGTTGCCGCCTGACAAGGAGACCATAACCGGCCTGCCGCCGGAAAGCGCATGGACGGTTTGCCACACGGCATCGATCGGCATCGGTAGCCATTCATTGCGATACTGATTGTCCACCGCGTGAAGGCTGTCGCACCATGAACAGCGATAATCACATCCGCCGGTTCTGATGAACACCGTCGGCAAGCCGATGAGCACGCCCTCGCCCTGGATCGTCGGCCCAAATATCTCGCTCACACGGATTGCGGGATGCATGTCGGTCACGGACGGTATTCCGCCCAAGTTTTCGGTGTTTCGCTAACGCGCACGGCCGTGGTCTGCGGCAGACGTGCCTTGCACCATTCATAGAAATGTCTGGCCAGGCATTCCGCCGTGACTTTCTCATGTCCCAGCACGTCGTTGAGGTGCCGATGGTCGAAGCTCTCGTCAATATAGCGTTTGAGCGGCGCCAGATCGTGATAGTCGCGCACGAAGCCGCGGGCGTCCAGTTCCTTGGCCGATAGCTCCACTACGACGATATAGTTATGCCCGTGCAGGCGCGCACATTGATGGTTGGGGGGCAAGGAGGTGAGCTGATGCGAGGCCGAGAAGTGGAATTCCTTGCTGATGTGGAACATTACGCGCGCCTCCTGCGGAGTGCCTCGAGCCAGAAATCGGCGTCCTCGTAGTCGGTGGGATCAGCGTGCCCGGCGAGATGGAACGCTTCGCGCCGCTCGACGCAGGTCCCGCATCGCCCGCAGTGACGCACGCCGCCCTTGTAACAGGACCAGGTCTCGGCAAACGGGGTGCCGTATCTTGCGCCATCCGCCACAATGTCAGCTTTTCCGAGGTTCACGTACGGTGCATAGAGGCGTATCTGCGCATAGCCGTCGAGCGCGCGGTCTTGCATTGTCTGGAAAGCTTCGATGAAGGCCGGACGGCAATCTGGATAGATGAAATGATCCCCACCATGCACGGCCGCCGCCACCGCTTCTGCCTTATGCGTGGCGGCCAGCCCGAAGGCGATTGCAAACATGATGGCATTGCGGTTCGGCACCACCGTAATCTTCATAGTATCTTCGGCGTAATGGCCGTCCGGCACGTCGACACTGTCGGTGAGCGCTGAGCCGGAAAGGCCACGGCCAATTTCGCGGAGGTCGATGATCTGGTGCGGGACCTTCAGTCGCTCCGCGCAAAGAGCGGCGAAGCCCAATTCCTTCCTGTGCCGTTGGCCATAGTCGAAAGATAGAAGGCCGGTGAGTTCATGCTCCGCTGCCACCATGTGAGCAAGGGAAACGGAGTCCAATCCGCCAGAGCAGACGGCGAGAGTCTTCATCATTGGTATCCTTGTTTTGACCGGGTAAGGCTGCGACCGGAGATTTCTCTGCGCCCCCACTACTCCAGCAACGCAATTTTGTGAACCGGGAGAATTTGCGCTCAGCCCGATTGGAACGAGAATGGTTCGCGTCCAACACGCGTGATCAATAAGAGTTGAGCGCTTCAGCAGTTTGTTCGCGTCGCGCGCACTTTCGCAACCTGCTGTCGGATTCGTCGACTTCGAGACAAGGTGATGTTCGGCCGACATCGGCTGCCTCTCAATTAAGCCGTAGAAACACAGGTTGGCTTTCTGGCCTTCGCTTGCGCGGTTGGCACGACAATTGATGTTCTATTTGTGGGGCGGCACACCCCGCCGACCGAAAGTGGCAGTGAGCTCCTTGAGGCGCAGGTTGATGCGCTGGTTCCATTCGGCGATTTTTCGATCTGGAACCAGAAAGCGATGGCGGCATGGATGCCAGCAAATTTGACATTGGCGACATCCGCCTGGAGAACCCTGCGCGGCGAGCGCTGCCAGGCCGGCGTGCCACATGCCACTGGAAGACCAAGGCCTTCACCGACATTGTCGCGGGGCGACGTAGTCGTCATGGGCGACCTGCCCGCCCACAAGGCCGCCGGCGTGCGCGACGCGATTGAGGCCGCGGGCGCGAGCCTGCTCTACCTGCCGCCCTACAGTCCCGACTTCAATCCGATTGAGAACGCCTTCGCCAAACTTAAGGCGCTGCTGCGAGCAAAGCCGAGAGAACCATCAAGGCTCTATGAGACGCGTCGGCGCGGTCGTCGACCTCTTCACCCCAGCCGAATGTGCCAACTACTTCAAAGCCGCAGGATATGAACTGGATCAAACAGGACGTGCTCTAGTGGTTTACGCCTGACACAAGAGGTTCGGCCCCCACAACCGTTTCGGAATGAGGAGCAGCGCTGCCGCTGCTCCTCCAATCACGCAACGGATTTCACGATGCGCCAACTCGAGCCATGATTTCGGATCGAATGGTCGATGCGGTGTATAGGGACGCATCCAGCGGCAAATCCCCAAATGCCAGTTGACACAGAAGATAATTAGCACCTGCCTCTTCCAACTGATCAAGGAGAGCTTTTCGGACAGAAGCTGCCGTTCCCACGACGCACAATTCACTTTCAATTGCTGCATCGAAGTTCAGAGGCAAGTTTGGTGGAGTGGGAATGGCATTTAGTTCGTATAGAAATTTGAAGCTCTTGAGCCATCGTTCATAGGCAGGTGCTGCGAGCAAATACGCATCTGTTTCAGAACGCTCTATCACCACCATTCGGAGCAATCCAAGAAATGGCGCTTGGTGGCCAATGTCAGCATCGTGAATTCGGGCGGCGCGGAACGCGTCGGTAACGCTGCGAACAGAAGTGGAAGGTCCGACGCAGGCGATGTTTGCCCCATTCGCGGCGGCCCAGCTAGCCGGCTCGGGTCGATTGGTGGCGATCCATGTCGGCGGATGGGGATATTGGTGAGGTCTCAACGTCAGCGGAACGTCTTTCAACTCAAAGTGGCGGCCCTGATAAGAAAGCGTCCCGCCTTTCATCGCATTGATGAGAATCTCGCTGGCCTCCGCATACTGTTCTGGTGCTGCTTCTACAGCAACCCCGAAGTATCCCAATTCAGTCGGAGCAGAGCCGCGCCCTATGCCGAGTTCAAGCCTGCCGCCGCTCAACTGATCAAGCATGCAGATCTCCTCGAAGGCACGCAGCGGATGATAGAGCGCAAGTAGCATTACCATGGGACCAACACGAAGACTGCGGGTTCGCTGGGCGACGCTCGCTAAGAACAAATTCGGTGATGGACCTCTGCCATGCGGCGTACAGTGGTGCTCTGCGAGATGATACGCATAAAAGCCATAGCCATCGCACGCTTCTGCTAGGCTCAGCCGATCTGCATATTGTTGGGCGATGTCATCGCCGTTTTCGTCCAGATGATCGAAGATGCCGAAGGTCAGGCCCGAAGCGAAAATTTTCTTCAATTAATTATTCTCCAAATTACCTATGATTTATCCACTATTGGAAACATCATAACTCACAACACATCGACACTTATTACTTGATACATTTCCAAAGCAATGTGAATTGACTTCATGCTTGTGCATACCGCGATTCCTCTTAACGTTCATACAAACGTTTTTGGCGGCAGCAAGGAATTTGTCCATCTGCTCTGTGGTGCCAATGCTGACGCGAATGCAGTTCTTCAAATCTATGTCAGGAAAGCTGGCGATGAGGATCTTCTGCTCTTTCAACGCGGCTTGCCAGCATGAGCCCTCCTGTCCCGCCGGCACACGGGCCAGCAAAAAGTTTGCGTGGGAGGGTGTTACTGAAAAGCCAAGTTGCAACAGCGCCAGGGTCACTCGCTGTCGTTCATGCTTGATGTGCCTGTGGTTCTCTTCGTAGGCGTGGCGATGCGCAAGAATGCTTTTCCCGACCGCCTGCCCGATCACGTTCATGTTGAAGACATTCTGGATGTTGCGCAGCCTGCCAATGATTTCTGGGTGACCGAAACCGAAGCCGACTCGCACGCCAGCGGCAGCATAGCTCTTTGAAAAAGTCCTCAAGATCAAAAGATTCGGATGCCTATTGACGAGGCGCAGGGCATGGTCGGGTGCGAAGTCAACGTAGGCCTCATCCAAGACGATCAAGCGATCTGCTTGCTCCACAAGGCGTTCGATTTCGGCCACCGGCACGAATGTTCCGGTCGGATTGTTCGGATTAGCCAACAGAATGAACTTCGCGTCTTTTGCGGGGCCGGACAGCAGTTTTTCTATCGGCAGGGGATGAGCTTCGCTCGATGCGATTTCGAGAAACTCAGCACCCTGCAACATGGCAAGTTTACGGTTGAACGAAAATCCGGGCGACAGCATCGCCACTCTATCTCCTGGGGCGAGGAAAGCTCTGTAGATGAGTCCGAGCAGTTCCGACGAACCGTTGCCGGCAATCACCTGATCTTTGGAAAATCCGTAAGTGTCGGAGGCAGCTGCCCTTAAGCTGAGATTGTCGTCTTCCGGATAAAGATACTGGTGTTCGATCGCAGCAATTGCACTTTGCATTACGCTCTTCGGCAACGGAAACGGGTTCTCGTTCGTATTTAGCTTAACGCAATTTGCATCCGTCGCTGGTCCGTTGGACGAGAGAGCATCTAATTTGCTGGCCACCGGCGAAAAAAGCGAAAGCACGGTCTTCAGTTTTGCATCGCACATGTTCTTCTCCGTTTTTCAGTCCCGCAGGGCATGTGACATGAGGCAATCGTTGATCGTGACTTGATCGACGTTCGGCTGTGTCAGCGCTGCCTTCCCACCTTGGTGGGGATCGCCGACCACGGTTTGGATTTGACACCGGGAAGCTGTCGAGAACCTGATGACGACCCAACGTGTGGCCGACGGCCGATTCGGCGCAACAGACGGTGTTTCAACATCGCATCGTCGTCAAAGCC